>JALQUZ010000006.1 GCA_023263695.1 Ilumatobacteraceae bacterium
GTAAGTCCAGTGCAATTAACTGCATCATCACTTCAGTGCTCATGCGTTCGACACCAGAACAAGTGCGCATGATCTTGATTGACACGAAGCACGTTGAAATGGCGCAATATGCACGCCTGCCGCATTTGCTCACGCCACCAGTAACCAACCCGAAGAAAGCCGCGAACGCGCTTGGTTGGGCAGTGAAGGAAATGGAACGTCGTTACGACCTCTTGGTTGAAGCTGGCTTCCGTGACATCACCGGATTTAACGCGGCATACGACCGTGGCGAATTGGAAGGTGAAGAAGGCGCCGAGAAGTCGTTCGAGCGCATGCCGTTTATTTTGATTGTGGTGGACGAGTTGAACGACCTGATGATGGTTGCCGCACGCGACGTTGAAGACTGCATCACGCGTATTGCGCAGAAGGCGCGTGCGGTTGGTATTCACCTGATCGTTGCTACGCAGCGTCCAAGCGTCAACGTCATCACTGGTGTGATTAAGGCCAACATTCCTGCTCGCATGGCTTTTGCCGTGTCCAGCCTTACCGATAGTCGAGTAATCCTCGATCAGCCTGGTGCAGAAAAACTGATTGGTAAGGGCGACATGTTGTTGTTGCCTGGAAATACTTCGGTTGCCCAGCGTGTGCAGTCGGCATGGGTGGACGAAAGCGAAGTTCGTAAAGTGGTGGCCCACTGGCGAAGGCAGGCTCCCGAAGTGGTGTACGTGTCGGGTGTTGATGGCGAAGGTGCCGGCGGCAATGCGAGCGACAGCCTGTTTGGTGGAACAACGGGAGACGCCGATGACGACGAATTGTTGCGCCAGGCTATGGACTTGGTGGTGCGCAGTGCGCAGGGTTCAACTTCAATGTTGCAGCGCAAACTGAAAATTGGCTTTGCCCGCGCTGGTCGCATTATGGATTTGCTTGAATCTCGCGGTGTTGTAGGCCCAAGCGAAGGCTCACGCCCTCGCGAAGTGCTGATGACCGTTGAAGAACTCGAACAACTCCAAATGGGTAGCTAGCCCCGTAATTTCGCACCTCAAAAAGGGCGTAATGTTTGCCCATGGCTGAATTTACCGAAGTTGCATCTGGTCTGCGTTTCCCTGAAGGTCCTATTGCGATGCCCGATGGCAGCGTGATTCTTGTTGAAATGTTTGGAAAACAAATCACGCGAGTGAAGCCAGATGGAACGAAAGAAAAAATCGCCGATGTTCCTGGTGGTCCAAACGGAATTGCATTCGGTCCAGACTGTGGTTTATATATTTGCAACAATGGCGGTTCGTTTAGCGAAGTTGATTTTCTTGGCCTCACATTTCCAGGTCCAATGGTTGAAGCTAACTACATCGGTGGACGTATTCAGCGCCTCGACATGGAAACCGGTGAACTGAAAGATTTGTACACCGAATGCAACGGCAATAAGTTGCGTGGGCCAAACGACATCGTGTTTGATGCGCATGGTGGCATGTGGTTTACCGATCACGGCATACGTCACGGGCGACATGCCGACTTGAGCGGCATCTATTACGCAAAAATTGACGGCTCCATGATCAAGGAAGTGGTGTTTCCAACCGATTCGCCAAACGGCATTGGCTTATCACCAGAAGGCAACACGTTGTATTGGGCAGAAACTCACACCGGTCGCGTGTTTCATCTAGCGATCACCGCTCCTGGCGAGACGGCACATTTCAGTTCTATTGATCCATCAGTTTGTTTGGTTGGGCTTCCAGGTGTGCAGCTGTTTGACTCGCTTGCAGTTGATGGTGATGGCAATGTGTGTGTCGCAACACTTGGATTGCAAACCGCTGGAATCACGGTCATTTCACCTAACGGTGAAGTGTTGGAGCAAATTCTCACTGGCGATCCGCTGACCACCAATATTTGTTTTGGTGGCCCAGATTTCAAAACCGCATACATCACGCTGTCGGGCACAGGTCGATTGGTGTCGATGCCATGGCCATACAAGGGATTGAAACTCAACTTCTAAACAGTGCCGACAGGTAGGCTGTTTTACTGTGCAGCAACGCTTTTACATCGAGACGTTGGGCTGCCCAAAGAATGATGTCGACTCCGACAAAATTATGGGCACACTGCTTGCCGATGGCTTAATCGCTACCGATGACCCATCACTTGCTGATGTAGTTGTGGTGAATACGTGTGCGTTTATTGAGGACGCACGCAAGGAAAGTATTGACACGGTTCTTGCCCTTGAATCGCAACGTAAAGATGGCGCCCGCATAGTGGTGACAGGGTGCATGGCCGAGCGATATGGCCAAGAACTCGCCGATGCGCTTCCAGAAGTTGACCAAGTAGCCGGCTTTGGAGTGCCCGTGCAATTCGGTAAGAAGCCAATTGCGGTATCGAGTGCGCCAATTCCATCGTTTGATTTGCTGAACTTGCCACGCCCAAAGTCGACAGCGCCATGGGCGTACGTAAAAATCGCTGAGGGTTGCGACCGTAACTGCGGGTTCTGTGCAATTCCTTCTTTCCGTGGGCCGCAACGCAGTCGCGACATTGAACAAATTTTGCGCGAAGTAGACGAACTAGAGGTGCACGAGATTGTGCTGATTGCACAAGACCTTGCCAGTTACGGCAAAGATCGCCCGAGTGAACTTGGGGCAGGGTCAATTGTTCCTTTAGTACAGGCTGTGGCCAAGCGAGTTGAGCGCACACGCTTGTTGTATCTATACCCAAGCGATCTCACCGACGAACTGATTCACGCAATGTTGGAAACTAACGTTCCATATTTTGATCTTTCACTTCAACACGTAAGCAAGCCACACTTGCGACGTATGCGACGTTGGGGTGATGGTGACCGCTTCCTGAAACGCATCGAAGACATTCGCGCACTCAGCCCTCAGGCGGCATTCCGTAGCAACTTCATTGTTGGTTACCCGGGTGAGACCGAGGAAGACCACGACCAGTTATTGCGTTTCGTTGAAGAAGCGCAATTGGACTGGTGCGGCTTCTTTACCTTTAGCCCTGAAGAGGGAACTCACGCCATGACCCAACCAGACCATGTGGATCAGTCGCTGATGAACGAGCGGATTGCCGAACTGCGTGAAATGCAAGATGCTATTACGGCATCACGTCGCGACGACCTGATTGGTGAAACGGTGAATGTGCTGGTTGACGAGCGGGGTATCGGTCGCACACACCGCGAGGCACCATCAATTGATGGCGTGGTGCACGTAAGCGATGAACTTGAAGTGGGCAAGTTTTACGACGTGACGATTGCTGATGCAATGGGACCAGATTTGCTTTCAGCCGGTGCAAATACCGATGCCTTTGATGGGGAAGAATAGAAGCCATGGCAACTGACCCAAGCGCTATCCGTACATGGGCAAATGCCATAACTGTCAGCCGACTATTGGTGTCGCCGCTGATGTTTGCCATTATTCCAAACGACAATGTTGGCTCGTGGGCGGCAACCGGCTTGTGGTTCGTGTTGTGCTTAAGCGATTTAATTGATGGGAATTTGGCGCGCCGCCAAGGAGTTACTCGCAGCGGTGCATTCCTAGACCCGTTGGCCGACAAGGTGTGTGTGCTCGGCGCAATGTTCGTGCTTGTTGATCGCGGAATGTTCAGCGTGTGGCTTGTGGGAATTATTGCTACTCGCGAAATTGCTATCAGTTTGTATCGCGTGTTTGCTGGTGCAAAGGGTGTCAGCGTTCCTGCAAGCAAAGCTGCGAAATTCAAAACGTTTGCGCAACAAGTTGCTGTGGGTTTCGCAGTGTTGCCGTTGAGCGCAGCCGATTACAACTATTTGGCAAAGGGTTCACTTGTTATTGCAACAGCACTTACGTTGTACAGCGGTTTGCAGTACGCCTCGGTGGCCGTAAAAGCTCGCAAGCTGGCATAAGCAATGCGCTGCGATGTTGTTGCCATTGGTACCGAGCTACTCCTTGGCCAAATTGTTGACACCAACTCATCGTGGTTGGGTGAGCAGCTTTCTGCAGCTGGAATAGATTCGTGCTTGCAAGTAAAAGTTGGCGACAACTTGGGACGCATGGTGAAAGCCATTCGCTCGACGCTCGATGATGCAGACGCGGTAATTATTTGTGGCGGCCTTGGGCCAACGCACGACGACATTACGCGCGAAGCCATTGCTGAAATCATGGGTGTCGAGTTGGAATTCAACGACGAAGTCGGCATGGTCATTTCTGAAATGTTCGCATCACGCAATCGTCGAATGCCTGAAATCAATATGCGTCAAGCAATGGTGCCAAAGGGCGCCAACATTATTGAACAGCGTCGCGGCACGGCTCCAGGGTTGGTGTGTCCAGTGGGTGACAAAGTCATTTACGCAGTTCCTGGCGTGCCGTACGAGTTGTACGAAATGTTTGAGCGCGGAATTCTTCCCGATTTGTTGAAGCGATCAGGTTCAGCGTCGGTCATTGCCAGCAGAACTTTGCGCACGTGGGGCGAAAGCGAAAGTGGATTGAACGAGCGATTGTTCGACGTGATTGATGAACTTGAAAAGGTTGGAAACCCAACGCTGGCGTTTTTAGCCAGCGGGTGGGAGGGCATCAAAGTACGCCTTACCGCTAAGGCATCGGCTACTGCAGAAGTGACCACATTGCTAGATGCATGGGACGCCAAAGTTCGTTATGCCATTGGCGACATTGTGTTTGGAACCGATAGCGACACCATGGAATCGGTGGTGCTCAACATGATGCGCGAACGCGGGATCACCCTTGGCCTCGCCGAGTCGGTAACAGGTGGTTTGGTTTCGGGACGGCTCACCAACATCGCGGGCTCGAGCGATGTGTTGCGCGGCTGCGTGGTGTCGTATGCCAGCGAAGTGAAGTTTGATGTTCTGGGAGTAACGAATGGCCCAGTAGTCAGCGAAGCAGCAGCAATCGAAATGGCCAAGGGCGCTCAGCGCGTGCTTGGTGCAAGTGTTGGGCTTGCGCTTACCGGTGTGGCTGGCCCAGCAGACCAAGAGGGCATGAAGCCAGGAACGCTGTGCGTTGGTTTGGCATTGCCCGACGGCTCGGCTCAGTCAGCCATGCTGCAGTTGCCAGGAAATCGAGACACCATGCGTCAACTCAGCGTGATCAGCGCACTTGATTTATTGCGTCGCGCGCTACGCGAGATGTAATCCTGAAAATAAAAAAGCCCCGGCCGAAGCCGGGGCTTTTTCACAATAATTTCGCACTAAGCGGCGCGATATCCCTCTGCATCCGAACGAGCGGTTGCAATTCCAAGGATGATCAATCCGTAACCAGCCTTAGCAACGATGTCTGAAATTGAATAACCGACTTGAATGACGGTTCCAGATTGTTCTGCTGACAAGTTGAAGATCTTCGCGATAAACGAAGTCTCATCACCGAGTAGGTAGAAAATTGGATAAACAACCCAGGTTGCAACTAGCACATAACGCAAGTTGTTGAGTTTCTTTCCGATTTCACCACTTTGAGACTTAAGTGTCTTACCTATTGATCCTGCGAACAACTCGTACAGCACGTAGAGCATAAAGAGGAATGAAATGATGAACCATGTGTAGCGTGCGCTACTTCCGTGATCGGCAACTTCACCCGGATATCCGGTTGCGATCATGAGCAATGCGGCGATCACCAGTCTTGGTGTCACTTTTTTTGCAATTTCCTTAGATGCTCCAGAAACCACGACAAGTTCTGCCACTAGCAATGGCACGGTGAGTAGCCAGTCTGCGTAGCGGTAGCCCTCGTTCCAGCTGCCACCTGCGAAGTTGGTGAACATTCTCCAGTAGTGATAGGCGGCAACTCCGCAAATCATTGCTGACATGGTTACTGCACTGCGGTAGGTGACTGACACTCGACTGCGTGACACCAAGAAAAACACGAATGAAATTCCCAATGTTGCGGTTGCAAATGACAGCGCGTTGTACACCAGGTTGTGATTGCTCACAAGGAGCCCTGTTGCTTCGTTCATTGATTCCTAGCCTTTCGTTTGGCCTAAAAGCCGACGGCTTTTATCAACAGCCAACATCAGTCTTATTCATATTTTTGAAATTGGCGAGTTCTGTTACATTGCGAAATGGTTACGGAACGATGAACAATTGTTTGGTTGCTCTGTTTGGCGGAGATATTTGTGGGAGACTTTATTCATGAAACCTAAGCGAATTTTGCAAGCCACAACCCTTTTGGCGGCTGCGGCCAGCCTGGCCATGAGTGTGTTTCTCTACTTCAACGGTGAAGAAGTAACCGATCGCCTAAACGGCATCTATGTAGGCGTTTGGGTGCCGTCCATTTTGGCGCTCGGTGCATTCTTGCTTGCAGGATCAAAGGATAAATAGATCATGTCTCAAGCAGCTTTGTTCGGTTTTGGTTGCGTCATCTTTTTCGTTGTTGCAACAGGTGCATTGTTGTACGGAATGGCAGCAGTAAAAGAATTCGCTGACCGTACGCAATAACGAATTACATTCGTTGCGTTAAGCCACCGTCAACGACAAATACCTGACCCGTTGCGTACTTGGTGCGCAGTAAGCCAAGTGTTGCTTCCACGCAATCTTCTGGGGTGGCCGAGCGTCCAAGCGGCGCCATTGCTTTAACGCCTGCGTGCTGGTCTTGCCAGTCCATGGTCCAGGGTGTTTCAACTAACCCGGGCGCAACAGCATTTACCCGCACTGGTCCACAGCTCTTTGCGAGTAGCAATGTCATGTGGTTCAGTGCTGCCTTTGACATGGAATAGGCGATAGAGCTGCCAACTGGGCGAACGCCAGCAATTGATGTAATGGTGATTATGTTGCCGTCATCGCTCTTTTTCAGCAGTGGCATTGCGGCCTTGGTTAGTGCCCACGTTCCCCACACGTTTACTGCGAAAGTCTTTTGAAAGATCTCGTCGGTGAGTGCTTCAAGATCGTGATGTGCAACGAGTGATGTCCAGCCTGCATTGTTAATCAAGATGTCGAGTTTTCCGAATTGCCTAATGGTTTCATCGAGAAGGCGTTGACCAGCTTCTTTGTCGCTAATGTCGGCCTGGACATATATCGCATTGGAACCAATTTTTGTGGCGACGGCTTTGCCGGCTTCAACAGAATTTGCCGAGTTGACTACAACGCTTGCACCAAGTTCGCCAAGGCGCAGCGCAATAGCTTCACCAATGCCACTAGACGAACCTGTAACGATGACAACTTTGCCGGTGAACTCGCTCATTACGACCTCGCTAATGGTGCAGTGAGGCAGGTTGGTCCACCATCACCCTTCACCGCGACATTATTGCCAGCAAAAACGTGAACTTCAACTCCACCTTCACGAAGTTTGCCTTCAATTTCTGGGTTGCCCGCAGCAAGCACCACAACGTTTGGTCGAATGGTCAATATGTTTGCTCCTTGCGTGAGCATTTCTTTTTCGCTTACGGTGAACCACGAGATTCCGCGCGATTCTAAAAATTGCAGCAGACGTACTGGTGCAAGTGGCTCGTATACCACCGCTTTGTCGTGGGCAATAGGCGACAACACCGACATCAGGTGCAACACTGCGCCTGGTCCTTCATAGTGGGGAAGATCAAACGAAAACACATCAACACCATGAGGTGCGAGCAATGCTCGAATTTGGTCAATACCTGCCTGGTTCGTGCGATAGCCGTGACCAATGAGCAAGGTTTTGGCGTCTAGCCACACTTTGTCGCCGCCGTCGGCGAATGCTGGCTCGGTAAGTTGGCCAAGAATCGGCACACCGATGCGCTCGAGGTCTTTGCGGAACTCCGCAGGCTCAGGAGAACGAACTGGCTTGGCCATTCGAAGAAGAATTGCTCCGTGCGGGGTCATGATCATGGGGTCGTGCATATACACAGCATCGACAAGACCCTCTATCGGGGAGGCAACATCCACTTGGCAGCCCAGGCTTTCAAGCAAATTGGTAAATTGCTCGTGCTCTTTCAGTAATTCGGTGGTGTCAGGCATACGCCAGAAACCTTCTTCTACGAATTTGCCAACGGTGGTTGGTGTACGAACCAGGACGCGTGAAAGTTGCGACACCATGTCTGGTGTGCCCCAAGAAGTTGAAGTAGTCATGCTCCCTCAACCGTAGCAACGCAGCACCTACTGTGGAGTTGTGAAAATCGCGCGCACAATCATTGGCATCGCAGCATTCGCTGGCGTACTGGCGGGTTGTTCGCTGAACGACACCCCTAGTGGTTCAAACTCGGTTCCTGTCGAAACTTCGGTTGTTGATTCGGTGGTGGAAACCGTGGCTCCTGAAACGTCAGATTCCACTCCGGAAACAACGCCGATAACGGTGCCGGAAACAACAACCACAATGCCTGAAGTGGACATTAAGTGCGTCACCGTGTTGAAATGTCAATTCTCGTATTTGGTTGGTGCTGACTATTCGCTGCTAAAGCTTGAATTCACCGACTTCAGTGTGGCCAATTTGCAGGGTGCCAAATTTGTGCGCACAAGCTTGAAAGAAACCACTTTTATTCGTGCCGATCTCTCAAATGCCGACTTCACAGGCGCAAATTTGGCTAGTGCAAATTTCACAGGTGCAATCGTTGCAGGTACAAATTTCACGAATGCCAATTTCACGAATACGGTTATTTGTGGTTTGGATTTAACCTCTGCAATTGGTGTCACACAAGCGCAGCTCGATAAGGCACAAACATTCCGTGCAAAGGGCAATAAATATTGTCCGTAGAAATTCAGCGCGCAATTGATCGAACTCCACAACCGTGGAAAAACGGTATGGGTTTGCAGTACGAAATTGTGTGCGATGGATCGTTGCCCGATGATTGGACATGGCGACTTTCCACGGCAGATATCACGCAAGATGTTCCATTCTCGGTTTTCCCAGGAGTAAATCGCGAGTTTTGTGTTGCCGATGGCAACGGAGTGGTGCTCACGATCAATGGAGTCGAGCACCGATGCGAACCAGGGTCAATTACAAAATTTCGAGGCGACGATGTGGTGTATGCAACGCTGATTGACGGGCCAATGAAGGCTCTCAATTTGATGGTTCGCGACGGGGCAGACGAAAAGCATCTCAGTCGCGATTATGAAGCTTTTCCAACAGTGATTGTTGCAATCAAAAGTCCACAAGTAATCAATTTGGGTGATCAGGATTATCGACTGGATGTTCTCGACGCCGTAATCGTGAATGGAAAGTCTATTTCTATTGGCAATCGATTAAATCATTCAGTATTTGTATTTTGATTTATGAGTTAGGTATACCTACAACTCGTTAGGTATCGCTAAGTGTTTGCAGGGAGTTCACTGTAATCCAGTTCGCCTTTTGTCACAGCTCAAAAAAGTTCCGAACTTTATTGATGATTTTGTGCACGATTGAATTCGTAAAACTGTTGGCACGCAAAACATTTTGCATACCGTTTTGGTGTACCAACGGAGGTAAAAATGTCCACAGAATCCAAAGACACCAAAGTAAGTGAATCAATTTTTGCGAAGTCCATGCTTGGCATGATGATGATTGCAGTTGCGGTCTCGGCACTCGTTTTGGGTGTTGTTGCTGTAGTAGCAATGAATGGCGGCACGTCGAGTTCTAGTTCGTCAAGTGCATCTGGATCTTCGGTGATTGAGGTGTCACTCAGCGAATTCACCATCACCTTTAATCCAAGCGTGGTCCCAGCCGGAGACGTGACATTTAAAGTGACAAATAATGGAACCGTTGACCACAACTTCGCCATTCCTTCGTTGAAGGCAAAAACGGCAATGCTGAAGCCGGGTACGAGCGAAGAACTTGCGGTAAGTGGTCTTGAAGTTGGCGATGTTGAGTACCTGTGTGAGGTCGCCGGACACAGTGCGGCAGGCATGACAGGAAAATTGAGTGTTGTCGAGTCGGGTAGCGCGATGGGAATGGCCTCAACCGGTAATCCAATGTCTTCATCAGTTTCTTGGCAACAAATGGACAAGATGATGGAAAACGTTGCGATGAAATACCCTGCAAAGACTTCGGGTATTGGCAACACAGAACTTCCGTACACCATGTCGGACGATGGTTACAAAGTCTTCAGCCTCACTGCCAAAGTGATTCCTTGGGAAGTGGAACCGGGCAAATTTGTCGATGGATGGTCGTATAACGGACTTATTCCTGGACCAGTAATTCGTGCCAACGTCGGCGACAAAATCCGCATCGTGTTGAAGAACGAGCTTCCCGAGTCAACTTCTTTACACCTTCACGGAGTTCGAGTTCCAAATGCAATGGACGGTGTAGATCCTTATACGCAAAAGCCAATTGAGCCCGGTGCTTCCTTCACGTATGAATGGACTGCGCTAGAACCTGCCGTTGGCATGTATCACTCACACCACGATGCACAAGTTCAGGTACCAAATGGAATGGCTGGAGCTCTGTTGATTGGTGATTGGAAATCGATGGCAATGGCTGCAGCCGGTGGCCGCACGAAAGATGCCAACAATGTTGCTGAGCAAGAAGTGGAAATGGTCTTGAATGACAGCGGAACCATTGGGCTTTCGTTAAACGGCAAGTCATTTCCTGCAACAACGCCGTACTCGCTGGCAGTTGGCGAAACGATGGTGGTGCATTACTTCAATGAGGGAAGCATGACCCATCCAATGCACTTGCACCAACCTTCAGGTTTAGTGGTGGCGAAAGACGGCAAGGTGCTTGAATCACCGTTCTGGGCCGACACCATTAACGTGGCGCCAGGTGAGCGATGGACGGTGGTGTACACCGCTAAAGATGCTGGCGTGTGGGCTTGGCACTGCCACATTCTTACTCACGCAGAAACCCCAGAAGGTATGCGTTACATGGTGACTGCGCTCATCGTTAAATAACTACGAGCGTGGGTGCGCGAAAAGGTAGTTGGTCATTTCTGCCCACCATGATTGGGCGTAGTGAGTAGCACCATCTTCAATGTTGACCTGGATCTGGCTTCCATTTGGGCAGGTCCAGGTTGACGAACTCGATGCAGAACAGCCTGCATAACCTGCATACTTTGCGGCAGAAGCTAACGGTGATGGACCCCAGATAGTTCCATCAATTGAAAGTACTTGATCTGCAGTTCCATGTATTTCGATGACACTTACGGCTTTCGTTGGTTTACATGAAAAGGCTGCAAACGTTCCGGCGCCAACTGCAATTGCCGTGATTTTTTCAGAAATTTCACACGCAGCGCGGTATGCCATCATCGCGCCATTTGAATGTCCAAGTACCCACACACGAGATTTATCGATGTTGTATTTGGAAGTGATGCTGTCAATCATTCCCGAGATCAAGGTGACGTCATCAGTACCTAATGTGCTGCAGCAATTTCCTGCATTCCACATATTTCCCTCGCCATCGGGATAGGCAATGATGAAATTCTTTGAATCCGCAACTTGATCAAGTTGTGTTGTGTCTCGGAAGCGAGCGGCAGTCCAAGAGTGCCCATGCAATGCAATCATCAATGGGACAGCGGTGGCACTTGAATAAGTCGATGGAACGTGAAGAATGTAACTTCTCTTTGCGCTACCACTCACAGAGATTGAGTGCAGCGAGGAATCTGATGCACTGCTTTCGTCAATGATTTTCAGTGCAACCGAGACTGAGGATGCTGGTAATACCGAAGAAACTGTTTTCCACTTGAGTGATTTTCCGACTTTCGTGCACAACAGAGAGATTTTCTTGCCCTGCACCGAGGATGTACTGGTGGTTCCAACAACTTTGCAGGTTTGTCCCGCAGACGCGGCCAGTGCTTGGCTGGACAAAGTGGCAATAAACAAGCTTGCAAGTATGGCGATTCTTGATATGCGGGACATCCCTTGAGGATACCCTGAATGGAACTACGGCTTGCGCGGGTGAGCAAATAAGAACTTGATCATGTCTTTTGTCCAATATGAGGGCCAATTGTGTGCTTGATCAAAATAGTTGATCAGTTTTGCTTCCGTGCCGTCTACGCAAATCGCGCTAGTTGACTCTGAGTTTGATTCCAAAGTAACGACGAACTGCATAGCTGAACATTCGTTAGCCGTATTGACTTGCTTAAAAGCGTTGATGACTGGAGGGATAATGAATGGTCCTCCACCGTCAATTGGGATTGTTGAATCCTGATTGCCGTGTAGGTGGATTATTGAAACCGGATGCGGTGGAGAACAGGAGTCAACTACAAGAGCACCGCCTCCTACGGCAATAGCAGAAAATTTTTCTGAAACTTCGCACGCCAACCTGTAGGACATCATCCCACCATTAGAGAATCCCATCGCCCAAATTCTTGATGAATCCACTAAGTACTTTCGTGAAACGGACTGAAGGATTGCTTTTACAAAAAATACATCATCAATTCCGTTGTTATTCGATGGTGCGCAGCATTTTCCTGCATTCCAACTATTTTGCGCTCCTGCTTCAGATCCCCAGCCGTTTGGTGTCACGAGTATGAAGTTCATACCTTGACTAAACAGGGGAAGTTGTAGAGCATTCTCAAAGGTGGCAGCAGACCCTCCTAGCCCGTGAAATGCAAAAAGAATCGGTGTTGGTACTTGGCTGTTGTACGAATCGGGAACTACAAGTCGATATGTTCGCGGTCTCTGATTTTCGATAGTCAAGGTGTGGAGGTTGGGGTCAATTGGATCAATCGCATCGATAAAATTAAGCACAGACTCTGGAACTGTGGTTGAAGTGGACGAAGTCGAAGTGGTGGAAGTTGAAGTGGTAGTCGTGACCAGGGTTTGAACTGCTGCGCGGATCCACTTTTTACGTCCAGCGACGGTTCGGCAAACCACAACGACTGGCTTCTTATTGACTTGAATTGAGACCCGTGTTCCAAGCGCGGTCTTTGTGCACGTTTGCCCAATGGATACGGCATTTGCTGATACCGCAGGAATGGCGGTCCACACCAAAATTGCGCCGAGGACGACGAAAACTTTTTTCACTGCTGTCATCTTAGTGAGCGATAACTAAGGTTAAAAAGTGACGACCGAACAGCCAAAGCAGGCGACAGCCCATACGCAGTTGCATAACCGCAACGCGGCTAATCGAGATTTTGACCCTGTAGATCTTGCACGAGTACGCAAGGGTTTTATCGCCAAGCGCGAAAATGGATTGATTACCGATGAAAAAGGCCGGGTTGTAGGCAATAGCGATAATTATGAATTCCTTCGCGATGGTCGTGGATGCCCAGAGACTGTTAACCCTCATCTATGGCGACACGCAACGCTGAATGCCCATCACGGATTGTTTAAGGTTGCTGAAAATGTATGGCAGGTTCGTGGCTATGACATTTCGAACATCACATTCATTCGCGGAAATAGTGGTTGGGTAGTCATTGATCCTCTCACCAGCGAACATACCGCGCGCGCAGCGATGGAGCTGATGGATGAGCATGTAGAAAAACTTTCAACATCTGTCGTCATTTTCACGCACTCTCATGCCGATCACTTCGGCGGAATTCTTGGAGTTACGACAAAAGCCGATGTTGATGCAGGTCGTTGCCAAATAGTTGCTCCTGTTGGTTTCTTGCACGAAACCATTGGGGAAAACGTCATCGCAGGCCCTGCAATGGGCAGGCGTGCCACATATCAATTTGGTCCACTGCTTCCGCCTGGTCCAACTGGACATGTTGACTGCGGATTGGGTACAGGTGTACCAATGGGACCGCCAGGATTACTTGCACCTACAACAGACATATCCTTCACTGGCGAAGAACTTGTGCTTGATGGTGTGCGTGTAATTTTCCAGCTCACTCCAGAAACCGAAGCACCTGCCGAAATGAATTTCTATTTCCCTGACTATGGCTGGTTATGCATGGCGGAAAATTGTTCACAAACGATGCACAACCTGGTGCCAATTCGGGGCGCGTTAGTACGCAATGCACTGAGTTGGTCCAAGTACATCAACGAAAGCATTGAACTGTTCGCGGACAAAACAGGTGTTCTTTTCACTTCGCACAACTGGCCAGTGTGGGGAAGCAGCGAAGTTCGAGAGTTTCTTATTTTGCAACGCGACTTATATAAGTGGATGCACGATCAGACCATGCGTCATGCGAATCATGGAATGACTGCAGGTGAAATTGCCGACATGTTAAAACTGCCCGACGAGTTTTTGGCTTATGAACACACTCGTGGCTTCTATGGCGACCTAGTGCACAACGTGAAAGCTGTATACCAGCGATATCTCAGTTGGTACGACGGAAACCCTGCAAACCTCAACAAGCTTCCGCCTGCGGAAGCAGGTAAGCGGTATGTCGAACTTGCTGGCGGTATGGAATCGCTGTTGTCGGCGGCGCGAAAATCATTCGATTCAGGTGATTACCGATGGGTTGCCGAAGTGGTAAACCATGCGGTGTTTGCAGATCCGTCTAATACCGAGGCTCGAAACCTGCAAGCTGATGTGTTGGAGCAGTTGGGGTATCAAGCCGAGTCATCGACCTTTAGAAATGCCTATTTGATGGGTGCTCAAGAGTTACGTCAAGGTCCGCCGCCCCAAACGGCATCTCACGTTCGTGCACGCAGCATGATTCGTGCAATGACCATAGAGCAAGTGTTTGATGTGCTTTCAGTTCGAGTGATGTCGGAAAAGATTGGTGGTCTTTCTCTTTGCGTGAATTGGTCGTTCAGCGACATGACGGGAACCCCGGATCATCAGTGGGTGCTCGGCTTGTCAAACAGAACGATGTATTCCATTCAAGGTCGTCACGATTCAGGTGCCGTAGCGACAATCACCATTTCTCGTGAGCAGTTGCTGGAAATTATTGCTCAGGTCACCACATTTCTGGATGAGCTCGCTGCTGGAACAGTAACTATTGAAGGCGATGCTGCTGCATTGCTCACCATATTTGGCAACCTCGACACGTTTGCAACAGGTTTTGCAATTGTCGAACCGTAGCAATTAGTCAGTAAACCCGTTCGCGGTCATTGTTTTTCGATAGGCCAAAGCAACCGCATCAAATTTCATATGTAGTTCCTTGGTGATGTCGTATGGAACCTTCTTCGGGAGTTGCGATTCGACAATCGTCTTGTCTTGGTTAAAAATGACATCTTCAAAATCTTGTAGCAATGATGCATGCTGGTCGTAGTTGTAGTTGCGACCGATGATGAGGAAGCCGCGTGAGTGTTCGTCGTCTATCGGTTGCGACACAAAGAAATACACCATGCCTTCTTTGCCGCCCCAACCGAGGTGCAATAGCAAAGTGAATGGCGTGTGGATCTCGTAATGCGAGGTGCGCATGGGTGCTTTCGTTGAAGCATTGGCAAACACAGGGAAGTCGTCGGTGTTTGGTGCCTCGGGGCGCATAATGTCGTATTTCACAACGTGTCCCTCGGTGCGAACGTCGTAATCGGGCACTACAGGCCGGTTGATATCGCCAAGTAGTCCTGGGTGAACCCACGGGAAGTGGCCGAAGTCGGTGAAGTTCTCTAGTTGGCGCGAGGAGTGCGCGTTCCAGTCGTATGGTCCACAATTGACCCACACCCAATCATTTGCGCCAAACTCTTCAATCGTTGGAAGCGGACGGCGTGGTTCTTCGAGCGACACCCAAATCATGTTGTATTGCTCGACGCAATGGTGTGCTGCAATCTTTGCTTTTGACGGAACTTTAGATGGGTCTTCTAACTGAGGAATATGTGTGCATTTGCCAAACTCGTCGAATTGCCAACCGTGGTAGGGGCACATGATGGTGTCGCCCTTTACGCAACCGCCGCTGAGCGCTGTCCCGCGGTGGACGCAAACATCGCTGGTTGCGTGTGCGTTTCCAGCGCTGTCGCGCCAAATCACCAATGGCTCGCCAAGGAGCCTGACCGATATTGGACTAGTGCCAAGTTCGGTGGAAAATGCAACTGGATGAAGTGTGGAACGCACTTCTACGAGCGTAGTAATTCCATTCGCAACTCATTGGCTAACTGAGGGGTAGCGGCGACAATTCCGCTCCAGCGCAACGACAAATCGGGTGTATAGACCAGATCACGGCCATGCAGATCAACAACCACTCCACCTGCAGCACGAATGATGATGTCCAATGCTGCTAAATCAACAATGCGATGAATGTCTCCGCCCGGATCGCAGAATGCATCAATTGCTCCGTCGGCGACAAGGCAACCTTCAAGAACGCTTGAACCCATTACGCGTACACGGTCAATTCGCCGTGCTACTCGAGTCCATGCATCAAACGTTTCAGTCCTTGGGCGAAGCATCGAAACTGCAGCTCCGTCTAATGCGGTGCGTCCAGTAGTGGTGTTGTGAATCGGCGTATCCGAAGCTGACCACCAATAACGGTCACCATCTAGCCAAACAGCAAGTCCTTCAATAGCGATTCCGTCCACGACTCGGGCAGCAGAGAAACACGCCAAGGGAACTCCGGCGGCAGCATTCGCTGTTCCATCAAGTGGGTCTACAACAATTGTTTCTGAAGATCCACGATCAATCCAACCGATTTCTTCCGACAACACGTTTACGTTGTGTCGCTCAAACACATTAAGGACGGGTCGTTCTACAAATTCGTCAAGAAAGTACGTTGGCGTTCCGTCTCCACCAATACCTACGAGCATCAGTCGTTCTTCTCGCGTGAAAGTTGCCATGGCATGTTGGTAAGCAACAAGCGCCGCCTCTGCACTTTCTGCAAGTACAGGGTGAATACCTGATGCAAACTTCATGATGATGCACCAATAAGGCTGAGCCGCTCAGCGTTTTCGGAATCTCCAGTGAGTACGCCAAGAACTGCAGGCAGGTTTCCCTGGAATCGAATCAAAGCCAAGTCTGCGCGCATTCCAACACGGATTTCGCCACGATCTTCCAAGCCAACTGTTTTGGCGGGACCCGATGTGACGAGTCGAATCGCTTCTGGAAGCGAACAGACTTTACGTTCCACAAGGGCAGCAACAGAACCGAGCAACGATGTTGGTAAGTAGTCCGAAGCCAAACCATCGCACAATCCCTGCGCAATTAATTCTTGTGCACTGACATTTCCACTGTGGCTCTGACCTCGCAACACATTTGGTCCGCCACATATGGTTCGAAGTCCAGACTCTTTAGCGAGTCGTGCGGCCTCAATGGTGGTTGGGAACTCAGCAATTGACGCTGACCATTCAACAGCCTCACGAACGTCTGCTCCAGTTGCTGGATCATGTGCCATCAATCGAATAGTGCCGAGCGATGCGTGCTCCGTAAGCCAAGGCAATGCCTTCTCACGGTTTCCCAGTAAGGCATCGCGTTCGCGAATAGTTTCATCAACAATTTGACGTGCTTCGTCCTCGGAAACCTTGCGATTACCGATGATGTAACGCTCAAGTGCAGTGCGGTCTGTGTACTGACCCTGCCCTGGGGTGTGGTCTTCGAATGAAATGAGTGGAACTCGTGAAAGTTCAGTGTTTCGAGCCTGCGAGAATCTGGCTATCAGCGCTGGATATCCGTCGGGGTCGCGTGCGTCAAGCCTGTATAAAATGTGATGGTCGATAAGTGCGGTGAGGCTGTCTGCATAGTCAATGATGGTGTTGCACAGTTCGTTTGCCATCTCCACGGTTCGTCCCCATTTTGCATCGTTTTCAAAGCCGATGCCATGAAACATGGTGGTAATACCCGCAGCGCGCACGCGGCTTTCAAATGATCGAAGAGCGAAATTGCTCGGCAAATATGCGTTTGGTCGTGGGCGTAGTTCTTGTTCGTAACCATCGCTGTGTGTATCAATAATTCCGGGAATACAAATTGAACCGCCGCCATTGAGGGAATCTTTCGCAGCTTCTCCTCGCTCGGAAATGTCGACAATGACACCATTTTCGATGGTGATCGTTGCGTCATCAATTAATGTGTTTGGAAGAACTGCCGTGACGTTGGTAATCGAAAATGCTGTGCTGCTCATCGCGCCACTCCTTCTAAGCGTGCCAATGTTTCCATTGGGCTACCTTCGTAATCAACAACTCCATTGCGAAGAACAATGACTCTTGAGGCGAGCCTCTCCATGGCGTCCATATCGTGAAACACTGCAAGTACCGCAACTCCTTGGTCGGTCAATGTGCCAATCAGTTCAAGTGCGGACTCTCGGTTCAAGGGGTCAAGTGCTGAAACTGGTTCATCGAGCAGAAGTAGGCGAGGTGGAGAAATGGTTCCAGCTGCAAGGTTTACTCGCTGCTTTTCTCCGCCCGACAACATGGACGCACTGACGTCCCATAGGGCTTCGTCCAGGTTCAATCGCTGGAGCGAATAGGCAGCTGCTTGTTTTGCCGTATCGGAATCCATGCCGCGTTGAATTCCAGCCTTAGTAACAATTTCAAAAGTAGATCGCCGTGGTTGAGCACGCAGGAATTGTGACACGTATCCAATTTGGGTACCACGCAACGTAGCCAATTCTGAATCGGTAAGTGAAACCAGGTCGACGAAAGAATCATCGTCAAGCTTCAAAAACACTGCACCGCTGGATGGCTTGTAGGTTCTGTAAATTGATTTGAGTAGAGATGATTTTCCTGCACCGCTTGTGCCTGCAAGGGCTACGTGTTCGCCGGCAGATACTTTGAGCGACACACCATTCAGTGCTTCAACAATTCTCGAATCTATGGTGTGAAGTACAAAATGTTTTCGTAAATTGCGAACGTCAAGGACCACATGTTCGGCGTTGTTCATTGTGTGGTTCATGCTCGTGCCGCCGATACAAGTTTTTGGCTGTATGGGTGGTGAGGATCTTCAAGAAGCTGATCGGTGAGTGCGCTTTCTACGACGCGACCGTGGTTCAAGACGATGCAGCGGTTAGTCAGCATTTCAATGACTGAGAAGTCATGTGAAACCACAACTGCCGCCAGGCCAAACTCCTCTAACAAGCCGCGAATCAGGTCCAACACGCCAGCAGCAACGCTCGCATCAAGTCCCGTTGTGGGTTCGTCGAGAAGAACAATAGGTGGGCGGTTTGCGAGGGCTTTTGCCAACTGCACACGTTGCTTCATTCCGCCAGAAAATGATTTGACTACGTCATCCATTCGGTTAAGCGGTACTTCGGTGCGAAGCAGCAATTCACTTGCACGACTGCGGATAGACGAAAAATTTCTCCAGCCTGCTGCGGTAAGCGGCGAAGCGATGTTTCCGCCTGCTGTCACATTGAGATCAAGGCCTTCTGCAGGGTCTTGATAGACGACTGCAATTTTGTCAATCCGAAGTTGTCGACGTTCGGATGGCGTAAGTGAAAGCACATCAATCTGTTCGTCCGGTGAGGTGCGAATCTGAACAGAACCCGCACTGGAAGATTGATCGCCGGCGATACAGCGCATCACCGTTGATTTCCCAGAGCCAGATTCGCCAACAACTCCAAGTGCTTCTCCTGCAGCAACTTCAAACGACACGTCCCATGCGGCAACGATGGCGCCAGTAGCAGGATCTTTAGAAGATCCGATTTCGGGACCGGTTAGCGCGAGTCCATTTTCGGACAGATTCCCAAAAATCTTTCCTAATTGATTCACCTTTAATACCCATTCAGGCGACACAACAGATGTCATCAGTTTCCCTCCAAATTTCGTTCGCACCAGTCGGTGTCACTACATACCCAACGAGTTTGCGTGCCTGGAATTTCAACAAGAAACGACGAATTACTCCCGCACTGTGAGCAGGTAGCACCCTCTGTCTTTTCCACTTCGAATGGCACATCTTCAAAAGTGAGTGGTTCTACTTTCGTAAATGGCGGAACTGCGTAGATCCGCTTTTCACGCCCAGCACCAAACAGTGTGAGGAATGGAGAGTGATCAAGTTTTGGAATGTCCCAGCGGGGGATTGGTGTAGTTGCAATCACATATCGATCGTTTACTAAGCATGGATAACCCGTTGTTTGGGTGATGACGCCGTTGCGAACTTTGTCCTCGTACAAACTGACCCACATTTTTGAGTAGTCGGCTTCTGCATGCATGCGTGCAAGTTCGCGCATGTCGCGTTCTACACCGCGCAATGGTTCTGGAACGGGGACTTGCAAGACCAAGATATGTCGTTGATCTAGACCGTCTTCGGGAATTCGATGTCGGCTTTGCACAATTGATGATTTTGCGGCTGTCGTTGTTTCGGAAACTTTTGTTGACTGCACAATGAGACGACGGAGGTTTACAGCGTTCACTCCCTGGTCGTCGCCTTGATCAATTACTTTGATGATGTCGTTAGGCCCAATGACGGCGAGAGTTATTTGCAATCCGCCTGACCCCCAGCCACGAGCAACGGGCATTTCGCGTGATCCAAATGGAACTTGATAACCGGGAACTGCCACTGCAGTCAAAACTGCACGACGAATTTCGCGCTTTGAATATTCATCCAAGATTCCAAATTGTTCACTTTCATTGTCATCAATAAGTTTGTTGAGCAGTGTGGTCATTTTGATTGACCGTTCTTTCTTGCATGTCGAACAGCGTTCTTGCGTTCCATCATTGAACGAAATGTGACGTAATGAGGAAGCTTCAAGTGTTCAAGGAACCCGGATGAATCAAGTCCATCTGTTGTCAGCAGAAGTGACTGTTCAATTTGAGACCTGCCATTGTCGCGGTGGCATGCAATGTCGAGGTTCGCCATAGCAATGGCTTTTTTCTCGTTGTGTCCCAGACAAATTCCATAGCCCACATCGAAACGATCCCGTTCCTCTTCAATTCCGTTGAGATCTTCGATTGCTTCAACTTCAGTAACTCGAATATTGCCAATTGCTACTGGGTTACCAGTAATTGGATGAACAATGCGTAGAGGTAGATAGCCGTGACGTACTTCGCCGAGCGTTACTTCGTGAAGATATCCATCTGGCCCAAGAATATTTCGGTACCACTGATTCACTAATGATCCGGTTTCGGCGCGTGACATAGAGGACAGTCGGGCAGAACGTGATGCTGGCGGGCGTGCTGGAGTGCGTGTGATGTCAAATGGATCTGGGTCATCAAGTCGTCGGCGATCCACCATGAGATCCATTTCGCGCAGCGTTTCCAACAGCCTTCGAGGCTGCTGTTGCTGCTGATCGCTCGATGGTTGTGAAGGGTGTTGTTCATGAGTAAGAGCTAACGAAGCAAGGAGTTGAGCTTCTTCTTGGCCCGCAACTTCCGAACTCAGTTCCAGCAAACGACCGGTGTAATCACTCGTACGTCCAAGGAGTTGTGGCCCAGGCGGATTTCGGAATGCTGGCACAATTCGTCGAATGACACGAAGTTCGTCTGCGTCGGTTACTTCGCTATAGGCGAAGCGAGGAAGCGTAGATCGGTACGAGCGAAGCAGATGGACTGCTTCTATAAGATCGCCTTCAGCTTGACGGATCGCAATGGCTGCTAACTCTTCTTCCCATAATCCGGCCTCGCCCATTACGCGATCTACGGCAAGTCGAAAACGCCCAACAATTTGATCAGGAGTCACCCAATCGCAATCTGCATTGAGACGTTTTCTGCGAACGAGATTCTCTGCCGCTTCAATTGCAGCTAAACCACCACGCGCAGCCGCATAACCCATTACTCCACTCCAACTCTTGTCGTTACTACGTTCACTTCGGTGCTTCGACTAATTGCTGAAACATTTCCAAATTGGTCGCAAAGCCAAACATCTATGCCTGCGGGGAAAGAACTATTCATGTCGTGAAGCACTTCGAAGAAACGTTGACTGATTCCTGAGACGTGCAGAATATTTTCCGTTTCAATTCCAGGTCCACGCAATGAAATGGTCGTGAAGTTTTTTTCGGCTTCAGTCGATTCAAATCGTGGCGTGCTTCTTACTTCGCTGCATGAAACGATGAGTCGACATCCCATTTCTGGTCGGTGGGGCGTACCGCGCGGGATGCTTTCCAGAATGTCAATGTTTGGTTCGCCAAATGAGAGCACCCATTCAGATTGTGACTCTGACGCGGAGGGTGCGCCAGACGCGGCGTGAATGAGCGTGGTCCACTGTTCATTGTCTTCTTCAGAAACTGAGGAAACGACAGAAAATTTGGTCTCAACGTCAATGAGTGAAAGCAACAACGCAACTTGCGTTGGGCACTGCGACTTGGAGGAAAGGGTGAGCGACTCGATGGTTCCGGGTTGACTAAGGGTTTGCAACATGGCGCGAAACACATCGTTGGAATCAACTGTGGAAAGGCTGACGAAGTTCATATCAGTCCAGCTCTTCAAAGTTCACAATTGTTGGCGAAATTTCGTTCCACTCGTGAATTGCAGAAATTGATTCAACTCGCGCGGTCTCAATACAAAGAGCTTCTACATCTTTCTGTATTTTCGAAAGATCAACGTGTGAAATTTCGCAAATTGCATCCAATATTGCAGCCCCTAACACAGTGGCTTTGTCTGTGCCAAGACGAATAGCCCATCCTTTTTCGTTGTTGACTAATACTTCGGCTCGTGTTGCTGCAATTTCTCCAAGGTAGAAACGTTCTTTGCACACCGGCTCACGCACCTGCATCATGACTAGGCCTGTTTCTGGTTTCTTTGTTACCACGAGTGATTCTGAAACAAATGCGTAACTTAGGGCTATCTCTGCAAGCCGCTGAACTGATTCGGGGTCGGCGCTAGCAAGTAATTCGGTTCGCTGATCTCGCGAAATGTCCATAGGAGCACCTGTCATGCTCGGCACAGTACGCCAGTGTGATTACAAGATCATGTCAAAGCGTAGTTTTTTATGTAAATAAAAAATGAACACAACGTTTGCCAGAGTATTTTCAACAAATATTTAGTTACTTAATATTCATATAAAGATTGTCGCAAAGTTACTTATGTGAGATGTGAAGTTCAGCACTCTTGCTTATCGTTGGTCTATGCGAAAAATCCATTTAACAGCAATGCTTGCAATATCGGTAGCAATATCAGCTCTTTTCTCAACTGCGCTTCCAGTGCAGAATGTGTCGGCAGAAGGAGGTTCTGCTGAACTTATTTCTATAGGACGTTGGGTAAGTGGCTCGGGATTGGGCGGAGCAGAAATTTCTGCTTACGACGCCAAGACAAAGAGGATATTCGTCACGAACGGTGCAACGAACCAAATCGATATCGTCAATATCAAAGACCCAAGGAAACCTGTTCTTTTCGGTCGTATCAATCTCGCCAAGAAAGGCGTCACTGGAATTCAGAGCGTTGCAACGAAGGACGGTTTAGTTGCAATTGCCACTCAGGTAAGCACAGACAAAGCCGCTCCGGGAAAAATCTTTCTTGCAGACGTGAACGGCAAACTCAGCCCGATGGCTCCGAACGGAATTGTTGTTGGATCACTCCCTGACTCGGTTCACTTTTCACCGAACGGTCAGTTCATCGTTTCAGCCGATGAAGCAGAACCAACTTCGTATTGCCTCACCAACGGTGTATTGCCAACGACGACTGACCCAAATGGTTCGGTTTCAATCATTGACTTGGCAGCACCAAAGTTGAAGGCTGTAACTGTTGACTTCAGTTCTTTCAATGATCGTAAGAATGCGTTGATTTACGCAGGCGCACGAGTGTTTGGTCCTAATGCAACTGTTGCACAGGACCTAGAGCCTGAATACATCACTATCTCAAACGACAGTGAGTATGCATACGTCACATTGCAAGAAAACAATGCAATTGCAACTGTTGATTTGACAACGAAGCAAGTTGTCGCAATTAACGGCCTGGGTTTCAAGAGTTATGCTTCCGTAGGCCTTGATGCAAGCGATAAAGATGGAGCAGTGAAAATTGCCCCCGCAAACGTATTTGGTATGTATCAACCCGACCATATTGCACAAGTCACTCGTGGGGGAGACACGTACCTTTTCACAGCCAATGAAGGCGATGCACGTGAATATGCCTGTTTGATGGGCGGAACTTCAACAACAACGCTCGAGGCAGAGGACGTTCGTTTCGGAAAGAACGCGTCTTCATCAGTCGATGCAACATTAAAGAGCGATGCGGTTGCGGGTCGCTTGAAGGTAACACCGTTCACACCAGCTTCGGTAGCAGGTTCGCCAGTAACTGGTGCAACGACTGTGTCATCGGCATATAGCTTCGGTGCTCGTTCGTTCTCGGTTTGGCAAGCATCTAGCAGCGAAGGTGTATTCCCACTGAAGCAGGTCTATGACTCTGGCTCATCAATTGAGCAGTACTTGTCAGTAGCTCGCGCTGCAACATTTAACGCAGACTGGAACACCACAACAGGTTCAATCAATGCGGTTGATGCACGAAGCCCATCAAAGGGACCAGAGCCAGAAGGTTTGGCAATTGGTCGTGCTTATGGTCGTAGCTGGATGGTCCTTGGTCTCGAACGAGATGGCGGAATCATGTTGTACGACGTAACTGACCCAACCTTCCCAATCTTCAAGTCGTACATCAACACATCAAATCCTGCTGGAAACTTGTTGCAAAGCACGAAGAAGATCGCCGCTGCAGGAGACGTTTCACCAGAAGGAATCCTGATCGTCAGTGAGAAGGACAGCCCAACCGGAAAAGCAATGATCATCGTTTCTTACGAACTGTCAGGAACTGTTGGCATCTACCAATTCTCCAAATAGTTATTCAACACGAAACAAAATCTCGAAAGGATTGAAATGAAAATCAAGAAGAAGCGAGCAGGTTTTGCTCGTAAAATTACAACAGCTATCGCACTCGTAACTGTGTTTTCAGTAGGTGCGGGAGTATCAACAATTCAAGCTAAGTCTTCACCGGTTGTCAAGAACGGTGAGGCTTGCACCAAGGCCCAACTCAACAAGGTTGAAGGAATTTTAAAGTGCACGTACCTTCCATTGTCCAAAAAATATATCTGGATTACTTCGTTTAAGGCAGCAAATGCGGCAGCAGCAAAGATTGACAAGTCAAAGTGGCCTAAGAAGTTCGTTGTTGGTGCAGTGCCTTCGGAAAACGCTGCTTCAATGACATTGAAGTACAAGAACTTTATCGATGCATTGTCAAAAGAAATTGGTATACCAGTTGAGTTTTATGCAGCGACTGACTACGCAGGAATCATTGAGGCTCAGGTTGCCGGACGCGTTGATCTTGCGTTCTATGGACCTTTCTCCTACGTGCTTGCAAAGGCGCGTGGTGCGAAAATTGATGTAGTTGGTTCTGCTGTTGCCACCCCAACCTCAAAGCCTGGATACTTCTCATATGGAATCACCAAGTCGAGCCGCGCTGATGTTACAAAGCTGTCTGACTTCAAGGGTAAGAAGATTTGCTTCGTAGACCCTGCCTCAACCTCTGGTTATCTCTATCCAAACGCAGGATTGTTGTCTGTAGGTATTGATGCAACTAAGGAAAACACAGTATTCGCTGGTGGTCATGATGCTTCCGCCTTGTCGGTAAACCGCGGAACATGCGATGTTGGCTTCGCGTACGACACGATGGTTGATTCAACGTTGATCGAAAAAGGCGATTTGAAGGCTGGTGATTTGAAGGTAGTTTGGAAGAGCGGCGAAATTGCTGGATCACCGATGGCCATTCGCGTTGATATGCCAAAGTCATTGGTAGATACAGTGAAGAGTTTCGTCATCAATAAGGCAAACAGGACAGCCTTCGTTGCCGCTGGAATCTGCGCCACCGAAGCCACATGCCAAGTTATTGAAGACAAGTCATGGGGCTTTGTTCCTTATTCAGATAAGGAATATGACGGAGTACGTCAGGTATGCGAAGCTACCAAGTCTTCGAAGTGCCGATAATTCATAAATAACTGAGAATTTGACTATGTCGCTCAATCGATTTGACCAAGAAGCTGATCCGATTGTTCGGTTGAGCGACATATCAAAAAGGTTCCCCAACGGAACCCTCGCTTTAGACAAAGTAAGTCTGGAAATTCCGAGAGGACAGTTGCTGTGTCTGATTGGTTTGTCCGGTTCAGGTAAGTCGACCCTGTTGCGCCATGTGAATGGCCTGCACAAACCAACTTCGGGTTCTGTTGATGTGATGGGTATGCGTGTAAGTGAGGCAGCGAATAAAGATCTTCGTGAAGTTCGCCGGCACGTTGGGTTCGTGTTCCAGCAATTCGGGTTAATCAATCGTGCAACCTGTTTAGAAAATGTGCTTTCAGGCGCATTGGGTCGCTTAAATTGGCCAAGGTACGGTGTGCGGTCGTATCCAAAGCAACTCCGCCGACTGGCCTTTGATCATTTGGATCGCGTGGGCCTAGCGGATCAGGCATTTCAGCGTGCAGACACCTTGTCTGGTGGGCAGATGCAGCGCGTGGCAATTGCGAGAAGTTTGATGCAGGAGCCCCAAATGCTGCTTGCAGATGAACCAGTTGCTTCTCTAGACCCAGAATCTTCCGGTCAAGTCCTTGAACTGTTGCTCAAGATTGCAACAGAAGAGAATATGACAGTGATTTGTACTCTTCACCAGGTTGAACTCGCACTTGGTTGGGCCCATCGTATTGTGGGTCTTCGCGCTGGCAAAGTTGTACTCGATCGCAGTGCAATTGGTCTTGATCAGCGAGATGTAATGGACGTTTATCAACGGGTTGACGTTACTGAGGCACCAACTGCGGATGAAGATGTGCCAACTTCCATTTTGAATTCGTAATCACGATGTCATCCACAGTGGTTGAGCAGCGCCGCCTGAGTCCACCATTTACTGCACGCAACTCAAAGCTTCTCATTGTTTTCGTTGGTTACGTAGTCGCGACTATATGGTCATGGCGGTATATCCACATGTCCTTTGCTGGACTGTTTGGTGGGTTTAGCGATGTGGCTGCGTTAATTGCACGAATGCTTCCTCCCGATTTTTATCAGTTGAGTGGAATTATTTCAGCCACAATTGAAACGCTTTGGATGGCGTTGTTAGGCACCACAATTGCCGTGTTAATCAGTTTTCCGTTGTCTTTTGGAGCTGCAAAAAATACCACACCAAACAAATTTGTTTTTGCCCTTTGTCGCGGAATAATTACCATGACACGAGCAATTCCTGACCTTATTTTTGCGGCAATCTTTGTACGAGCATTCGGGATTGGTCCATTGGCAGGAATTTTGGCTCTCGGACTGCATTCAATTGGAATGATCGGCAAAATGTTTGCTGATGCTTTAGAAAATGCAGACGCTATGCCACGAGAGGCGAGTATCTCGACAGGTGCGTCAAAATGGCAGGCGATCTTTGCGTCAATTCTTCCGCAGGCCACGCCAACAATGATTGGAACTTCTCTGTATCGGCTAGACATCAATGTCCGTGCATCTGCCGTTCTCGGTTTGGTTGGTGCAGGTGGCATTGGATTCATCATTCAATCTGCGCTCCGTTCTCTTGACTATCCGAGTGCTCTTGCAGCAGTATCGGTGATTTTTGTTGTGATTCTCGCTATTGAATTCTTTTCGTCAAAAGTGCGCGCATCTATTCTGGGTGAACGAAGTGCATCTGTAGTGGTCGTGCGCAGTCAATCAGAACGATCAATTCGGCGAACTGGCAGAGATCGAACTCTGCTCGTAGATGCAGTGACAATGCGATCACTCGTTCCACCGCTGACTTCAGATAGAAAATCCCGCATCATCAGCGTATGGGTGTATGCCATCATGCTTGGCATTGCCCTTGGAACAATCAATATGCCAATTTTTAGTTCCTTTGGATACTTTGATGATGCGTGGAGAATTGTTACTCAGCTAGTTCCACCAGACTTCACAACAGCACGTAGTGAACTCATTACAGGCATGTCTGAAACTTTGGCAATTGCTTTTATTTCAACAACGCTTGGTCTGTTTATTGCTATTCCGTTGGGTTTGCTCTCCTCAAGAAATATTGTTATTCGGAAAATGGTGTTTGTCGGTACGCGATCCATGCTGGTTGTCTTTAGAGGTATTCCAGAATTGATCATCGCCGTTTTATTCGTTAGCGCTATGGGTCTTGGTCCTGTTCCTGGAACTCTGGCGCTTACGCTGGTGACTGCATTTTTTATGTCCAAGCTCATTGCGGACACATTTGAAGAAGTGGACCCGAGTCCGCGTGAGGCAATTTTTGCTACCGGTGCGACCAGGATGCAGGAGCTCTTTGGGTCTGTGCTGCCTCAGGCGATGCCAGCTTTGGTGAGCCAAATTTTGTACATGCTGGACGTCAACCTGCGGTCGTCCACTGTGCTTGGAATCGTTGGCGGTGGGGGAATTGGTTTTTTGCTCTTGGGCTCAATTCGAGTGTTTGAATTTGGCACGACCGGTGCTGTTGTATTCTCCATTTTTGTGGTGGTGTACGCAATTGAACTTGTTGGGTCGTGGGTAAGAGGCGTCCTGGACAAGGCAAATTAGTTCATATCTAGTTTGCTTGAACTACATATTCTGCTTGTCCTGGGTAATCAATGTGTTCACAGTCGTTTCATATTTTTAGGCAGTGACGACTGTTCCAATCTTGCAGTTTGGGAATGTGTCCACCACTAGTACCCCAAAATTGCGGGTCGCCATCGTTGCGGAAAGTTTTCTGCCGCATGTCAATGGGGTCACCAACTCGGTGCTTCGCACCATTGAGTACCTCACACGCAACGGTCACGAAGTCGTTGTCATCGCACCTGGTCCTGGTTCCGATATGGAAGCGGGAGTGTCAGTTATGCGGATGAGCTCGTTTGGTTTTCCTGGTTATGAAGAACTTCGAATCACGCGACCGCAAAAGGCACTTGAAGCAGCGATTCGCGCGATTAATCCAGATGTCATTCACCTTGCGGCGCCAGCGGTTCTTGGCGCGTGGGCGGGAAGAGTTGCGCGCAAACTCAACATTCCTTGTGTAGCGATTTATCAAACTGATCTCGCTGGATTCGCTAAGCAATATCGACTTGGCGCAACCTCTCCTGCGTTGTGGAAATACGTTGCTGCAATTCATAAGCGAGCAGATGTGACACTCGCTCCTTCTACATCTGCTGTTTGGGATTTACGTCGGCATGGAGTTGACAACGCATTCCGTTGGATGCGTGGAGTCGACACCGAACGATTTAATCCAATTCACGGAAATGAAGATCTACGCAAATCACTTGGTGGCGAAGGAAAAATTATTGTTGGTTTTGTTGGTCGTCTTGCACGAGAAAAGCAAGTTGAACGATTGGCCGATGTGTGCTCGCTACCAAATGTTTCGGTGGTTATTGTTGGCGATGGGCCTGTTCGAAAAAAGCTTGAGCGGCTCATGCCATCGGCAACATTCACCGGTTTCGCTTCAGGTAAAACACTTTCAGAAATGTATGCATCATTTGACATTTTTGCCCACACGGGAGTTGATGAGACATTTTGTCAATCGATACAGGAAGCGCTTTCGTCAGGTGTTCCTGTGGTGGCGCCTGCGGTTGGTGGCCCGCTAGATCTTGTGCAACATGGCGTGAATGGCTTTTTGTGGACGCCACAACGAAAGAACACGCTGGTGGAAAGCATCCAAGAGTTGGTTGTTAACGAAGGAGTTCGGTTCCAGTGCGCCGGCAATGCGCGTCAATCCGTGCAACACCGCACATGGGAATCCATCATGGAAGAACTCATTGGTCACTATTACTCGGTAACTCAAGGTATGTCGTTTGCCTATCGCGCGGTTGCCTCGTGAAGTCGCTCATAGTTTCGTTGCACGATGTTGGGCCATCATCCACAGAAGTGTCACGTAGATGGATGGATGAATTGGAATCCCGTGATGTTGCAGTTTCGATGTTGGTGGTTGCAGGCCGCTGGAATGGCATGGATTTTTCAGAAGATTTGCACCTGCACCAGTGGTTGCATACATGCGTGAACCATGGGCACGAAGTGGTGTTGCACGGGTGGTCGCATGCATTTGAGCAGAAAAGTGCTGATTCCTCAAGGTCATCGGTATTTGGATCTTTTTTTGCACGCGGATGCCAAGAATTTTTTAACCTCAATGAGGACGAAGCTGCAGAACGATTGCATTTAGGTATGCATACCCTCGGTATATTTGGCTTTACGCCATCAGGTTTTATTGCGCCAGGTTGGTTGATGTCTGATGAGGTTCGCAGTGAACTTCATGAAATCGGACTCGACTACACAAATAATCATCTATTTATTACCGACTTGGTGCGCCGTCAGGAAATCTTTGCACCTGTTGTGTGTCAGCGACCTGAATCTAAGTGGAGTGGATTTATAGCTAAGGCAACTGTTGCGTTAGCGCGAGTATTGATGTTTGCGCGCTTACCACTACGCGTCGCAATACATCCAAAAGACCTTGCCGACACGCGGTTGCGCAGTGCAATCCTGCACATTATTGATTTGGCAATTGCGAAGGGCTACACATCACGCACTTACGAACAATTCATTGATCAGTCTCGAGTTTCGCAACAAGATGTTCACGAAGTTCGCCAATTAGGTGGGATTACCTAGTGCACATTGTCCAATTAGCGAACTTTGTTACTCCAACTTCTGGTGGTCAACGTATTGCACTTGAATCAATTGGGCAGAAATATGTTGCGAGAGGCCACACCTGCACGTTGGTGACTCCGGGCCGGCGCGGAGAAGTTTGGGACGAAGGTCTCCGAACCTACGTTCAAGTTCCAGGAAGTCGAGTTCCTTTTTCAGGCGGATATCGGGCAATCGTGCGGCGTAAAGAATTGCAAAAGGTCTTGCTGAGTTTACAGCCAGACGTAATTGAAGTATCAGACAAGACCACTCTGGCATGGGTTCCTGAATGGGCGAAAGCGCAGGGAATTCGAACGGTACTCTTTTCGCATGAACGTGTAACCGACGTTGTTCACGAGCGTTTCCCGTCGTGGCTGCCTGTTGCTCGAATCATTCTTCCGATTATTCAAAAAATTAAGTCTCAGGTAGATGCGGTTGTCTGCGCAAGTCAGTATTCGGCCGATGAGTTCAGCGACGTGGCAGACAAGGTACGGATAATTCCGTTGGGAGTAGATCAAGGCGTTTTTCACCCTTGCAAAGCAAGTTTGGAAGTTTCAGATATCCCAACTGTGTTGTTCGCGGGGCGACTTTCGTTTGAGAAGCGTCCGCATGTCGTGGTTGCTGCGGCTCGTGAACTCGCGTTGCGGGGAATGTACGCAAAGTTCGTCTTTGCCGGCGACGGTCCAATGCGCAAGAAACTCAAAAAAACGGTAGATGGCTTAGACGTTTCGTTTGTCGGTCGCGTTGCTGATCGTCATGAACTCGCTGCACTCATGTCTTCTGCAGACGTGAGTATTGCTCCGAGCCCATTTGAAACTTTCGGTCTCAGCATCTTGGAATCACTGGCCTGTGGCACCCCAGTGATAGTTGCGAATAAAGGCGCCGGGGCCGAACTCATTACTGGAGGCTGTGGCCTGGCTGTTGAGCCAACCGGAGCGATGGTTGCTGATGCGATCATGCTCGTGTTGCTTGAGAGCAGGGACTTGATGCGCCAGCGTTGCGTACAGCGTGCACGTGAAATGAGTTGGGATAGATGTGCTGAGCAATTTCTTGACTTGTATTCGTCTCTCATATCTCATTCATTGCAGGTGGCAGCATAATGAATATTCTTCCTGCCCAAGGTTCAGAGAACAGCATTCGTGCATTATTTTGGGAAACCTTGTCAATAGGCAATCCATTGCCGTTCTCGCTTTCATGTGCACGTCGTTATGAAGAACTTGGTTTGGGTTGGTATCTCAGCCATGGAATTGACGATGCGGCTGTTGTGGAACGTGATGGAATTGTCATTGGGTACGGCTTGTTTTGTGCTGATGCTCATTCATTTAAGAAACATCAAAATCGACAAATGCTGTTGCTAGCAATTGAGGTGCTGTTTGCATTCTTCACATTTCGGACCAATGTAGAGTCGCGTCGGTTCTATTGGTTCCGAATCTGTGATTCGTTGACGATTTTCCGCAGCAGAAATACCTTGCCTAACGATGTTCATGCTCATGCCCATCTCAATGTAAACCGCGCAAACCACGATGCCTTTGCTGCTCGAATGCTACGCGGTCATTTAGATGCAATGTGTCGACGACATGGACTAAATGCATACTTCGGCGAAATGAATGCTGTTGGCGGTAAGCGTGTTTTAAGCCTTCGGCGAGTCGGAGGAGACGTCGTCAATGAATCTCGAAACTTTACGTTTAGTTGGCTCGCAGGCGCACAGGTGCGGCGACTGACGTTGTTGAGAACCGTAGATAACCAAAGAGAATTGGCTGCATAAATGGAAAACGCATTACGAGTATCTGTTTTTGGTGCCGGGTACGTAGGTTTAGTAACTGCCGCTGGATTGGCTGCAATTGGGCACCATGTGCTGTGCGTAGATGTTGACGAAAAGAAGATTGCAAGCCTGACAAATGGGGAAGTTCCATTTTTCGAACCTGGTTTGCCTGAAATGATTTCGCGAGGTGTTGCCACTCAGAATCTTTGCTTCACAAGCTCGTTAACGATGGCCATTGACCACGGCCAGGTCATCATTATTGGAGTTGGCACTCCACCACTTTCCAGTGGTGCTGCAGACCTGTCGCAAGTGCTATCTGTTGCCAGATCAATTGGAAAGCAGATTCAGAATCGAGCAGTTGTCGTAGTGAAAAGTACGGTGCCGGTTGGAACTTCAGACCTGGTACATGATGCCATTCAGGACGAGCTTGACCGTCGCGGCGATTCGGTCGCATTCTCGGTCGCATCAAATCCTGAATTCCTTAAAGAGGGAGATGCGGTTCGCGACTTTATGATTCCTGATCGCATCGTGATCGGGGTGAGCGATGAGTGGGCGGGCGATGTACTTGGTTTGTTGTATGAGCCGTTGTGCAAGTCTGATGGTGTGTTGATGACGATGTCTACGCGCTCGTCGGAAATGTGCAAGTACGCAGCGAACGCAATGCTGGCCACGCGAATTTCGTTCATGAATGAAATGGCGCGCTTGTCTGACATCGTTGGTGCAGATATCTGCGAGATTCAACGCGTGATGGCAGCAGACCCTCGCATTGGCTCAAAGTATCTCAATGCGGGTGCAGGCTTTGGTGGAAGTTGTTTTCCGAAGGATTTGCGAGCAATTCGGGCTATGGGGATTGATTTTGATTGCGACCTACCGCTCATTGAGTCGGTAATTGAAGTAAACACTCGCCAGCAGACGGTGTTGATTGATAAGGCTCGTGAGGTGTTGGGCTCGTTAAAGTGCAAACGTTGCGCGGTATGGGGGCTGGCGTTCAAGCCAGACACCGACGATATTCGCGAAGCTCCGGCATTGCATCTCATTCACGCGCTTCTTGCTGAGGGCGCATCGATAGTAGCTCACGACCCAGTGGTGCAGTGGCTTCCAATGTACAGCAGCCTGTCGCCAGATCTGTTTCACATCGTTGACGATCCGTATGCAGCCATTGCCGACACTGATGTGTTGTTTTTAGTTACCGAGTGGTCTGAATATCGAACCATCGATGTTCATCGCATGACCGACCTGATTGGCGATGGAGTCATCGTCGATGGCAGAAATATCTGGGCCAAAATTGACTTCACTGGAACAGATGTTGTTTACCTTGGGATTGGGCGCCAATCAAACGTGGAACAAGTGCGAGAAACCTACGCAGTTGAGCTTGCTGGCTAAAACTAGCTAGCGAGTGAAATTCGCTCCATGATTGGAACGAATGTAGAAAATTCGGGTGACACATGATTGAGCAGTTTTGCGCATTCATCCCAACGACGTAGCGACACAGCATCTGAGAATCCTGGTAGCGATTCAAATCGCTTGACTTCATCATCGTTCATGATTCCACCCTGGATTTCCAAACTGCGCATAGATCCGGCAGAAAGTGTTGAAAAGTAGTCTGCTTCAACTGCACAGAGGTAGCGCTTTGCTTCAACGTGAAGGGCAATTGGGGCGGTGACGCGTGGCCCAAAACTTTTTGCCAAGTACTTGACTGCAGTTGACTCGTGCTTATCGTTCACGGAAATATTGACATTTCCAGCCTTTGATTCAAGTGTAAGTAGATGACCAACGTCGTGCAACAAGGCTGCAATGACGAGTTCATCGGTTGAGCCTGCCTCTTGAGCGAGCACTGCGCATTGAACTGCATGCTCAAGCTGTGAAACACATTCGTCATACTTTTGGGTTCCCCAAGTGGCGAATAGGTTTGCTATTTCATTGATCACGTGAAACTGGCCTTCCTCGAAAGTCATTGATTAGTGAGACTCTTACTTTATTGCCTGAATATTTTGAATCTTGGAACTCTAGTAATTTCTGTGCATAATACGGTTCGCGCAGATCGCCTTCAGATAGTGCGTTATACGTCGGGTACAACGCACGGCGATCGCGATTCGAATTGTTGTCGCCGCTTCTGTGAGGAGTGCGGGAATGGAACCACAGTGTTTGACCAGCCATCAATTCAACAGGGAACCATTCCATTGAATCGACAACAGATTGGGCAATGCATCCTTCTTCATCCATAGGCAAAATTTCTTTGTGCATTCCAGAGACAACTTCTAGGCAACCATTTTCAATTGTGGCGTCATCTACAGCAACCATGCATGAAAGATGGATATCTACGAAGCGGTAGGCAGGGGCATCTTGATGTGGTGAGTAACCAGCGCCTCCGACCAATTTGTAGTTGATTTTCTCTTTGTACAGGACGGCTTGTTCGCCCAGAAGTGACGAGGCTGTTTCAACCATTACACCTTGAGTGAGGAATTGTCGTAACCCTTCATGCGAAGGCGTGAAGTATTCAGTTCTGCAAAGCTTTGGACCATGCTCGGTTTGTTCTCGGTAATGCAACCATGGCCCGGTGTCGGGTAAATCTTGAATTTCTTGCACCCACGTTTGTAGCGCTGCAGTCTGGTCGCGATCAAGTGTCTGAGTAATCAGCCATCCAAGGTCATTGAACTGGGCCATTTGTTCCTTGGTCAAGGTGCTTGACACAAACGACATGATATTCACGTTAATTATTGGACCCTCGTTCGGTGTCGAGTTTCCCAAGATTTCACCTGGGGTTGGTCCGTTGCTAGACGGTTGCAGTGCTCGGTCTAGGGTTTGGTTCGTGGGGGAAGTGTCATCGCATGTGGGCGTCGGTGCTCCGTATCTCGCGCGCCATCTTGGCGTTCCCAGCCTGGCCATTAAGTCCATTAAGTCAATTGGAACTGGGCAAATGGCCGAGAGCTATCGGGTGTCCTTCATTGATGGTGCTCATGGTCAATTACCACCGTCGGTTGTGGTGAAGGTACCTTCGCAAAGCGAAAGTAGCCGCACTGCATCACGAATTACTCGCTGCTACGAACTGGAAACTGGTTTTTACACCCATGTTCAGTCATTAGTAGAGGTGAGCGCGCCAACATGTCTGCACGTGTGGTTTGACGCAACTACTGACGACTTTGTATTGGTGCTTGAGGACATTGTCAATGGCAAACAAGGCGACCAAATAGCTGGCGCAACGTTGGACCAGGCTCGCGCAGCCATAGATGAACTTGTTCAATTGCATTCACCATTGTGGAACTCCTCTCGATTGGACACGCTGAGCTGGATGCCGCGGCACACCATGGAAAGCTCGCAAGGCACTCGCGACTTACTGCGCTCGGTATTCAGCGGTTTCTCCACGAGATTTTCTTCGCTAGTGAGTGCCGAAGTATTGGAACTGGGAAATCGGCTTGTTGAAAAAATTGATGGCTACGATCACGCATTTCCAAACAATGAAACCATCGTGCATCGAGATTTCCGATTAGACAATTTGTTGTTTACCGAATCAGTAAATGGACTGAATGTAAAAGTGGTCGACTGGCAAACTGTCAGCATCTCGTCTGGAGTAACTGATCTTGCCTATTTCATTGGAGCAAGTTTTGGCCCAGAACAGCGTCGCGAAGTGGAAGATGAACTTGTGCATCGGTACCACGACGGATTGTCGCAGGCCGGAATTTCCATGTCGTGGACAGAAGTGTGGGATCAATACCGCTTGTTCGCAACTTCTGGGTACATCATGGCCATCGTTGCGAGCATGTTGGTAAAGCAAACAGAACGAGGCGACGCGATGTTTGCTGCAATGGCGAACCGTCATGGTCAGCAAATGATTGATTTAGAAACATTGTCACTCTTTAGATAGGAAACGCATGGCACTTTTTGACGCAGAAGACGAGCGATTTGGTCACCAACTTCCAGAACCATTTCGCAATGTTGTGCATCACAATGACAGTTGGAGAGAAAGCCTGTTCTTCATCATGCAAAGGCGAAATGAACCAGGCGATGTGCTCATTCTTACGCTTGCTCATTTTCCAGCGCACAATGAAATGGATTCGTTGCAATTAGGTCGAGTTGGTAGTTCGCCAATCATGGCGCGACATTCACGTATTACTGAAGCCGACCCTAACAACTGGAATGTTGGCCCCGTGTCCATTGACATTGTTGAACCCAAAAAGAGAATTCACTTACTTGCGCGTAAATCAGATGCAACTCCGGTCGAACTCGACATCACGTTCACGGCACGAACCGCCCCGTATCAATTACGACGTGGAACGATGAAGGCTGGCAATGAAGTGGTGTGGGATCAGACGCACATGTTTCAAAGTGGAACGTACAACGGCACGTATACGCACAATGGAACCACCTATGAAGTGGAAAATTGGTGGGGACAACGTGACCACTCGTGGGGAGTGCGGGTGCACAACCGTTGCCCAATGTGGATGTGGACACCAATTCAATTGGAGGAGGGTTTCCTGCAGGTGTGGCACTGGGAATACCCAAATGGTGCGCGCGTGTATACCGATGGATGCTTTGCTCCAGTTGGCGGCGGCGACCCAATTCCTGTCATCGCATTTGAACACGACCTGCAATGGCAAGACGCGAATGGCAATGATGTTTCGTACGGGCAGTTTGGTGAGGAAGTTGTCGGTCTAGCTGGCGTCTTAACGTTCACACTTGAAGGCGGACGCAAAATTGTGGTGGAAGGCACGGGTAGATGGGCGCAGCGATACAGCAGCATCGCATTAAAAACTCCAAATGTGCTGGGCGGAGGTCTTTCGGAAATGCAGGTCACCACGTCAGATGGCCAGCGTGGTAGCGCAATTTATGAACTAACCGGACAGTGGCATCACCGTTATTTCCCAATCGGACGTGGCGAAAAATTGCCGCCCTTAGGGGTAACGCCTGGCGAATTACACTCGTGACATACATCAGTAGGGAGCACTTGAATGAATAAGGAACAGTTTGCAAAAGTAAAGAGCGGCAAAGGTTTTATTGCTGCACTCGACCAAAGCGGTGGCAGCACGCCAAAAGCATTGATGCTGTACGGCATTGATGAGAGCGAGTATTCAGGCGACGAGCAGATGTATGACCTCATTCATGCAATGCGCACCCGCATCATTAAGAGTTCTGCTTTTTCTGGTGATCGTGTGTTGGGCGCCATATTGTTCGAGATGACCATGGACCGCAAGATTGACGGAAAGGGTTCAGCAGAATATTTGTGGGAAGACAAAGGTGTAGTTCCATTTTTAAAAATTGACAAAGGTTTGGCCGACGAAGCCGACGGTGTGCAAGTGATGAAGCCGATGCCAGAACTCAATGCGTTACTTGATCGTGCAAAACAGCACGGTGTATTTGGAACCAAGATGCGTTCGGTAATCAAATTGGCAAATGAAAAGGGAATTAAGGCAGTTGTCAGTCAGCAGTTCGAAGTTGGCAAGCAAATAATTGCCGCTGGTCTTGTGCCGATCATCGAACCAGAAGTTGACATCAAGAGCCCTCAGAAAGCTGAGGCTGAAGCACTGATGAAGGCGGCTATCTTGGCTGAACTCAATACATTGTCATCAGATCAGAACGTGATGTTGAAGCTCACACTTCCAAACGTTGCAGGCTTCTTCGATGAACTCGTTGCACATCCTCGCGTTGTTCGAGTGGTTGCGCTTTCAGGTGGATACAGCCGTGCAGATGCAAACATTGCTCTAGCAAAGAATAAGGGAGTTATCGCTAGCTTTTCGCGCGCACTCACCGAAGGCTTGTCGGCAAAGCAGAGCGATGCAGAATTTGATTCGTTACTGAATTCAGCAATTCAAGGAATTTACGACGCGTCAAACACCTGATGCACAGGTAACGCCAGTGCCGCGAATGCCGCAGTAACCGTCAGGGTTTTTTGCCAAGTATTTCTGGTGATATTCCTCTGCAAGATAAAAGGTGTCAAGAGGCGCAATTTCGGTTGTAATGGTTCCGTATCCGGCAGCGGTTAAGCCAACCTGGAAATTGCGGCACGTAGTTTGTGCATCTGCAGCCTGTTCGTCGTTTGTGGTGTAAATAGTGCTGCGGTATTGAGTGCCAAAGTCGTTTCCTTGGCGCATGCCCTGTGTTGGGTCGTGGTTTTCCCAAAACACATTCAAAAGATCTGTGTAAGAGATAACAGCCGGATCGAATTTCACAAGTACTACTTCTGCGTGGTGAGTAGTTCCGCTGCACACTTCTTTGTATGAAGGATTCTTTGTGACTCCACCGGCATAACCAACGGCGGTTTCTGATACTCCATTCAACGACCAAAACAAGCGCTCGGCTCCCCAGAAGCAGCCCATGCCGAATACTGCAGTTTGCATGTTGTCCATTCGCACAATGTAGCCCCGATTGGTAGCGTCACACCAGTGAAAACGCGCCGCACCGACATTGAGGGAATGCGTGCGCTTGCAGTTGGGCTGGTGATACTCAATCATGCGGGGGTGTCGTGGCTGTCTGGCGGATACATCGGTGTAGACGTGTTCTTTGTGATCTCTGGGTTTCTCATTACTCAGTTACTGATTGATGAAGCAAGCGAACGTTCCTCAGTGGACCTTCGCAATTTCTGGGCACGGCGTGCACGGCGAATATTGCCAATGTCAATTTTGGTCGCACTGCTTACTGTCATTGCCGGGTTATTCATGCTTGAACCAGGCAAGGTTCGCGAATTAAGCGCAATTGGTTTAGGTGCACTTGGTTTTTGCACCAACATTGTGTTGTTCTTCCGAACGTCGGACTATTTGTCTGGAGTAACAGCACCTTCTCCGCTTCGTCATTTTTGGTCGCTCGCAGTAGAGGAGCAGTTCTATTTGTTGTGGCCACTCGTGGTGTTTGCCGCGGTGAAGTATGGCAAAGTCCATTGGAGAAAATGGCTTTTTGGAGTTGGCGTAGTAGCTGGGCTTGCCTCGTTGGTTACATCCATCGTGATCACGAAAGGTCACCCAGGTGCTGGTTACTACCTTCCATATTCACGGTTTTGGGAAATCAGCGCAGGCGCACTGTTAGCGCTTGCAGGATCACGCGTTGACAAGATTCCACAAGTATTTAGGGTCATCGGTGGTTGGGTAGGGCTCATTGCCGTGATCGTTTCGGCTGTGATGTTTTCGGAGTCGACTGTCTTTCCCGGCTACGCGGCGGTGTTGCCAGTTACCGCAACGGTGCTCATGCTTGTTGCAGGCAGTGCAAAGTTTGGCCCGGTTTCTCTTCTTTCGCTTGAACCGTTACAAAGTCTTGGAGCACGAAGCTATTCGTTGTATCTGTGGCATTGGCCATTACTTGTATTGATAGAAGCTCGGTTCGGAACGCCATCGGCATGGGGTAAAGCGTGGATTGTGGTTGCAGCACTCGTGCTATCTGCCATTTCATATCGTGTTATTGAACAACCTGTGCGTCACAACACGTGGCTGTCGGCTGTCTCACTTCGTAGTTTGTCTGCAGCTGGTGTTGCTCTGTCGCTCAGCCTGTCGGCGGTAGTGGTGTTATTTGCGGTTGCTCCAAAAATTGATGCTGGTGCAATGCAGCTCGCAGAAATGGATGCAGCGCGAGAAGCTGCAATTTCTGGTGACGCGGCCAACGTCGGTCAAGAAGTAATCCCAGCGGTGAAGCCCGTGCATGTGTTATTGCTTGGAGATTCAACAATGGCTGGCCTTCGATGGTTTGAAGATGGCGCGAAGTCATTGCAAGGGTTTACCTACGTGTTGGATGCCGAATCGTGTCGCAGAATTTCGGAGTGGTCGTGTTTTGGCCGTGAAAAACGAACTCCAAAGAACGTGGTCACCGTTTTGAATAACACCACAGAGTCATTTGATGTTGTGGTGTTGATGGCCGGATACGACAGCAGCGTGAAAAAAATTGGCGATGAATACAAAGACCTCACTGAAGTTGTGCGCGCCAAGAATCTAAAAATGATCGTTCTCACTTACAAAGAATCGCTGTATTTCCCAGCGTCGGGTTCTCGCGGTAAGCGTTCGGTGTATGCAGAATTCAACGCGGTAGTTCGCGACATGGTTGCGCGTGATTCACAACACTTTGCACTTGCCGATTGGAATGCGTACAGTGCTGGACAGAAATCGTGGTTTAGGCCAGATGGAATCCATCTCAATATTGATGGGACATTGGCGCTTGGTGCTTTTATCAGTACGGCTATTGCAGAAAATACAGATAATCCGTGTCCGTATGCGTCCGTTTATCCGTGTTCATATTCCAACAACTTGCCTCAGGCGACTGACTTTCTTGCACGATTCAATGTTGCAGACACCGAAATGCATTGCTACGAAGATGGTGAAGCGCGAAAGAAAGTGTGCACTACTGACAGGCGAATTTAGAAAAATTCGTTAGTTACTGCAACAACTGCTTTGGCGTTGCGCTGTGCATCTTCTTCGCTCAGCGTTGGGCCAAATTCAACTGTCATGCTGACGCCATTTGGCCCTTGGAATGATTTCGCCCAGTTAGCGCCAGTTCCACCGAATACTGCTTCAAGGAGTGGTTTGTCGCCGGAGTAGCCGCACAAACAGTCCAATTCAAGAAGCGGCAGGCCAACGAGTGAGGCATATTTTGCGCGTACGTCTCCGTCGTGGCCGGTGCCAGGCCCAATACGGAAGTAGTCCTGGTGATACCAAATAACGAACTCTGGTTTCACAAGTTCGCCTAGTTTCACTAAACCTTGCACTTCGGGTTCGCTGGCGCTGTCTGTGCCTGCGTACTGCCACGAACCTGGCTTACCAATTTTCTGCCAGTTGCCAGGAAAGTTTCTGTTCAGGTCGACGCCGTTTGCATTTTGGCGAGTGCGTAATTGTTGACCATCTGGGTTCATGGTGCGCACCATCCACAAATCGATGTTTCCTTCAAGGGGCATGTCGCGCAAAATGTCTACTACGCGATTACCGACGAACTCGTCGCCGTGAATGCATCCGATGACGAGTACTCGTGCACCGTCGCTTCCGCTTTGACGTCGATAAAAGGTGAGTGGCACATTTTGAACTGAACGCCCAAATTCAATATCGGTATTTAAAGGAACTTCGCCAAACTTGCTAAACCAACCTGGTTCAATCGGTGCTTCCGGGTTTACAGTGTCACCACTTGAGTCCGTTCCTGAGCCTGCACTTCCAGAATCTCTAGCAAAGAGTTTTGTTGCTTCATATAACACTCCGGCCGAAAGAACTCCGAGTGCAATGGATTTGACAGAGAGATCGCTGAGGAAATTTCGTCGCGAAATAATTTCGCGTTCATGCTCGATTTCTGGCGTGATAGCGATTTCGCTAGTTTCGGATTCAAGAACGGGAATCGGTTGAGTGTTCTCGATTGCCGCAGGCTTTACGACCGCAGGCGAAGCAGTGAATGATGCTCGGCTACCAGACCGATCGGTGTCTACACGCCAGGTTTGTCCGGTTTCATCGGTGTATGAAAGTGCAAGAATCTTGGTTCGCGCTTGGGTGGCCGAAATGAGGCCGCTATCAAACTGGGCGCAGGTTTCTTGATACACACGATTCATTCGGGCGAACTCGTCGTCTAAATGCGTGGCTGTTTCGACTTGTTTGAATGAAGCTCGGCTGCCTGATTTTTTCGAGTCAATAGCCCAGGTTCGACCTTGGCTGTCGATTGCACGCAATTCCAAAATGGTGGTGCGTGCCGTTTCGGCAGAGATTTCATTGTTGTCGAACGCTTCGCAGGTTTCGATATAGATGCGATTCAGGCGCTCTAGCTCGGGGGGAAGTGGGGGCGTAGAAGGCATGTTCTCATTGACTTTACTTCATGGATAAACGCCGATGGCGGGTTACTTGTTTGTAAACCACTTCAATTCGCGAACAATATGGGCCGCAAAGCGTGGATACATATTGCGAAGCGAAACTCCAAATGCCTTTTCGAATGCGGTGTTTCGAGCAGGACCACACGTGCTCGAAAACTTTGGAGTTCCATCTCCACATGGCGCTACTGCATCAGCCAAATTGAGAATGAAAGCGTTTACTTTTTCGTAGCCGTACGTTCCATAGAGATATTGAAACGCCATTGCTCCAGTTACATAGTTCTGCGTTGGATCGCAATCTTTCGTGATGTCTTGGGTTTCATTCGAAATAAACCAGTTTTCCCAATACCTTGCAGAAAGCCTTTGCTGAGGTGTGTACTCGCGCTCATTTTCCAGGTCTTGCAATTGTGATTTCCAGGCATGTTTGTATGAGTTCTTGCTCGTGCGACCTGCATAACTCCAGCCAATGAAATTTGCTTGCCCTTCACGAACCCAGCACTGCATTGCCGCCATGCTTCCATTGAACACCGAGCGTTGTGCGATGTGGACGTATTCATGGCTGGTGAGCGAGTTCCAATGGTCATCATTCGTTGGACGACCGTTGGGTACATAGATCATGAGTACTGCGTTGCCGTTCTTTGCATCACCAGGGGCTCCGCCTCCGAAGAACCCCGTTGGCTCTAGCCGTGCACGCTCAGCTTTTACATCGAGCCAACCCGATTCCAATTGTTGAGCAGGCAAAACCTGTTTCATGTAGTTGTACACAAATTGAAAATGCTGAGTTGGGGCGGCGTAGACGTTCATTGGTTTTGAGGCATTTCGCAAATCGGTCCACATGCTTACGTTCGCGCGAATGTCGGCGACAATTTGATCTGAATAGACCTTCTTCAACTGCGGATCAATAGTGAACGTTGCGTTTGGAGTGGCTCGCGGTGCATGAGTGAGAAAAGTAAGAAAATTTGTGCGCGCACGTTCGGATGTGATTGATGCAAGTGTGGGAGAGTTGGTTTTATTTGATGCGCCGGTTGTCATCAGGCACGCAGTGATAACAAGAGCAGTGGCGAGAACTTTGCGCATTACCGAGTCTTGCTCAATTTTGCTCGCACGAGCGTGTCTGTCCGTAGTGCGAGTGCCAAAAGGGCAATTGCTGCCACGCCATCTAGCCACCAATGGTTTCCTGTTGCTGCAACAGCGAGCACAGTGAAAACAAGGTGCAGGACAAACACCCAACGCCAGTTACTGGTGCTCGCATAAATGATTCCCAGTGAAACGATTGCTGCCCACCCGACATGGATGGATGGCATTGCGGCAAATTGGTCAGACACGCCGGTGCCTACGGGCCCATAGACCGAGAGTCCAAAGCGAGTTGCGAGGTCTACGTATCCGAGGTCGGGGAGAAACCTGGGCGGTGCTACACGTATATAACGGATTACTAAACATGCTGCGGTCAACATGGCGAGCGCGCTTCGCCAATGTGGGTAGGTGTTGCGATGGCGTAGAAACAGCCATACAAGAAAAGCGATCATTGCCGGAACGTGGAATACCGCGTAATAGAAATTGGTTGAACGAGCAAGCCAGTCGAAGCGCAACACGAAGTGTTGTAGCGAAAGTTCACTTGGTATATGCAGGAACTGTTGGAATCGGTCGATTTGGCGTGCCCGTTCAATGGCTCCAGATGGTTTGTCGAGTGGCAGCTTCATGGCCAGTCGCCACAACATGTAGAGGAACGAAATCAACCCAAGTTCGGTGCTGGTGGATTGGATGAAGGACCGCACCCGAGAAACAGGGAAGCGAATTGCTATTTGTGCAACCACAAAACTGACGACTGCAGAAATGGCTGCCTGGTCCCAGGTCACCCATTTCATATTGGTATTCACGGCACGACTGTAATACCGAGCCCTGCTTGTACAGGATTGAGCACGTGGTCTAATGTACGCAGTACGGGAGAATGTCCGTCAAGCGGACAATCTGTCGGGGCCCAAATAATTTCCAAATACACCATTGCCAAGGAGACTGCACATGTCTGCAACTGACTCACCAACTCGACTTCATCACACCGCTTATTTGTCGAAAGATCTAGAAGCCACTCGTGCGTTTTACGAAGACCTTGTCGGGCTTCCACTTGTTGCTACGTGGTCAGAAACCGACGAGCTCTTTGGTGCAGAGCGCGTGTATTGCCATTGTTTCTTTGGAATGCCAGACGGAAGTGCTCTCGCATTCTTCCAGTTCGCCAATAAATCCGATCAAGATTTGTTTGACCCAGAACTCACGCCTTCGCCGTTCCGCCATATTGCACTGAATGTCTCTGCGAAGACACAGGACGAAATTTTTGCTCGCCTACAAAAGGCACAGTGGAAACCAGAAGGCACATACGTACTCGAGCATGGATACTGCCGTTCGTTGTACACAGAAGATCCAAACGGCATGTTGCTGGAATTCACTGCAGATGCGCCTGGCGCTGAAAAGATCAATGCTGCTCGCAAGCTGGATGCACACGCAACGCTAAAGCGTTGGCTTGCGGGTGACCACACCAGCAACAACACTTACCGCTAAGTCGGACGAACCCCCAACATCATGGCTGAATCGTCGATCGTTCTTGTCCACGGTTCGTTCTTCTCTTCATGGACATGGTTGCCGGTTATCGAGCGACTTAATCACCATGATGTTGAGGTATCTGCGATTGAACTTCCATTCACATCGCTTGCCGAAGACGCAGAAATACTTCGCACTGCAATAGCAACAGCATCGATGACTGGCCCGGTAACAGTGGTGTGTCATAGCTACACGGGCATAACCGCCGCTGTTGGTGGTCATGAAGCACAACACATTGTGCATATTGCGGCGCGCATGCCCGCAATTGGCGAATCGCAATTGGAGTTGAACAAAGACTGGGGCAACCCAGAGTTTCGTTCATGTTTTGAATTTGCCCAGGATGGAACGATGTCATTGACCGATGGCGCGGATGCGTATCTATTCAACAGGTCTCCTCGGGGATTGTCCCAATACGCAATGGAAAATCGTCGATCAATGAAGAGCGAGATTCCCGCAATACCCATTGAGAATCCTGCTTGGAAGAATACGAAGAGCAGTTATGTCGTGTGTACCGATGACAAAGCGGTCAGACTTGACCAACAGCGAATGCGCGCAGGTTGGGCTGACTATTCAATTGAAATTGATTGCGATCACTCGCCATTTTTCTCGGCTCCAAAACAAACTGCAGATTTCATTCTTGAAACCCACCTAGCGGTGGCAGGCGAATAGTCGTGGATCAGGGCGCTAGCGGGCGAGTAGTTGGCAATAGTGCCATGTTCGAAAAGTCTGCAGAAATTGATGCTGCAGTGCTGAGCAACAGCGGCAAGTGGTCTTTCTTCAGAACTGCAATGGACGTTTCGGCAGCATTGACTGTGACATTGACTGCAGCGATGGTTCGTCCCGACGCGTCGGCGACTGGCGCAGCGATGGAGCGGATGCCAAACGACAACTGCTCATCAGACATTGCCCATCCGCGTTTTCGAATTTCGGCGAGCGACTCATCAAGTTCCTTGCGCACAAATTTTAGTCGCGGTACAACCCCCGACTCTGAAGGAATTTTCAACACCGCGTCAAGTTCTTTTGCGGTCAAGTCTGCAAGCAGAACTCGCCCCATGCTGGTTGCATATGCAGGGAAGCGTGTTCCAATGTGCACCGACATTCCAATGATCTTTGGAACCGGAACGCGCGCGGTGTACACAATGTCGCTACCAACAAGTTGTGACATGGAGCTTGACTCTTTAGTTTTTTCAACAAGTGCCTCTAAACGTGGACGCGCAATGTCCCACATGCCTTGTGCGCTGATGTATGCAGTTCCCAGTTCTAAAACTTTCGGCGTAAGCATGTACATGCCGTTGGCGGCACGAACATACCCAAGTGATTCAAGAGTGAGTAACAATCGGCGAGTGGTTGGGCGGGCAAGTTTGGTTGCCGCGGCGACGTCACTGACTGAAAGTGCCAAGTGTGAAAGCGAGAAAGCGCTGATGACTTTGAGTCCGCGCGCTAACGCTTCAACAAAGTCGGGCTCGTTTGGCTTTGGTCTCATACATGTATCTCCGCATCAACTGTGGCACAAACAATTGGTTCAACAAGAAAGGCCGGTTTTCCATGGCAGCAACTAATGGCACGGCAAGACCACTGGAGGGTCTATTGGTAGCCGACCTGTCCCGCGTACTCGCTGGTCCGTATTGCACCATGTTGTTGGCCGACATGGGCGCCACGGTCATCAAGGTAGAGAGCCCAGCAGGCGATGACACTCGTACCTGGGTGCCTCCAACAAAGGGCGATGTCGCAACGTATTACATGTCGATCAATCGCAATAAGAAATCAATTGTTCTTGACTTTGGGAAAGAAGAAGACCTGGTGCTTGCCCGCGAGTTGGTGCAACGGGCCGACATTTGCGTTGAAAATTTCAAAGTGGGCGGGTTGAAAAAGTTCGGATTGGACTACGAGTCAACATCGAAGACAAACCCAGGTTTGGTGTACCTGTCGATCTCAGGTTTTGGAACAGACAAGGGAGCGAAGCTTCCTGGCTACGACCTCATTGTGCAAGCGGTTTCAGGACTCATGAGCTTGACTGGCGAACCAGATGGCCCACCATTTCGTGCGGGAATTTCGGTATTCGATGTGATGGCTGGGTTGCACGGAACAATCGGCGTGCTTGCCGCGCTGAATGAGAAGAACAAAACCGGCAAAGGGCAGCACGTTGAAGTGAACTTGTTGTCTTCTGCGATGTCTGGTTTGGTGAATCAAACGGCTGCGTACACGCTTGCCGACGTGGTTCCTTTCCGCATGGGTAATGCGCATCCAAGTTTGTTCCCGTACGAAGCACTGCCTACCAAAGACCGCGACCTCATCATTGCTGCTGGAAACGACAAGCAATTCCGTGCACTTGCCAAAGTATTGGGGATTGAACATGTTGCAGATGATCCGCGATTCAAAATCAATGCTGACAGAACAAAGAATCGTGAAGAGCTTCGACCCTTGTTGTTGGAACAACTTGCCAAGTGGAACTCAGATGATTTGTTCTATGCGTTGAACGATGTCGGTGTGCCATGTGGTCCAATTAACTCCATTGGCGACGGAGTCGAGCTCGCCGAAAAACTGGGCCTTCGCCCGCGCGTTTCGGTTGGGGAAGGGGATCGCCAAGCAGACTTGGTACGTAACCCAATTACGTTTAGCAACGGAGAATTGAGTTACACGATGCCGCCGCCACACCTTGGCGAACACACCGATGAAATTCGCAACTGGCTTTCTACAAAGGGGTAATGATGACGACGAAGCAAACGTACAAAACTGGACTTGGAACTTCTGATGCCGACAGCATCACGTTGCTGGGCCACGATCTTGCAACCGAAATTCTTGGCAAGTACTCATTTGGAGAATTGTCGTACTACTTAATTACCAAGCGTCGCCCAACTGCTGGTCAATTGGTGATGTTTGAAGCCGTACTTGCATCTCTTGCCGATCATGGCTTCACTCCAACTGCAATTGCTGCACGTCTTACTTACGCCAGTGCTCCAGATTCGTTGCAAGGCGCACTTGCCGCAGGCCTTCTTGGCGGAGGTTCACGATTCTTGGGTGTAACTGAAGACTGCGCACATTTTCTTGCTCGCGAATTGAAAGAAATTGGAGTACCGCCGACTACTCAAGATGGTTGGGATGCAGCTGCGCTCAACGCTGTGAAAAAACAGAAAGAGATTGGCAAGTTTGTTCCCGGACTTGGTCACCCAGTACATAAACAAGGCGATCCGCGCACGCCAGTGTTAATGGCAATGGCCCGCGAGCAAGGTCTGTTCGGTTCGCACCTTGCATTATTTGAAGCGATCGGCCGTGTGCATTCGCAAGTGCTGGGCAAAACGCTTCCTCTGAATGGAGCAGGAGTCTGTGGTGCAGTGTTGGCCGATGCAGGAATACCAATGGGGGTCATGCGTGGGGTGGCGCTACTCGCGCGATGTGCTGGTTTGTTAGGCCACTTAGTTGAAGAGCAGACCGACCCCATTGGCATCGATGTGTATATGAACGTCGACCGCAATATCGATTACCAACCGCCCCAATAGCCCGTATCCATTCGGGTATCCCTAGTGGGCGGGTTGCTCAACGGTGAGTCCGCTCTGTGGTAATTTGTCCGTTAGTCGGACAAATCGCCGACATGAACATATTGGGGGTAATTCATTATGGGAAATTCACTTGCGCCCAGCGCCTCACAGCGTTGGCACAAATGGGTTGAAGCTCATCCAGTAGGCGGCCTTGCCGTCATTGGTTTGATCGCAACTCAACTTGGCACGTACTTCGGTTACGTGTTTCCAGCGTTCGGTCTTCCGACGCTTCCTTGGCCAATGTACAACGGTGCTTTGGCACTCGGAATCAATGGCCCAAGCTGGGGTAGCTACTTCAATGCGGACTACACCATCGCCGGTACCAATGCAGGCTGGTTGTTCTTCTCAGGACAAGCACTTCACTTCGTAAACGGCATCGTGTTCGCGATGTTGTTCGGTATTTTTGCTCACAAGCAAATTCCAGTGAAGAGCCACGTTGCCAAGGGACTTATCTACGGAATCATCATGACCATCATCAGTGCTGGCGTGCTTGTTCCTTATGCATATGTCGCCAAGCAGGGTTATGGCCTTTTCTTGATGGACGGACCAAATGGTTGGAAGCTTCCATTCGGAATTTTGATCTGGCACCTCATTTACGGTGGCATGATCGGAATGCTCTATCAGCCAAAGGACGACAACTAATCACCACCGCGTAAGCGGTATTGAAATTGCGAAAGCCCGACTCAGTGAAAACTGGGTCGGGCTTTTGTATTTACTGGGTTACTTAAACAAGCGCTTTGCCGCGAGCTCAGAACCTTGCGCAAGTGAAGCGAGTTTTGCAAACACCACGTCGGGGTCGATAGTGGTGGTGCCTACGTGCACAGAGAATCCACAGTCAACGCCTGCGAGCAAACGATCTGGTTCAACAACTTCACCCCAACGCTCTAGTCGTTGCGCAACTACTTCTGGGTGCTCGATGTAATTGGACTGAGGCTCAATGACACCTGGGCAAATGAACTTGTCTTGTGGAACACCGAGTTCTTTCATGACCGCCCATTCATGTGAGTGGCGTGGGTTTGCACCTTCAAACAAAACAGTTTGTGGTTTTGCTGTCCACACAATATCGATGATGTCGGCAATGGAAATGTCGTGGTGATGTGGGCCTGGGTAGTTGCCCCAGCACAAGTGCATACGCAATTGCTCGACGGGAATATTGCGTACTGCGTGGTTCAACGCCTCAATATTGGTGCGAATGGTGGCGCGAAATTCTTCCTTGGATTGCTTGGCATAAGCGCTGTGTCGGCCCATTGCCAAGTCGGGGCAGTCCACTTGCACGATTGCGCCGGCTGCAGCAATGGCTTCGTATTCAAAACGCATCGCTTCAGCTATTGCAAACACGTATTCTTCGCGAGTCTTGTAGTACTCATTGCCAAAAAACAGTGAGACCACACCAGGTGATGCTGCGCTTGTGAAAATTTCTTGATGATTGTTCGCAGTTGCGGCTCGACGAAGCTCCGTCATGTCCTTAACCGCAGCATCCTTATCGATGACCTCAATTCGAGAAGTACAAGCTGGAGCGCTTCGTTTGCGCCTTCCAGGGTTACCCGCGACTGCTTCGGCACTGCGCGGAAAATCCACAAGGTCTTCAAAGAAGTACGACTGCACTGATTCGCCGGTGAAACCCGACAGGCGATCTTTTACATATGTTGCGTACGACGGCTTTGACATTTCGCCGTCGTTAATTATGGTCACGCCGGCTTCAACTTGCTTACGAACTACTTCGTCAATTGCACTGCAAACTCGTTGATCAAGTGCATTGGCATCAACAGGGATTCCATCGCCAACTGCCCACATGATTTGAATCAAATCGTCGGGGCGAGGGAGGCTTCCCGTGTGTGTGGAAGGAATAGTGCGTTCTGCTCGACCCATTTCGATCTCCTTTAGCGTCTGCATCAAACAATAGGGGATTTCGTACATTTGCCCGTAATGCGGGCAAAGCATTGGGATGGTGAATTCGCTCGTTTGAAATAGAGATGTACAGTTCAGATGTGCTGAAGCGTGTTCTCGTCGCTTTGTTATTGATCGTCGGACTTACCGTTCATTCTGTTCCTGTTGGTGCCATGGGTTCGGGCGATCCTTATGAAGATGCGCAAGTAGGCCTCACCTACGGGGTGTATAAACCAACTGAAACGCTTGGGCTTCGACTCAAGCAATTTCAATTGCTGGAGTGCCAACCAGGAATGGAAAATTGGGTTGCGACGCGCTACGGATTCGGCAAACGCAAGATCGATGTCTACCAAACGATGTCGGGTGATCGTTGTTCAGACCCTGGGTTGGCAAAGGAATTGCGCAAAGTGGTGGTGCAGGGAGTTGTTGCACGTGTCTTTGTGTATTGCGATCCATCGCTAGGTGGATGGGCTTTTCGTAACTGCACCAAAGCCGACATATCTCGGATGGGTGGGTATTTGCTTTTCACCCTTGCTGCGAAGCCTGGAATGAAGGCGACAGAGATTCAGGTTCAAGGCGTAGGTGGAATTACCTTGGCCCAACTCCGAAAGGTTGCTGCCAGTCTTCTCTTCGGAAGCACTCAATATTAGAGTTGGCGTATGTCGCACAGATCTTTGAGTTTTGTGTAAGTGATCGAATCCATGATTTCAAACAATTTGCTTGATGGAAAGGTCGCGGTAGTCACTGGGGCGGGACGTGGGCTCGGTCGCGAATACGCATTGGCCCTCGCTGCAAGTGGCGCAAAGGTTGTAGTCAACGATTTTGGCGCCTTGGTGAACGGTCACAAAGATTCGGGTAATCAAGCTGATCTTGTTGTCAAGGAAATTATTGAACGTGGAGGAGATGCGATTGCTAATGCTGAAAGCGTTGCCAATTGGAGTGGAGCCGAATCAATAGTTAACGAAGCTGTATCGCATTTTGGCGGGCTTGATGTGATTGTGAATAATGCTGGAAACAATCGTCAAAGCTCGTTGGTCGAATTATCTGAAGAAGATATTGATACTCAACTTGACGTTCACCTCAAGGGAACACTTTCGGTAAGTCACTTTGCGGCAAAGTACTGGAATGAAATTGGGCCGTCTGCAAACAGAGCAATAATCAATACCACGTCGGCAGCCGGCCTTCATCCAAATCTTGGTGCCGGAGTGTACGGAGCTGCTAAGGCCGGTATTGCAGCGCTTACGGTTAGCCATGCGCAAGAACTTGCTCGTTTGGGCGTTCGCGTAAATGCGATTGCACCATGTGCGCGAACCCGAATGGTGAAGGAGTCTGCATTTGTTCTCTCCCTCATGCCGGAAATTGATGGTTTTGATAGACACGCACCGGAACATATTGCTCCGCTTGTCGTGTACCTAGCCTGTCGCCTCTGTCGGTTTACCGGAAGAGTTTTTGCAATTGAAGGTCGTGATGTTGGCATTTACCGACCATTCAGCATTGAACAGGCGTGGTCGCAGAATACGGCGTGGACCCCAGAATTACTTGATGAAGCATTTTCAACAATTCGTGAGCAATCTGAAACTCAGGCATTTTTTCCAGGTGGAGTAGTGAATCACAGAGTCCCACTTGGAAAGACGTTGAAATCAGTCAATGAAACCAGATCGAAATATTCGTAAAATTTTTCTGTAAACAGCGGCGCGCTGGAATGGGCTTGAAACCCAAATTATTTGGAAGGAAGACCAGTAAGTAACGTTTATTGGGTCGGGGTTGTGAAAGAATAGTAAGGTTAAGTGTTGCTGACTGGAGTTATTGAGATGAAAAAAATATTGGCTGGGTTTGTTGCGGTGGCTTCAATTTTGATTGCCGGGTGCAATTCAAAACCTGACGCTGTAAGCGTTGAAACTATTGCTGTGCAAGAAAGTGTCGCTCCTTCTATTCAATCAAATCTTGAAATAACTCAAGATTGGAATGGAAACTCTGTAACTCTCTCGCTATTTGACTCCCATGGAAACAATTGTGCCATCGACGTAAGAAAAGTTGGCTCAGAGTGCTACGGCTTTTACATCGGTTGGTCCGCAAACTTTAATGACGCCGATCGTGTGGTGGACTATTCAAAAGTTGAAACGACCACTATTTCCGAGCTTCAAGTAGGTGACAGTGGGAAATTTCAATTGATGTATCAGAATCCCGAAGATCAAAATTCGCCAATATCTGTCGTTAAAGAATTTCCGTTCACATACAACGGTTAGCGACGTAAGAAAACTCAGCAAAAAATCAACTGCGCGCTCGGAGGGACTCGAACCCCCAACCCTCTGATCCGAAGTCAGATGCTCTATCCATTGAGCTACGAACGCTGGTGAGTCAATTCTACTCGTCGTTGCTCAGGGTCTGATTTCGTAGAACGCATTGACGGCATGGTCGACGTCCAGGCGGCGGAATCTCCTGAATCCTGCATCTCGGGCCATCTCTTCGGCTGTGACGGCGGAAAGTCCGAGCGTGCCGAGACCGGCACCGTCCGGGGTCGACATTGCGGATGACATGCAGGAGAGCACGCTGAT
>JALQUZ010000070.1 GCA_023263695.1 Ilumatobacteraceae bacterium
CGGCTTCCACGCGGTCACGGTCGGCATCCATTTGCGACAATTCGAGGAGTGGCGAGGCAACGGCCATATAAATAAGGCTAGGCATGGCACCTTGCGAAACGGCGAACGAAGGTACGAGAAAACCCTCATTTTCAGCGCCTCACACCCCTGACTTTTTCGTGCGTGTGTCAAGCACAACAGGAAGGCGTCACCCCCCACAGGTACACTTCAACAAAGGTTCGCAGCGAGAAAAAAGGCGGTCTATCTAGTGTTTGAACGGTTTACCGATAGGGCCCGAAGGGTCGTTGTGCTGGCTCAAGAAGAAGCCCGCTTACTCAATCATTCATATATCGGCACCGAGCACATCTTGCTTGGGCTCATTCACGAAGGCGAAGGCGTAGCCGCCAAGGCGCTCGAGTCACTCAACATTTCACTTGAAGCCGTTCGCGCTCAGGTTGAGGAAATTATCGGCCAGGGTGGATCATCGCCCTCTGGTCATATTCCATTTACCCCACGCGCCAAAAAGGTTCTCGAACTGTCGCTGCGCGAAGCATTGCAACTTGGCCACAACTACATCGGCACCGAGCACATCTTGCTTGGGCTCATTCGCGAAGGCGAAGGCGTAGCTGCCCAAGTGTTGGTAAAGCTTGGCGCCGACCTCAGTCGCGTTCGTCAGCAAGTTATTCAGTTGTTGTCGGGCTACCAGGGTCCTTCTGGAAAATCCGAAGGAGCACCTACTGGTGCAAAAGACGAGCCACAAGAAAAAGGTGGCAGTCAAATTCTTGATCAGTTCGGTCGCAACCTCACGCAGTTGGCAAAAGACAACAAACTCGACCCGGTAATTGGTCGTCAACGCGAAATGGAACGCGTGATGCAAATTCTTTCGCGTCGCACTAAGAACAACCCAATTCTCATTGGCGAGCCAGGCGTTGGTAAAACAGCAATCGTTGAAGGCCTTGCTCAAAAGATTGTGCGCAACGACGTACCAGAGACTCTTACCGGCAAACAGTTGTACACCCTCGACCTAGGCGCACTTGTTGCAGGTAGCCGTTACCGCGGTGACTTCGAAGAGCGCTTAAAAAAAGTATTGAAGGAAATTAAAACTCGCGGCGACATCATTTTGTTCATCGACGAAATTCACACACTTGTTGGTGCGGGTGCAGCAGAAGGCGCTATTGATGCTGCGTCAATTTTGAAGCCGATGCTTGCTCGTGGTGAACTTCAAACTATTGGTGCAACCACAACAGATGAATTCCGCAAGCACTTCGAAAAAGATGCGGCACTCGAGCGCCGATTCCAGCCAGTAAAAGTTGAAGAGCCAGCAGTTGCGCACACCATCGAAATTTTGAAGGGCGTTCGCGACAAGTACGAACAGCACCACCGCGTAACCATTACTGATCAGGCATTGGTGGCTGCAGCAAACTTGGCCGATCGTTACATTGCCGATCGCCATTTGCCAGACAAGGCAATCGACCTCATTGACGAAGCGGGCAGCCGTTTGCGCATTAAGCGCATGGCTACTCCTCCCGACTTGAAGGAAATTGAAACCAAGATCAACGACGTGCAGGAAGCAAAGAAGAAGGCTGTTGAAGAGCAGCGCTTCGAAGAGGCTGGCCGTTTGCGCGACCAAGAGCGTGCATTGCTTGAAGAGCGCGCATCAAAAGAAGCAGACGTAAAGGCTCGTGGCATTGACTTGTTCGACGAAGTAGACGAAGAAGCAATAGCCGAAGTGCTCAGCATTTGGACCGGTATTCCGGTGTACAAGTTGACGGAAGAAGAAACCGCCAAGTTGTTGAACATGGAAGCCGAACTTCACAAGCGCATCATTGCTCAGGAAGATGCCATTAAGGCAGTAAGCCAAAGCATTCGCCGCACACGTGCAGGTTTGAAAGATCCGAAGCGTCCAAGCGGTTCGTTCATCTTCCTGGGTCCAACTGGAGTTGGTAAAACCGAACTGGCAAAGACACTCGCCAACTTCTTGTTCGGTGACGACGATGCACTCATTTCGCTCGACATGTCGGAGTACATGGAAAGGCACACGGTCAGCCGCTTGGTCGGTTCACCTCCTGGGTACGTGGGCTACGAAGAAGGCGGTCAGTTAACTGAAGCTGTTCGTCGTAAACCGTTCTCGGTGGTGTTGTTCGACGAAATTGAAAAGGCTCACCCAGACGTCTTCAATACGTTGTTGCAAATTCTTGAAGAAGGTCGCTTGACCGACGCTCAAGGTCGCAGCACCGACTTCCGCAACACTGTGCTGATTATGACGTCGAACTTGGGAACTCAAGATTTGCGTAAATCCAATGTTGGTTTCGGAAAGAACGACGAAGCGTTGTCATACGCACGCATGCGCGACAAGGTGAACGAAGCACTGAAGGGTCACTTCCGTCCAGAGTTCTTGAACCGCATTGACGAAGTCATTGTGTTCCACGAACTTGGCATGCCAGAAGTCGTGCAAATGGTCGACCTCATGAGCAAGCGTCTTGTTAGTCAGTTGGAAGGTTTAGGCATTGGGCTCGAGCTCACTCAGTCGGCAAAAGAGTTGTTGTCGAAGCGTGGCTACGACCCACAACTTGGTGCTCGCCCATTGCGCCGTGCACTGCAACGCCTCATTGAAGACCCGCTATCGGAGAAATTGCTGAACAAGCAATTCACTGCGGGACAAATTGTGGTGGTCGCAACTGAACCAGACCCAGAAAACGAAGGCGAACAACGCATGACGTTCTCTGCAGTCGAAGGCTTTAAGCCGCCATCGGCAGTTGAACTTGCGGGTGCCGGTGAAGGCACCACTTCTTCGCCTGAGTGAACCTGCACGTGAGCAGTAGCCGTGTAGTTGGTCGTGCACGACCACTTATTGGTTTACTGCTTGCTGTCGTTCTGCTCGGCGCATGCCGAGTAGACAATGTGGTCACCTTGACGGTGAAGCCAAATGGTTCTGGCAACCTTGCGCTGGTGACCACTGTTGATGCCGAGATTGTTGCAAACAACCCTGGCATCGAAAACGATCTCAGTTTCGAAGACGCGAAGGCTGCAGGCTGGAAAGTGTCCGATGTTGCATCAACAGAAACAGGCGGACTGCAAGTTCGCGTATCGCACCACTTTGACAATCCGCAAGAGGCCACCACACTGTTGAACCAACTCAGTGGTGAATACGGTCCGTTCAAAAACATGTCGCTTTCGCGCGATGGCAAAGACACCGATTCCACGTTCACGCTGAACGGAAAACTTGAAGTAAACGGTGGAATGAATGCGTTCGCCGATGGCAAGTTGCTATCACTCATTGGCGGCGCCCCGTATCAGCAGGCTCTTGCCGACTCAAACCAAGACATTGGTCAAGCAGTCAGCATGACCTTCCTAGCTCGCATGCCGGGCAAGGTGACCTCCACTTCAGGCACACCGGATGGCATTGATGCCATTACCTGGAATGTGGCATTTGACGGAAGTTCGCAAGATGTTGCTGCAGTAACCGAAAACACCGCAGTGGCCTCCACCGTTGCTCGTATTTTCTCGCCGATATTGTTCTGGCTACTCATGTTGTGGCTTGTTGTGATGGCCGGATTTAGCGGATTTGTATTCTTCACCCGCTTCCGCCGTTCGAAACGAACACCCACCGCCTAAAGTTTCGCGCATGGCAAAGATGCGCACGGTGTATAACTGCGGAGATTGTGGCGCAAGCCATCACAAATGGGCCGGCAAATGCGATTCGTGTGGAGCATGGAACTCTCTCGTTGAAGACGTTGAAGACCCGAACGAAGTCACCACTCTTGCTGCGGGAATGGCACTTGTTCCACCTGGTGAAGCACAACCCATTAATCAACTCGATGCTGCTGTTGCCAAACCAATGCCAACTGGAATTTCCGAACTCGACCGCGTGCTCGATGGTGGCCTTGTTCCCGGTTCTGTCACCCTTGTAGGCGGTGAACCAGGCATCGGCAAGTCCACTCTGTTGCTTCAGTTGTTGTCGTCGTGGCCAACGAAGTCGTTGTATGTCACCGCTGAAGAAAGCGCACAACAGGTACGCATGCGTGCCGAGCGTTTGCACGCACTACGCGACGATCTCTGGTTGTTGTCCGAAGCATCCATTACCAACATCATTTCCGCAATCGAAAAAGTGAAGCCCGAATTGATTGTGATTGACAGTATTCAGGCCGTTGCCGACCCCGCACTTGGTTCTGCACCAGGTTCGGTGGTGCAAGTTCGCGGTTGTGCGCACCGGTTGGTTCAGGAAGCAAAGCGTCGCAACATTCCTACCATTTTGGTTGGGCACGTCACTAAGGAAGGTGGCCTTGCTGGGCCGCGTGTGCTTGAACATGTGGTTGACACCGTGTTGTCGTTTGAAGGCGAACGTCATCACGCATTACGCATTATGCGTGCGGTGAAACACCGCTTTGGTTCCACCAGCGAACTTGGCTTGTTTGAAATGACCGAACTTGGTTTGGTGGGTGTTCCCGATGCAAGCAAAATGTTTTTAGCCGACCGCAAGCCCGGTACGCCAGGCTCCGTTGTGGTACCAACACTTGAAGGCCAACGACCATTACTGGTTGAAGTGCAGGCGCTCACCAACGCCACTTCGGGCAATGCACCTGCTCGCCGAAGCGCGCAAGGTCTCGACCCTGGTCGCTTAGCAATGTTGCTTGCAGTGCTCGAGCGTCGCGCACGAATCAGCCTGTCGCAACATGAGGTGTATGCATCGGTTGTTGGTGGCGTGAAGCTGAACGACCCTGGCAGCGACTTGGGTTTGTGTTTGGCTCTAGTTTCTGCTGCAACAAACACTCCAGCACCTGGCGATGTAGTGGTGTGTGGTGAAGTTGGGCTTGGCGGAGAAATTCGCCACGTTGGACATATGTCGCGCAGGCTTGCCGAAGCTGCACGCTTGGGCTTTACACGAGCAATCGTTCCTGCAAGCGGTGACTATTCGCAAAAAGGTCTCACACTTCAGCCTGCAAGCACGCTCAGTGAAGCACTTGCAATTGCGCAACTCAACGGACGATAACTTGCTGGCGTAATGTCGGTGCGTGGCAATATAACCCGACAACAAAAACTGGACGAGGGTGCT
>JALQUZ010000071.1 GCA_023263695.1 Ilumatobacteraceae bacterium
AGAAACCGCGATTGAGGTCAAACCTGAAGACTTGGTCCAAATTGGCGCATACGGAATTGTTGGCCGCGATCCACGACCTGGAAGAACCATTTCGATTGCTTACGTTGCTTTTAGCCCTGACTTCGCTTCGCCGTTTGCCGGAAGCGATGCAGCCAATGCAAAATTCATGGACGTAGTTGAAGTTCTTGCCGACCCAAATCGTTTGGAGTTTGACCATAACCAAATGATTCGCGATGCCATTTCGCGAGTACGTGAACTTATGGAGCGAACTCCTATCGCTTTGAAATTCTGCGATGAAGAATTCACCCTTGGCGACTTACGACATGTTTATGAAGTGATGTTCCATCACGCGTACAACCCAGACGCTGACACGCTCCGCTTCGCTGACCGAATTCGTCGAGAGGAATCAAAGTCTGACTCAAACTTTGCTGAACGACAGATTCACGTGCTTTCAAAAGCCTTTAGCGAATCAAGCAAAAACGAGCTCATGATGAGCATGCCCATGAATGACATGCGCATGGGGCTATCAAGTGGTCGCAAGATGACGAGAGACCAAGATGTACTTTCCAAGGTGCAGAAACTGCTTGTTGAGGAGTATCGCAAAGCCTCGCGTGTCTCAACACCTGGCGAAAAGTCGGCCAGAGAAAAGATGAAGCTTTCCTTTGATGCTGCAAACTTTGCGCGTAAAGCAGAAGTGATTGAGGGGTTCATTGAGAAAGTTCCTGGAAAAACACGACACTCATCTTCTGGTACTGGCAAGCCGGCGCAGGTCTATCGACGTGGAAAAGCAGAAAAGCTAGATCCACCACTCATCATCCCCCGCCGTGCAACCAAGCCGGCTAAGCGAACCGCAAAATAATCTCTACGACACCCATTTGTCATACTGAAACAGTCCACAAGCACGTATTCACCCTGGTGAGTACGTGCTCTTTTATTTCTACGGGAGGTTTCAATGAACATTCGAGAGGCTTTCTACTCCGCTCAGGATTTAGCACGGGTGATTTCGGCAATTCATATGTCAAATGGTCTGAAAAATGACCCACGTTGCATTTCATGCGACCAAGAATTCCCGTGCCTCACCCACCAGCATGCTCACGCAATCGAGCAGATCTCACTCAGTGCCCCTCGCAGGTCGCGAGTGAGTGGTCCCGGCTCACTACTTCGTTCTCGCGCAGATTGGTTAAGCGACGCACTTCAAAACATCGCCATGACCTGCCGCGTGTTGTTTGACGAACGCAGCGAGGAGTACTCCGCAATATTTGAGCAATTTGCAATTCTGCAAAATCTCACCGGAATTGTTCAGACAGGTATTGGTGGCGAAGCTCACAGCATGATCAAGGTGAGCCTGATCCATCCACACTCCGCAGAACCAATTCCGCTTTGGGCTATTCATTCCAACTACTTGTACAACGAGTTAAAAATCACCTTGTGGTTAAACCCTGGCGACAACACATATCAGCGCTCGTTCCTCGTGGACATCATGTGCAAAGTGATGCAACCGCTCGAGGTCTCTCAATTGCTGGACTGGTGGAAAGAGCCAGATATTGCCCCTGCCTGCATTGTGGACTTCCAACTGCCCAATAACGGTCAGGTTGTGCATGACGTCGTCTCCAGCCTGGTTCAGGCCACCGTTGAGGCGGCCTCTCAGGTAGATGCCGACAGCGTGGTGGACTGGGACGATTGGGCTCAGGACTGGGAATAAGGCCAATTCGGGCACATTTGTAACAAGTTTGTGCGTTTATCAATTCGGCCCTTAAATGCCGTGCAAGCGAACCTGTGTTCGCCTACTATCTCTGACCCACCCGTGGGATAACAACTGACCACACCGACCCCGCAAGGAGCACACCATGAGCAACGAAACGAAGTTGGCAACCAATCCAACACCCGAACTCACCGAGGCAAATTCACCTCAGGTAGTTGCACCAACCGCACAGGTTGAAGACCTGAAGCACAATGACCTTGCATTGTTATTTGAAGAGATGCACACGATCCCAACTGGATATACACCAGTAAAAGTCCTGAAGAAATTCACTACAAAGGTTGAAGCATGAAAGTAAACATTGGAGATATCCCAGAAAGCGAACTCGACCTCGTTATGTCGGCAGTTCGCATGTCTGTGCTCGAGGAAGACAAAGGCCGCGGCATTTTGGTTACCTGTATCAATGGTGTTCGAACATGGCAAATGAACAGCAACGACACATGGATCACAATCCCAGGAGAAAACCATCAATTTGAAGGTTCATACCTCATTCCTGGTCGACTTCTCATCAGCGCATTTTCACTGAATAGCGCAGGTGGAACCTGCACCATCACAATTGACTCAAATACCGCGACGGTGAAGTCGTCTTCCGGCGGTGAAATTCAAATGGCGGTCAGCACGAAAACGCCAGAATTCAAAACATTTTCGGAAGATCCAAACGTCACTGCAAAAATTCAATTCCGCGACTTTCAACGTATTTGCAGTGTTCTCGGAGAAATGCCAATCGATCTTGACGATTTTATGGCAGTGTTCACACAACCCCCCGTCGGACAGGTCATTGTTGACAAAAATTCGATCACACTAAGGCGCAGCTGGTCGTACATCGGTTGTCCCGACACGGTGGTTAAACAGCCGGCAGAAACTACTGGCAGTGGCAGTTTCACTTTGGGGCATTTAGTGATTAACGACATGATGAACCGACTCTCAATCAACTCGGATCCTGAAATCACTATCCGATTCAACTCTGAAATCGGGCAATACCTAGAAGTGAGTTCAAATGAGTTCACGATTCATTTTGATCGGCGTCTTGATGGAGCAGGTATCTACTTTCCCCAAGTCGTCGAGTATCTGGAAGAGAAGAAGATTTTCCACCTTGTTCACGACAATGGACTCATCGCAGCAAAATACAAAGATGTCAACGTTCGGATTCAACTGTTTGATGGAACCGAACCAGTTATTCGCGCAACGTCAACCGTTCTTCACAATGTCACGCAGAACGTGAAGTTACTCCGTGAAATCAACCGCTTGAACACCACCCGAGTTGGAGTTCGTGTGTGGTGCGACAACAACATGATTGTTGTGGGAGCCGAAATGCGTTGTGAGCATTCGAAGGACATGACCGGACTACTTGACGGTCTGGTTAAAGAAGCGCAACACCTGGGTGGTCTGTTGGGGCCAATGTTCGGTGGAAACGCACCAGCAAAAGCGGCATAATTATGGAAATCCCAAATCCCAACGTCTGCGAAGATTGCAATCAGCCGATGAACTTTTGTGAAGCCTGCGGAGGCAGCGGATATCAAGAAGATGATGGATCTGTTCAATCTTGGCTAGACCCTTACCCGTGTACTCACTGCAGTGGTTGGAATGGTGATCAAGATAACGACGAACACTGGAGCGAATTCACCCGAAGTTGGATTCCTGGTATTGGAAACTTTGGATGCGAAACCAAAGACTGTCCAGGAAACCTACGCACCTACGAATGAGCAGCTTCTACTCTTGCAGTTTGTACATGGCTGACCACACTGCTCCAAGAGCGTCATGGAACTCGTCGCCGCGAGTGTCCCACACTCGATTCTTGAAGTTGTCGTAATCCAACATGTCGACCGAAGTTGACAGCCAGGCCTTAAACACTTCATCAGTAACAAGTACTCGATAGGCGTAGTCACCGTACGGCGTATCAATGATCGGCTTTTCTGCCAGCTCTGAAAGCACTTCAAGCGATTGCTTTTCTCGAGCACGCACGGTGATGTACTTCGGTTCCTCTGGCTTGCGAACTGCACTTACAAATCCTGTTTCAGTAAAGACCCACATTGTTATTTGCCTCCTACAGCAATGAAATACTCTGCCCACCAATTTTGTGCCTCTTGCGGCACTTCGTATAACCATTCAACGTTCACGATGAAACCCTCTTCCCTCTGGTTTCGTGCGTATCCATGCACCGCTTCAACAGGACAAATGTTTTCGAATGAACCGGAACTGTTTTCACACTTCACTCGAGCAAGAACCGGGGTCGAAACCCCGGTCGCGTCCACTCCAGTGATGATGTACCTTGCAGGTTTCTTCATCATGAATTGTCTTCTGCGTCCTTGCCAGTCTCAAAAAACTCGCGAGAATCAAATTCCTCCATGCGACGCTTCTTATCGCGCATGTTTGACATGTTCCTTGACATGCTCGTGAATGCTTTTCCTGCGCCGTCTGCAGTTGCTGCAAAGTGTTGCGTAGATCCGCGGTCGTAACCCATTGCTGCTGCGTCCGCGTATGCATTGATGTCTGCAGACATGTAGACGAACGTCCAACCAGCTGCCTTGCACTCATTAATCAACTGAGTGATCTTCGCAAGGTTGTACTCACGACTCTGGTTTTCCTGGCCATCGGTGATCGTGATAAAAACCACATCTTCTTCTGCCAGACCATTTGCAACTCGTGCTGCTTGCTCAACGCGAATACGACCGATCAAGAGACCAGTTGCATCCAACAATGGAGTTCCACCCCGCGGTTGGTATGTCGAACGATCAAGTCGATTCATTTCCAAAATTGGAATACCTGCGCACATCACTGCCGCTGGGTCTTGCGAATCGAATTGGATGACCGTGAGCTTGGCATCCGGACCATTTGCCTGCTGATCTGAAATGGTGGTGTTAAATCCACCAATTACGTCATTTGCAATTGATTCCATCGAGCCTGAACGGTCAACCAGGATGTCCATGTGGGTGATTTTTGGATTAGGTATGTTTGTCATACCTGCTATACGCACGCAGGTCCCAAATGTGTGACATTGGGACCTGCCGATCAATTACGCCGCGTATCTACTTCCAATCTGCTGGATGCAATACCGCACATCTAAAGGGTTTTCTACGTGCCAGTCATAGACCGCCTGGAATAGGTTTGCCGCTTCCTGTTCGGACTTTCCTT
>JALQUZ010000072.1 GCA_023263695.1 Ilumatobacteraceae bacterium
CCAAAAACTTTCGGCATCCCGACCTAACCGTCCGCTATTTTCCGATATATCCCTCACACTTTCAGAAGGCGATCGCATTGGCATCGTTGGTCTCAACGGCTGCGGCAAAAGCACACTGCTTCGCATATTGAGCGGTGAGTACTCACCCGATAATGGCGTGGTGCATCGCGGACGCGGCGCACGTATCGGCATTCTCGCTCAACAACCTGTACTTCCTGCCGGAACGGTGCGCGATGCAGTTGGTGAAGATTGGCGCGGCGAAGCCATGCTCGACAAGTTGGGAATGTCCGGATTGCTCGATGCACAAACCGATGAACTATCGGGTGGTCAACAAAAACGTGTTGCACTCGCCCAACTCTTAGTAAATGAATGGGATGCGCTCATTTTGGACGAGCCGACCAACCACCTCGACCTTGATGCCATTTCCTATTTAGAGGAATGGTTGGCTCAATACCGTGGCGGTCTATTGCTTGTTACACACGACCGACACGTTCTTGACCGTGTAACCAACAAAGTATTGGAAATCGATCGTGGCTCTGCATACATGCATGTACCAACAAGCAAAACTGCAGGGTCTGGCTATGCCGCATACCTAGCCGGTCGTATTGAACGCGAAGAACGCGCGGCAACTGCCGAACAAGTGCGCAAAAACCTGGCACGCACTGAACTTGCATGGCTGCGCCGTGGTGCTCCTGCACGCACGACCAAACCAAAAGCGCGAATGGATGCGGCAAAAGATCTGGTATCGCGCAAAGCAGAAGGCCCTGCACGCCAAGGCGAACTTGGTTTGTCGCTTGGCAGTCAGCGACTTGGTTCAAAAGGAATTGAATTGCAAGGCATTGCATTTTCGTGGCCAGCATCTGAAAAATCTGCAGAGCACGAGGTGATCCATGCATTTGATTACACACTTGAACCTGGCGATCGTTTGGGCATCGTTGGTCCAAATGGCGCAGGAAAGAGCACACTGCTCGATCTCATTGCTGGACGTTTGAAGCCAACAGGAGGTCGCATTGAAGTTGGTAGCACCGTAAAGATTGGCTATTACGACCAACTTGGGCGTGAACTCAATCTTTCGCAAACTGTGCGCGAAGCCGTTATGGGCGACAAAGGAAACCCTTCAGTTGAAGACATCAATTTAATGAAGCGCTTTTGGTTTGATGGTGACTCCCAATTCGCACCGTTATCCACTCTTTCTGGAGGTGAGCGTCGTCGTTTACAGTTGTTGCTCACGCTTATTGAACAACCAAACGTATTGATGTTGGACGAACCAACTAACGACTTAGACCTTGACACCTTGCGTGCACTCGAGGAATACCTCGACGACTGGCCTGGAATTGTGGTGGTGGTTAGTCACGACCGTGTGTTCTTGGACCGCACAGTTGTTGACGTATTAGCGCTAGACGGCGAAGGCGGCACACGCCAAGTAGTTGGCGGAATAGCTGGCTGGCTGCAACAACGAGGCAAGCAAACGACCAATCAAACCGCACCTAACTTGAAATCTGCGCCGACACTTGACTCGGTACAACCAACAAAGGTGAAGCCAGCGAAAAGCCCAAGCACATTGCGTCGTTTGTTAGGACAAACCGAGAAAACGCTTGCGCAAGCAACCGAAAAATTACAGAAGCTTGAACGCGAATTGTCTGCAGCTGGAAGTGACCATGTTGAACTCGCGCGAGTGAGCGCAGAGCTTGCACTGGCTCAACAATCCGTTGATGCTGCCGAAGAACATTGGCTTACTATCGCCGCTGAAGCGGAATCCCAAGGAATTACCTCTTCGCAATAATGTCAGCAATTCAGTTTCACCTTCGTCAAGCATCTCATTCCGAACTTCCTGAGATCGCCGCCTTGCTTTCTGAGGGTTTGTCTTTTGACGGATTGGTGTTCGTTCAGTCAGCAGACGAATTAGAAGAGGAATTTGGCGGTCCATATTGTTTTCTCGAACACGATGTGATCGTTGCCGAACACGAATCGCGCATCATTGGTGTGGGTTACACCATTTTCCTGCCTTCAGAAACCAAAGAAGAACGCTGCTACATCTTTGGCACAACCAAACCTGAATACCGGAACAATGGTGTTGGAACTGCGGTTATGCAATGGGCAACCGAGCATGGTGAATTGCTGCTGCGCTCAACAAATCGAAATATCCCCAAATACCTGCGCACCGATATGAGTGCAACAAATTCAACCGCAGGATCGCTCTTCCAATATTTCAAAATGAATCCAGTGCGCTGGAATGACGACTTAATTATTGATCTCATCAATGCTCCAGAAGTGTTCATTGCCCCTGGATATTCGATTGCGCCCTGGGATTCTTCGCGAGACGAAGAAGCACGACTCACAAAAAATCAGGCATTTACCGACCATTGGGGTTCTACCCCAACGAGCGAAGCGGGTTGGGAACAACTTGTTCATGGGTCTACAGCAAGGCTTGATCAGTCGTTCTTTGCGCTCGATTCCAACAACAACATTGTTGGACTATTGCTGTCACATCGGTATGAGTCCGATGATGAGGTATTAGGGAAACGCATTGGTTGGATCGACAAGCTGGCAACACTTTCTGAACACCGTAATAAATCAGTGGGAAAGTCACTCATTACTCACGCACTCGCTGCATACAAACGTGACGGCTTAACTCATGGGGCACTCGACGTAGATACAGAAAATCCCACTGGTGCGTACGACCTGTACACATCAATGGGATTTTCAACTTTTCGAGGAAAAGTTACTTATGAACGAAAAGTTCAGTAATTACTTAGTTTTTGGAGCACACATCAAACCGGTGGCGTTCTTGTCTAGCTTTCGGTAGTTGAGGTTGTAGACCTCATTTTTCACTTCAGCTTTTGAAGTTTGACGCGAGTACCAATCCACTGCAATGCCGTTCGGGTAGTCCTTACGGAGTTCTGCACAAGTTGAGTAGGACTTTGGTGGAATCTGCTTGGCAGATGCTGAAGTAATTGGTGCAATTGACAGCACCAAACCGGATAGGAACAGGGAGGTAATAATTTTTCTCATGTAATTAACTTAGTGATCAATTAAGCAGTGAAGCGTGCTCAGATGCTGTCTGTGACGAATGACATGACTTTGCACAACTGCACGATGTCGAGAAATTATTGAGTGCTGATGCTCGCTTTAAATTCACCTTCGCGCATTTTTTGTTTGGTTGCTGCGCTTGGCTCATCAAGTCGTTCAATCGTTACACCAACAATGTCGGCCGTGCATGTGAATAAGTGCGGGTAATTACCAACAGGCGAACCCGTATCGACACCAATGTCAAACGTTTCTCCACTCATCGAATACACCAGTGGCACAGTTTTCTCAATTCGCACACTTCCTGCTTCACGATTATCTACAAACAATGTTGCAACGCCACCGGCACCAAAGCCTCCGTCGTAAGCAAAGCCCACAACAATCTCGTGATGTCCCGCTTTCAATGGTTGGGTGTCCCCCACAACTGAATGGACATGTCCAAACCAGTTGTAGTGATACGTCGGTTTACCCTGTTCATCGATATACAGCGACCAACCCGCCATGTTGCCGCCCTGGCACGCGATCACACCTTGTGCGCCGCCTTCTGGAACCACAATTTCCGCGGTCATCCTCCACGAGCAGTTCTTTACATTGAGAACCGAACTCTCGGGCATACGCACATGAGCCCGCGTGTAAGTCACCCTGTTGATTCCATCTAGTGAATGTGGAACTGCGAACTCGCCATGGCGCGGCGAGCCTGCATCGCGCAATGGATAGATGTCGTACTGAATTGCATTTTGATGAAACAGCTCTTGTAGTTCAGCAAGTTTTTCCGGAAACTGATCAGCGAGGTTCACAGCTTGCGAGAAGTCTTCACTGATGTTGTACAACTCCCACACTTCTTGAGGGCCATCAAATTCCATACCCTGCAATCGAATCCACGGCAAACGGCCATGGAAACAAGAAGCCATCCAACCCTCGTGATAGATGGCTCGATTACCTAAGATTTCAAAATATTGAGTGGTGTGAGTGCTTGGAGCGCTTGCATTGTCAAAGGAATATGCCATTGACGTTCCATGAATTGGCATCTGTTCAATGCCGTTTACATGTGTTGGTGCTTCAATTCCCACCAACTCATAAATCGTTGGCACGAGGTCGATTACATGATGAAACTGTTCGCGCAGACCGCCAGCATCTCGAATCTTCTTTGGCCAACTAAGTGCCATTGCGTTTCGCGTTCCGCCGAAGTGTGAGGCAACTTGCTTCATCCATTGGAACGGCGAGTCAAGCGCCCACGCCCAGCCCACATTGAAATGATTTTCGCACTTTGCCGTACCAAAGTCATCAATATGTTCAAGCAACCATTCAGGATCTTCGGGGACTCCGTTTTGAAACGATGGCGCGCTCCATGCTCCGTGAATCGTTCCTTCAGCAGAAGCACCATTGTCGCCAGTGATGTACACCACGAGTGTGTTGTCCATAATGTTCAGGCGTTCTAGTGCATCGATCACTCGCCCAACTTGTGCATCGGTATGCGCAAGAAACCCGGCAAAGGTTTCCATCAGACGCGATGCGACTGGTCGGTAACGCTCTGGGTAATCGTTCCATGCTGGAACTTGTTCTGGGCGTTTCGTCAAGGCTGTATTAGGTGGAATGACCCCGAGTTTCAGTTGACGCTCGTAAATTTCTTCACGCAATACATCCCATCCAGCATCAAACTGGCCCTTGAACTTGTCAATCCATTCACGCGCAACATGATGCGGCGCATGTAATGCAGGGGTTGAGAAGTAGGTGAAGAACGGTTGATTTGGACGCGACACTTGTTGACGCTCGATCCACGCAATCGTTTGTTCTGCCAAGTCCTCGGTGAGGTGGTAACCCGGTT
>JALQUZ010000073.1 GCA_023263695.1 Ilumatobacteraceae bacterium
CTCTCGTTACCGACTTACTTTCGCGTTGCACATTTCCACTTGAAAATTCACGTGTTGATTGTGCAGTTTCTGGTGGCGCCGACTCGGTAGCTCTACTAGTGCTTGCATGCGCCGCAAATTTGGATGTGACTGCATGGCATGTGGACCACAGATTGCGCGATAACTCGCACACTGAAGCCGAACTGGTTGCACAACTTGCAGCACAACTGGGTGCACGGTTTGAATCTCGAACAGTGACTGTTGAGCATGGCGCAAATACCGAGGCACGTGCACGTGAAGCACGGTATGGAGTGCTACCACAAGGAGTGATGACAGGTCACACTGCAGATGACCAAGCGGAAACTATTTTGATCAACTTGCTCCGTGGTTCTGGAACACGTGGGCTTGCAGGTATGCAGCCAACAGCGCAACGACCATTGCTGCACATTCGCCGAAGCGAAACCGAGTCGCTGTGCAAAGCATTGGGAATCGCAGTGTTTTACGACCCTTCGAATGACGACGAGCGATATCAGCGCAATCGCATTCGACATGAAGTGCTGCCATTGCTGGAATCGCTAGCAAAGCGCGACTTGGTTCCGGTACTTACGCGTCAAGCAGACTTACTTCGCGATGACGATGACTTATTGAATGAACTAGCCAGTGCACTTGACCCAACTGATGCAGTCGCGTTAGCAAGTGCTCCGATTGCGTTGTCTCGTCGAGCAATTCGGTCATGGCTCACCAACCCGCTTGTTCCCGACAGTGCAACGGTCGAACGAGTGCTTGGCGTTGCTCGAGGAAACACCCTCGCTTGTGACATTGGACTTGGTCGCCAGGTGCGCCGTAGCCAGCAACGATTACGAATTACCGAACCGGAAACCTCCAAATAAACAGGGTTTTCTGAAACATCGAGGGTTTTTATTGGTGTATCGTCTCGCCTGATGTTGATCGCCAGCAAAATTCGCAACGAGGAAAGCCGCTAATGCCACCAAAGCTACGGGGCAAGTGGGCCCTTGGAATTACCCCACGAAACCTCACGTGGATCATTAAAGACAAACTCGCAATTTGCGAACGCCCTGGTGGTTTCGGCGCCAATCACCGCCGAGTGCGTAGGCAAGAAGAAATTATTTGGCTCCGCGAAAACGATTTCGGCTGCGTCATTTCTATTATCGGCGCTCCACACAACCTGCATAACTACGACGAGTTGAATATGCCATACAGGCACCGCCCATTGGTCAATTTTGACGACATGGACCAGTGGCTTAAGTTATTTTTCAACGATATTCATGACCTGTTGCGAAATAACAACAAAGTAATTGTGCACGCCGAAGAAGTAAGCGACCGCTTGGTCGGCCTGATGGGCGGATACATCCGTTGGTCTGGCTTGGTTGATGATGCGCCGCAAGCAATCATTCTCACTGAACGCATAGGTGGGCGTCAGCTCGACCCAGAATCGCGCGAACTCATTCTTCGAGCACACGAACTTCGGTAATGAGCGGCCGCCGAGTTGTCGTCACCGGCATCGGTGGAGAACTTGGCTCTCGTGTTGGCGCTCTGCTTGAAGAGCAAACGTGGATCGGTGAAATTGTTGGTATTGATGCCAACCCACCGCGACGCAGATTGCGCCGTACCGTGGTGCATGTTGTTGAACCGCGCGAAAATGATGTAATTGCGCAACGAATAGTTGATGCAAACCCACACGTCATTATTCATTTAGGCGTATGGGAACCCGATGCTCGTCTGTCTTCGCACGATGCGCAAATGCATACGCAGGCATTTGCGCACGCTGTGTTTGATGCAGCGTTGCGCGTTCCCGCACTGGAATCCGTAGTGCTTCGCAGCGGTATAGAGGTGTACGGGAAAAACGGTCATTCACCACTGGTTCCGAATGAACGTCAGTTACTCGAACCACAATCACTCTTTGGACATATGTTGCTTGGACTCGAACACAAAGTAAGCGAGTTGGCAATTGCCCGCGGCACCACCGCAACCTTGTTGCGGCTTGCTCCTGTGGTTGGCCCACATGTTCCCAGCCCACTTGGCCGCATGTTGCGTTTGCCGGCAGTGCCATTTAACCCAATTGGTTCTGCACGATTTTCCGTTATTGAAGACGGCGACGCGGCGCAGGCATTCGTTTCCGCAACTCAACACCAACCACATGGTGCAGTGAATGTTGTTGCCGAAGGCTCAATCAGCATTGCTCAGGCAGCAGCAGTTGGACATCGATTAGCTATTCCAACTATTGGACCAGGTTGGTGGGCAGCAAAGTCACTGGCAAAAATCGCAGGAGCACCAGTTCCTGAACACGTTGTTGAATTGCTTTCGCATGGTCGTTTGGCATCGGGGGAATCCATGCTGCACATGCTGAACTTTGAGCCATTGCACTCCACGAAACAAGTACTCACACGTTTATATGAATGGCCAAGCGTCATTCGCATTCAGCCAACACGCAAGGTTGCATAACCATGCCATTCATTTCTGCAACAGATGGCACGCGTATTCATTACGAAGTGACGGGCAAGCCTGGTGCAACGCCGGTGCTCATGATTCAAGGGCTTGGTGCCAGCAAAAATGCGTGGAACTTGCAACGCATTGCTATGGCTACACGGTTTCGCATCATTTCATTCGACAACCGCGGAGCGGGCAGAAGCGACAAGCCCACCGAGCCATTCACGCTTGAGCAAATGGCAGAGGACGCAATCGCGGTACTCGATGCAGCGGGCATTGAAACCGCACATGTTGTTGGAGCGTCAATGGGAGGCGTCATTAGCCAAATCGTTGCAGTCAAGCATGCGCATCGCGTGCGCTCCCTCACACTGGTATGCACTGCATGTCGCAATCATCCGTGGCGTCAAGAATTGCTGCAGTCGTGGGCAAAAACTGCTGAAGAAAAAGGCATGATCGAAGTGGGCAAGGAAGCCGCGCAATGGGTCATGAGCCCACGATCATTTCGCCGATTGGTTCCCGCATTTACCTGGATGGGACCTCTTGCAGCACTTCGCCCGCGCCATTCATTCGTGTCACAAATAGACGCCATTTTGAACACTCGTGAAGACCTCGTCGATCAATTGTCCACCATTACGGCACCAACCATGGTCATCGTTGGCAATCAAGACATCCTCACACCACGCGGCGATAGCGAAGAAATTGCTGAGCGAATTCCGAATGCCGAGCTAGTGGTTATTTCTGGTGCAGCACACGGATTAATGATGGAACACTCAACTACTTTTAACAAGATCTTGATTGAGTTTTTGCAGCGCACCGAACTTGCGCGCGTTGTCGAACAACAACTGACTGCATAACTATGCGCGTTGTCGTAATTGGCGCAGGCCTCGCTGGCCTGATGGCGGCACAACAACTACATAACAACGGACACGATGTGGTGGTGCTGGACAAAGGAAAAAGCCCTGGTGGTCGTTTGGCAACGCGTCGCATTGGCGACGCAACACTCGACCACGGTGCGCAGTTTTTTACCGTTCGCGAACCTGAATTTGACCATCACGTTCAACAATGGGTTAGAGCAGGAATAGTTCGCGAATGGTGCAAGGGATTTTCCATCCAAGACGGTCACCCTCGATACATCGGCACGCATGGCATGAATGGCATTGCTAAACACTTGGCGAAAGGCCTAGATATTCATTGCAATACCTTCGTGTTTGAAGTAACGCGAAACGAAGACACGTCGTGGTCAATAAAGATCGATGATGGAACAGTGTTCCAATCGGATGCATTAGTGGTTACCTGCCCTTTGCCTCAGGCATATTCCTTACTGATTACCGCTCATATTGACATTCCCGAAGTGCTATTCACATGTGAATATGACCGCACCATAGGCCTGCTTGCTGTTCTTGATGGTGAAAGTGCTGTGCCGGCACCGGGTGGTGTGCAAAACCCAAGTGAATCGTTGCAGTTTGTGGCCGACAATTACATGAAGGGCATCTCGCATATTCCCGCACTCACCTTGCACTTTTCCCCTGGGTTTAGCGAACACCATTGGGACGACGATTCGCATGCAATGCATCAATTATTGATTCACCACGCGCAGCCTTTCCTTGGCAATGCACGCATTGTTGAAAGCCAGGTGAAGAAGTGGCGATTTGCTACTCCGCGTGCACCTTGGCCACAACGGTTTTGGCAACATGAATCGCTGGTGATTGCTGGTGATGCAATGAGCAGGCCAAAGGTTGAAGGCGCTGCTCTTTCAGGTCTTGCAGCAGCAAAGGCAATTAGCGAATTACAGAACTAAGCAACGCGCTTGGCGCGGCACGCAACGCATCGGTTGCCTCGCCTTGCGGCATGCGATTGCATTCTGCTTCGGCAAGTTGCACATAGCTTTTTGCGGTCTCAATTGCTCGTTGCAATCCATCGCCCGAGCGAACAATTTCGAGTGCACGAAGTCGCTCAGTTTGCGAAAGTGGTTTGCCCAACATGTTGCGCAATTCGTCAGATGACTTTCCGTTGGAAGCAAGCGTGAGCATGACCGGAAGCGTGTACACGCCTTCTTCCATGTCATGACCTGACGGCTTGCCCAACTCTTCATCTGTTGCGGTGAGATCCAAAATGTCATCAATAATTTGGAACAACATGCCAAACGATGTTCCGTAGTTGGTGAGAGCATCAACCACTCCTGCATCGTGACCAGCAACAAGTCCACCAATGCGTGCCGCAGTTGAATATAACGATGCTGTCTTGCCTTCAATGCTTAACAAGTATGAAGGAATGGTTCGCGACACGTTGTAGGTGAAGCGAAGTTCTTCAATTTGTCCTTCACATA
>JALQUZ010000074.1 GCA_023263695.1 Ilumatobacteraceae bacterium
AACCGCTAAGCACGTTGTGACCCCTCGTTCTTTAATGGGATGCCCTCATTTTGAAGCATCTGAATGAATGCAGAATTTCCTGGCTGATACGCCATCAGTACATCATTGTATGGGCTAATGGCAGTTGCCCATTGAGCATCAGACATGGATTGAACCGACCCAATTACTTGCTCGAAGTCAGACTCGTTTGCGCTGTTTGTCCAAAATGGACCCGAGGACCCAAGTTCAAGCGGGAAGCCAAAATCGGTGTCGTGTATCTCGCGCGAAAGTTCATTACTAATGGCATTAATCCGTCCGGATAAAAACACAACCCTGTTGTGGCGAGCAAGAAATTCATAGCCAATCGTGCTATCTGTCGTGACAATGAGCGATGCGGAATTACAAAACTCGTATGTAGAGGTTTCTGAAGTTCGTGGGATGAACCGCATTTCGTTTGGACTGGCGGCGGTATTGAAGAACTTGCGTTCATACGGGCTTGATTCGGTTCGCTTACCGAGCACCGCAAAGGATTGGTTTGTGCGTTTTGAATGCGCGGCCAAAAAACGAACGATTTTTTGTTCAATGACGTAGAACTCTTCGGCAGTAACCGATTTGTTTCCGAAGAAGAATTTCACTTCTGAATTTGGAATTTCGAATGGAGCGTGTTGTGAAACGTAAACAATGTCAAAATGTTCAGTTGGCTTGATCTGGTCACCGATCAAATTGTTTTTTAAAGACCCTGTAACCACCGGCATAGCGTGAATATATTTCGTGTACTGATCTGCGGCTGAAGTTCCCAAAACACAGATCGCATGTGCAGAGAGTTTGTGCTTGGCTGATTCGATTTTTAGAAGATCAAAGAATCCGCTATTCAATTGATTTGCGTAGTTTGCCCTGCTGCCATTTTGAATTGCAATGAATTTAACGTTTGGAAAAATTGAAGCAAGTTTGTAGAAATCGACATTGTTGTCAAGGAATGTAACCACAAATCGTGGCTTGAATACTTTGATGTAGGCAATGGTGTAATCGAAAAGCGATTTTTTTCCTGCAACAATCATTCGCAAAAGAGCAAACACATTCATGTGTTCAATATCAACGATGGAAATATGTTGTTGCGGAATGTACTCGTTCAGAATGCTGATTCCGGATGCATCAACTAGGGCAACCTGTTGCTTTTTTGGTCGAGCAAATGAAAGTTTGAAATTAGCCATTGGCATTGCGTGCTGCTTGGCGAACAGCTTCCAAGTCAGCTGGGGTGTCTACATCGATGGCTTCTTCGCGACCCACTTCTATCCAGCGCACGGGACTTACGAATAATGAATTTGATTCAAGAAAATCTTGAACACCAACTACATAGATACTCCCGCTTTGTCGGTATGCCTTTGGTAATTCTTGTCGCGAGCGTGAGAGGTCTTCAATGCTTCCCACAGGAAGCAAGGTGGAATCATTAGCGATAAAGGTTTTATATGGGTGATGCTCGGCTTCTGTCACTCCGTAGACGCTGCCCACACTGCCGTTTTCATTGAAGAGGAGTACGGCATCGCTAATTGATGAAGCTTGTCGAAGTGGTGAAGTGGGTTGTAGCAATACCAGGGTTGTGGGAGTTGGATGACTCTCTGAAAACTTCTGCAGAGCATGTGTAATCGCATCTTCTATTGCAGCAGTGTCAGTTGCGAGGTCAGAAGGACGTTCAACTGCAATAGCGCCGGCAATTTTGGCAGCTTCAAGAATGTTGCGATCATCGCTGGAGACGACTACGGCGTCAATTACACCTGATTGAATAGCAGAATTTACAGCTCTGGTAACAAGCGATTGTCCACCTACTTCTGCAAGATTCTTGTTTGGAATACCTTTTGATCCACCTCGTGCGGGGATAATTGCGATGCAAGTCATTACATCACATCCTTTAGATCAACGAATACTTTGTCCACTCGAGCTTCAAACAAAACACCTGAGTGGAGCAATGCGGTGAAACGTTCAGTTGATTTACCGTCTCCAAATTCTTGTTCCGAATTCGTTGGCCCTTGCTGTTTAGTGCTTTGAATAGCGGCGACGATCTCATCAGCGCGCGCTGGGACCTGCGAAATTGACGCACTGTCGTGACGACCGCGTTGGCGATCGCCAACATCGATACTTGGAATTCCATATAACGGCGCTTCGCGAATACCAGCACTTGAGTTTCCGACCATTCCACGTGCGTTTTTGAGAAGAACAAGGAAATGTTCGAACCGCAAGGATTCAAATTGCCTAAATCGCTTGCTGTGGCCCGCCAGCCGTTTGTACTCATTAATAATCCGTTCAAATCCAGTGTCGTTGTTTGGGTGAATGACAACAAAATTCTCACCCGACTCAATAAGCGCATTGACAAATTCCGTCGCCGCAATTGCGCTGGCTTCAAGGTCGGTGGTTACTGGATGGAAAATTGCGATGAAGTACGAATCGAATTCAATTCCATAGCGTGATTTTGCTTCGGCAAGTGTTGGAAGCGAGGGTGAGAGCATGATGTCGAGGTCTGGTGAGCCAATGATGTGAATTGTGCTGCTGTCTTCACCCAGTTGGAGTAGTCGTTTTTTGGCTTCTTCATTGGCCACTAAGTGAATGTGAGAGAGCTTGCTCACCGCATGTCGAATAACACCATCAATAGTTCCTGAAAGTTCGCCACCTTCAATATGCACTACACGTGTATTGCTAAGAGCTCCAGAAATTGCTCCGGCTAATGCTTCTGGTCGGTCTCCATGAACTATCAGCAGGTCCGGTTGGTTTTCTTGAATGAAATGTGAAAGCCCTTTAATGGTGTTCGCAACAACGACATCCATCGGATCGCCAAGTATTTGATTTTCAAACGGAATAATTCGTACGGTTTCCGGCAGTGTTCGAGCAACTTCAAGAATAGTTGAACCGAATCGCTCGAGCATGTGCATTCCCGTTGCGAAGACGGAGACCTTAAAACCCTCGTGTGAAGCAGCAAGTATGAGCGGCTTTATTTTTCCGTAGTCCGCGCGTGTTCCGGTAAGAAACGCAATGTGTTTACTAGACGACATCAGACCAACCCAACTGATGGCCACGTGGCATTGCATTAATTGATTTCTTGCCTAATACTTTTTCCAAGTCGTAAGCAAGTATTTCACCAGTTCCTGGTCGTTTCACCCAAATGTTTTCTTCGGTGAGTGTTTCGCCGCTAGAAATGTCTTTAATTGCAACAACAGATGCATATGCAAAATCGATTGTGGGTTGTTCTTCAGAAAGCACAGTCTTTGAACCACCAGTTGCTTGATGAACAATTCGCGATCCTTCAATGAGTTCCTGTAGCCCTGCTGGGTCAACGGAAATTTCAATGTCCTCACCTATCCAACTCATGTCGCTTGTGAAGTGGCGTTCAATAATTGATGCGCCTAATGCAACTGCAGAAATTGAAGGCAAGTTTGACAATGAATGATCAGAAATTCCAATGACGGTGTTGGGAAAAAGTTCCCGCAATTGAGTAATTGCGCCAAGACGAATCTTGTTGTACGGCGTTGGGTACATGCTGGTACAGTGAAGAAGTGCGAAGGAAGCATTTTCTGATTCGAGAACTTCAACAGTTCGCTTCACGGATTCGATGTCGTTCATTCCTGTACTCACAATGATTGGCCTGCCAAAACGAGCAATATGACGAATCAATGGTGTGTTATTGCACTCACCAGAACCGATTTTGAATGCAGGTACATCTAATTTGTCGAGCCTCGTGGCTGCTTCTCGCGAAAATGGAGTTGAGAGAAAAAATAGTCCGCGATCTTCAGCATGTTTTTTGCAGGCAAGCTCCTCATCGTTTGTCAGCGTGCACTGAGCAATGATGTCCCAAATTGAACGAGTGGAGTTTGCTGGAACAACATCATTTGGAATCATCTCATCATCAACAGAGTGTGCTTGAAATTTCACGCACTCACCACCAGCGTCGGCAACATCATCAATCATTTGAATTGCGCGTTTGATATCTCCACCGTGGTTGATTCCGATTTCTGGAATCACTAATGGAGCAAAGTTGTCACCGATTTTCCTGCCATTGATTTCAAGTATGCGAGTCATTTTTCTCCCCGTTTCTAACTTCAATAAGAACATCACTTATTTCGCGAATTGCTCCACGTCCACCCTTGTTTGAAAGCTTCCAGGTGACAACATGGCTGACTGATTCGTGTGCGTCAGCTGGTGAAACTGAGATCCCAGCGAACCGCAGGCACTCAATATCGTTGATGTCATTTCCAACATAAATGCAATGCTCCGGAGAGATGTTTTGCGCGGTAAGCCATTTTTTTAACGCTTCCAATTTGTCGTCACAGCCCTGAATGACTTCAACGTTTAATTTTTCGCCACGCCGCGAAACGACTGGATTTCGTTCCTTAGACAGTATGAGCAGTTTGAACCCAGCTTCTTTTAGCGCCGCAATACCCATGCCATCGGAGCGGTTACATCTCACGCTTTCATTTCCATTTTCGTCGACATAGACCATGTTGTCGGTGTGAACACCGTCAAAGTCGGTTACTACAGCTTTAACTTGGATTAACGTCGTGGATTTTGGAATTTGAGCCATGTTGGCTATTTCAGCAAGCTCGTCAGTGTGGTGACGAGGTAGGCAAGTACGACGGATATGACAATTGCGCTCAAAGCTCCCGCC
>JALQUZ010000075.1 GCA_023263695.1 Ilumatobacteraceae bacterium
CAGTAAGACGAGCAGCCAAGTTTGCGTTCACGCCCATCTTGCCGATTGCAAGTGACAACTGGAAGTCAGGAACGATGACATCGGCTTGCGTGCCGTCTTGACTCAAACGAACTTCAGTGACCTTGGCAGGCGACATTGCTTTTGCAATGAAATCGCGAACATCTTCGCTAAATGGAATGATGTCAACTTTCTCGCCGCGCAATTCAGTAACCACCATGCGCACGCGTCCACCGCGAGCGCCTACACAGGCACCCACTGGGTCGACGTTGTGATCGTTAGACCACACTGCGATCTTTGTGCGCTGACCCGGTTCGCGTGAGCAAGCCTTAATTTCGACAACGCCATCAGCAATTTCTGGTACTTCAAGCTCAAACAAACGCTTGATCAAACCTGGGTGAGTGCGACTGACCACAATCTGTGGGCCCTTCGGTGTCTTGCGAACTTCCACGATGTATGCCTTTAGACGCGCATTTGGTTCGCGCACTTCGCCTTGCACTTGCTCGGCTTGTGGCAACAACGCTTCTACGCGACCAAGGTCGAGCAAGGTGTACTTGGTGTCGGTCTTTTGCACGATTCCAGACACAATGTCGCCTTCGCGGTTTGCGTACTCTTCGAACTTGCGATCGCGTTCTACTTCACGAATGCGCTGACTCATCACCTGACGGAATGTTTGCGCAGCAATGCGACCGAGGTCGGCCTTGTTCGGCGTATCGTCGCGCTCGTTGATCCAGTTGCCATCGTCGTCTACGTCGTATGCCGTGAACGTGATGTCCATGTTTTCTGGGTTGATACCCACGATGACTTCTTCAGCTGCTCCAGGGCGCTTCTTGTACGCCGTTGCGAGAGCTTCCACCAACACTTGCAACAGCGAGTCAACGGAGATACCACGATCTCCGGCGAGCATGCGAATTGCTTCTGTCATATCAAGATTGCTCATGATGCATTGCCTCCGTCTTCTTTCGATTTCTTCGAGCCAGGCTTTGGTGCCGGACCCCAATTAAAAACTGTCTTTGCGCGGTCAATGATGGAAAAAGGAATGTTGACTTCCGTCATGTTCTTGTCGGCCAACCGCACCGTGATGCCTTCTTCGGTTGCGGCGATGAGATCGCCTTGCACACGACGTTCGCCATTAAGCGGCGACTCCAACTTCACCGCAACGGTTTTACCGACTTCACGTTGGAAGTGGCGAGGTTCGCGCAAGGTGCGCTCGAGACCTGGGCTAGAAACTTCAAGTGTGTAGCGACCAGGAATTGGATCGCTGTGATCAAACTCGCGCGACACCAAGCGCGTAATGAGAGCGATGTTGTCGAGGCTGACGCCTTCAGGGCCACCTGGCTGCGTGTCTACAACGACGCGCAAGATTCCACCCGAATACTCAAGGTCATACAGATCGAGACCGAGGTCGGACACAATGGGGTTGATGAGGGCTAGGACACGTTCGATAACAGGGCTCGACTGAGCGCTTCCACGGGTAATCGACATGTTCAACCTCCTCTCCCTACTCTCAAGGGTTTCGCTCCCCCGATTTCCATCAAGGTTGGCAAAACCGCTGCCTAAACCGTCCCTAGAAAAAACAAATGGCGTGGGTCGAAACCCACGCCTTTTAGTCACTGACTTTCAAAGGACATCAAAAATTATATCCCCGTAAACTAAGGTTCGCACGTGGTTCAACGCCTCTCAACCCTGTTCGTACGCACTCTTCGGGACAATCCAGCCGACGCAGAAGTACCGAGCCATCGCCTCTTGGTTCGGGCGGGATACATCCGTCGCGCCGCCCCCGGCGGATACACCTGGCTGCCACTTGGCTTCCGCGTATTCCAAAACGTGGCCCGCGTCATTCGCGAAGAGATGGACGCCATTGGCGCCCAAGAAGTGAACTTCCCCGCCATGCTGCCAAAGGAGCCATACGAAGTGACGGGCCGCTGGACCGACTATGGCGACAACCTGTTTCGCTTACAAGACCGACGCAAAATTGATTTCCTGCTTGGACCAACGCACGAAGAAATGTTCACCCTGCTCGTAAAGGATTTGTACTCCAGTTACAAGGACTTACCGGTGTGGTTGTATCAAATTCAGAACAAATTTCGCGACGAGGCTCGTCCGCGTGGCGGCTTGTTGCGTGGTCGCGAGTTCTCCATGAAGGACTCGTACTCCTTCGACCTCGACCAAGAAGGTTTGCAGCGCAGCTACGACGCACACCGCAATGCTTACATTCGTATTTTTGAGCGTCTTGGTTTGCCGTTCGCCATCGTGTCTGCAATGTCTGGCGCAATGGGTGGATCAGCTTCTGAAGAATTCTTGTTTCCGTGTGACATTGGTGAAGACACATTCGTGCAATGCACCGCATGTAATTATTCGGCCAACACCGAAGCCGTGCGCGTAGGCGTTGCAGACCCAATCAATTTCTCATCAACTGCAGCCGCGAAGGTAGTGGACACTCCAAACACACCAACGATTCAAACACTTGTAGATTTGTTTAACGCACGCGAAGACTTACAACTCAGTAGTCGCCAATGGACTGCTGCCGACACGCTGAAAAATGTTGTCGTCAATTTGCGTCATCCTGATGGTCGACTTGAAGCATTAGCAATCGGTGTTCCCGGCGATCGTGAAGTAGACCTGAAACGATTAGAAGCTCAAGTGGCGCCGGCCGAAGTTGAAGCATTCGACGAATCACATTTTGCAGCGAACACTGCATTGGTGAAGGGCTACATCGGGCCGGGCGTGCTTGGAACGAAGAATGCATCGGGTATTCGCTACATGCTCGACCCACGAGTTGCTACGGGAAGCGCATGGATCACCGGCGCAGACAGCAGCGGCAAGCACGTGATGAACTTGGTAAACGGTCGCGACTTCACAGCCGATGGAACGCTTGACGTTGCAGAGATTCGCGATGACGACACATGCCCAACGTGTCGATCTGCTCTCACCATTAAGCGCGGCATCGAAATTGGCCACGTATTTCAGCTTGGACCGAAGTACGCAGAAGCACTTGGCCTTCAAGTGCTTGACAAAAATGGCAAGCAGCAGACCGTCACCATGGGCAGTTACGGCATTGGTGTTTCACGCGCAGTAGCCGCAGTTGCAGAAGCCATGCACGATGACAGTGGACTGCGCTGGCCGCTCGAAGTTTCACCGTTTGATGTGCACATTGTGATTGCAGGAAAAGACGATGCAACCATTACCGCAGCTGCAGAGTCGTTAGCCAACGAACTCGAAGAATCTGGCCTCAAAGTATTGCTTGATGATCGTCAAGGAATCTCGCCAGGTGTGAAATTTAAAGATGCAGAACTTATTGGTGTTCCCAACATCGTGGTTGCAGGTCGAGGTGTTGCCAACGGCACGCTCGAAGTACGTGACCGCTTTGCAGGAACCGCAATTGAAACTCCGATTGCGCAAGTCGGCCCACAGTTGGTCGCTCAGGCTCGCGGGAAGTAAACACCATGCAACTCCTCCGCGGAGTAGTTCATCATTACGACTGGGGCGATCAACAGACGATTCCCGAATTTCTTGGAGTGGAACCTGATGCAAAACCATGGGCAGAGCTGTGGTTTGGTACACACCGCTCTGGGCCATCGCTGGTTAAAACCGCAACGGGAAACCAACCGCTTTCGCAATATGCAGGCGAGCTTTCGTTCCTAGTAAAAATCATCGCGGCAGCAAAACCATTGTCACTGCAAACCCATCCAACCGACGAACAAGCGCAGTCTGGATATCAACAAGAAAACGAAATAGGAATTTCGCTCGACTCCCCTCTGCGTATTTATCGGGACGCATCTGCAAAACCCGAACTGCTCATTGCCATGTCGCCATTCGAAGCGATTTGTGGATTTCGCAGTGATGACGAAAATCTCGAACTGTGCAAGCGCTTTGGCTGGACTGAACTGGGCAAGCATCTTGCCGACGACGGACTTGCAGAGTGTGTGCGATGGGCGCTCACCACCAGCCCTCATCAATTGCCACTCCACATGCCCGCATGGGCAGGCCGACTGGCAACTATGTATCCCGGCAATGGTGGAATTCTGGTTGCACTGCTCATGCATCACGTGCGTTTAAACCCAGGCCAAGCGCTGTACCTAGGAGCCGGAAACGTGCACGCGTATTTAGGTGGAACCGGATTCGAAGTGATGGCCTCGTCCGACAATGTGGTGCGCGCTGCATTCACCCAAAAAAATGTAAACATCGACGAGTTTCTGCATGTGGCCAACATGAATGCCATTCCATCGCCGCTTATTGAGGCCGAATCAGTTGGCCTCGGTGCATGGCAATATCCAGTAACCACCGCGCGTTTTGGAACCCAGCGCATTGACGTTTCGGGAACGTATGAATTGCGTGCCTCGCACGATGCGGAAATCCTGGTGTGCACTTTTGGCAACGCAACTTCGATGCAAGCTGGTCAAGCTGCCGTGTTACGAAACGGTGAGTCGGTAACTCTGTCTGGAAATGCGACGGTGTTTCGCACGTGGGGAACCCACTAACTGTTTAGTTTCCGGAAATCGTCTTACGAATTTCCACAATCTTTTCGGTCGAATGGTTGGCGTCGTCGCCCTTTTCTTCAAGCAATGCATTGCGATCTTTTGCGGCCTCGCGCTCTGCAAGTGCGGT
>JALQUZ010000076.1 GCA_023263695.1 Ilumatobacteraceae bacterium
TCATCAAAAATGATGACAGGTGCTTTGCCACCGAGTTCAAGATGCAAACGCTTCAGCGACTTCGATGCCCCAGCAGCAACTTCCATACCTGCGCGAACTGAACCAGTAACTGACACCATTCCAGGAATGTCATGGTCGACCATCGCACGACCGGTATCACGGTCTCCACATACAACGTTGAGAACACCCGGAGGCAAAATGTCGCCGATGATTTTTGCAATGAGCGCGGTTGACGCTGGAGTGGTATCGCTTGGCTTCAGCACCGTGGTGTTACCAGCTGCAATTGCGGGGATGAACTTCCACACTCCCATCATGAGCGGGTAATTCCATGGCGCAACTTGTGCGCACACACCGATTGGCTCACGGCGTATATATGAGGTGTAGTTCGGTACGTATTCTCCGGCGCTCTTTCCTTCGAGCATTCGCGCAGCACCTGCAAAGAAGCGAATCTGGTCCATCATCGGTGGAACTTCTTCGTTATAGGTAATTGCACGTGGCTTACCCGTGTTTTCAATCTCTGCTTCAATCAATTCGGTCATGTGCTTTTCCATCACATCGGCAATGTCGTTGATTGCCTTTTGACGAACTGCTGGCGTGGTGTTCTTCCACGACTCCGCAGCAACAGCAGCAGCCTTCATCGCATCATCAACATCATTTGGCCCAGACAGCGCAGCGGTGGCGTATTGCTCGCCTGTTACCGGGTCGATAACCGAGGTCGTGCGTCCGTCGCGAGCTGGTACTTCTTTGCCATTGATGAAGTTATTAAAGGATTTCATGACACAAGACTACCCAGTGGACTAGACATGGGGTATGGCTACAAGCAGCGTTGCTCGTGGGGTAAAAACAGTTGGAGTTCCTAAAGAAATCAAGACCATGGAAGGTCGGGTTTCGCTCACGCCAGATGGAGTTCGTGAGTTTGAGCGATTGGGAATTGATGTCTTCGTAGAAACTGGCGCGGGAGATGCGGCATCCATCACCGATGCCGAATTTGTAGCCGCCGGAGCAACCATCGTGAAGACCGCAGCCGACGCATGGTCCCAGGAAATGGTGGTCAAGGTCAAAGAGCCAAAAGAAGAAGAATTCGGTTTTCTACGCGACGACCTCACGCTTTTCACATATTTGCATTTGTCTGCTTATCCGAAAGTTGCAACGGCGCTGATTGCTTCGGGCACCACGGCAATTGCATACGAAACCGTGCAAGCACCAGATGGTTCACTTCCCTTGCTCGCCCCAATGAGCGAAATTGCGGGACGACTTGCGACACAAGCTGGTGCTCGATTCTTGGAGCGACCACAAGGCGGAAGAGGCGTGCTCATGGGTGGTGCACCTGGCGTTCGTCCTGCAAACGTTGTTGTCATCGGCGCAGGAAACGTTGGTTACAACGCTGCGTGGATTGCTGCGGGAATGCTCGCCAACGTCACCATCTTGGACAAGAACCTCGACCGGCTGCGCCACCTTGATCAAATCTGTGTTGGCCGAACAACGACGCTCGCTTCGAACCGCGGGTCAATTGAACGTGCACTCCTCGATGCCGACTTAGTCGTTGGCGCAGTGTTAGTTGCAGGTGCACGCGCACCAATCGTGGTCAGTGAAGACATGGTGCGTTCTATGAAACCAGGGTCGGTCATCGTCGACGTTGCCGTAGACCAAGGCGGTTGCATCGCCACTACACATGAAACAACTCATACCGATCCGATTTACATGCAACACGGTGTAGTGCATTATGCAGTTGGCAATATGCCAGGAGCAGTGCCGTACACCAGCACCTATTCACTTACCAATGCAACGTTGCCTTATCAACTTGATATCGCTCGACATGGTGCTCGCACGGCCGTTGAGCAAAGCGAAGCTCTCCGCCATGGTGTAAATACCGCACACGGACAAGTCACCAACGAAGCTGTTGCTCGTGAACTTAATCTTGCTTTTGTTGAACCAACTACCGCACTGAATTAGTCACAACACGAATCACGCCAACCGCACGATGCACAACGAAAGTGTGCATGTTCTGGGTATAGGTTTGATCCGCAGTGAGGGCATTCGCTAAACACTCCACGCGGTGATTCGCAGAATGGTGCCTGTGACTTTTCACTCAGTAATGAATCTGAAGTTGTCTGCGTTGTAGCGTGTTCTTGCTCCACATGACCGACATTACTCTCGACCACGACTCCACGAACCACCACAAACCCGGTTCCGTCCAAGCCGCACTCGCATCTCGCGATTTCCGCTTGGTGTGGTCAGGCTCATTTGCTTCGAATATTGGTACGTGGATGCAAAACGTGGTGCTCCCCGCCTACGTGTACCACCGCACTGGCAAGGCATCGCTCGTAGGCATCATGATTTTCGCCCAACTTGGGCCTTTGTTGTTTCTGTCTATCATCGCTGGAGTTCTTGCCGACAAATTTGATCGTCGCCGCTGGCTCATTTCAATGCAACTCACGCAACTTACGTTTTCTATTGCACTTGCCGTGCTTGCGTTGGGAAACCCGCGATTCATTTATATCTTCCTTGCAGCGCTCGGCGTAGGTGTTGGCAACGCATTGAACGCTCCTGCATGGTCAGCAATGTTGCCTTCACTGGTTCGGCCAGTGGATTTACCAGGAGCCCTGTCACTGAACAGCGTGGTCATCAACGGATCTCGTGTTGTCGGCCCAATCATTGTTGCCGTGCTCTCTCAAGTTGGCGTAACCACTGCAGGTTTCTTTTTTATGAATGCTGCAACGTATCTATTCGTAATCTTCGCCTTAATGGTGGTGAATATTCCCACGTTTACACCTGACACAACACAAGGTTGGCGAAGGTTTACCAGCGGCATTTCACTCGCGCGCCAAATATCAGGAGTCAGCAGACTGCTCCTTACACTCGCCACCTTTTCATTGTTTTCACTTCCCTACGTTGGACTATTTCCTGCTGTAGCGCACGTCAACTTCGGTATTGCCGAAGATGGCTCCATGTACAAGTGGCTGTACGCAACATGGGGTCTAGGTGCGGCACTTGGTGGTCTGTCAATTGGCACCAAGTTTTCACATCGTGATCAGCGCAAACTTGTGCAATACGGATTCCTCGGTTTTGCAGTGAGCATGGTGTTCTTTGCAGTTTCTCGCTCGGCAGTTCCAGCATTCATTTTTGGATTCATCCTTGGATTCGCCTATTTCTTCACCACCACCGCAATGTCAATCGTGGTGCAAAGCAGATTGAAGCCAGAAGTACGTGGACGAGTGATGTCACTGTGGTTTATGTCCTTTGGTGGCACAGTTCCACTTGGCAACATGCTGTTTGGCCCGATTGTCGACCAATACGGTGCACGCTGGTTATTGCTTTTTGGCGCAGCGTGGGCGCTGTTCTTGGCCTGGTGGTGCAACGTCTCGGCACTCGATACCAAGAACAACTATCTAACTAGCAAGTAACTGCACCACTCGTTCGAGGGCGGCAACTCGCGAACCCTTCACGAGCACTGCGACATCAGTACCGCCGCCACGAACGTGTTTTACTGCATCTTGAGCCGACAGTGATGGAGTTCCATAGTTTTCGGTTTCACAAGCAATGAACTCAATTTTTTTGCTCCGCGCATACTCGACGATTGCGATGTGCTCTGCTGACGAATTTGCCAACTCGGCCATTTGCCCCGCAATGACTACGTGACGCGAAGCTTTCATTCCCACCAACGTGTCAAGAGCAGCGCGCATTGAGGCTGGGTTTGCGTTGTAGGCGTCGTTGATAATGGTCATCCCATCATCTGTGGTGATGACTTGCATGCGCATTGGCGAAACAATGCTCTGTTCCAAAGCCGCTGCTGCACTGTCAATACTCACTCCGCACACTCCAGACACGGCGATCGCAGCTGCAGCGTTCATAGCCATGTGCGCGCCAGGAACCGACATTGACCACGACACAGTGCCCCACGGAGTTGCTGCACGTACTGACGCACGAGCCATCTCGTCAAGTTCGCAATTCGTAATTCGAATATCTGCACTCTCGTGTACGCCGTACGTGAGTACCTGAGCCTTGGTCAACGTACGCATCTCGCGTACGCGTTCGTCGTCTGCATTCAAGATCGCAAAACCAGACTGCGGGAGCGCTTGCACCAGTTCGGCTTTCGCACGCGCAACTCCCTCAATACCTCCAACTCTTTCGGTGTGGGCTGCTGCCACTGCCGTTACTACACCAATTGCTGGACGACCAATCGAACACAATCGAGCGATCTCGCCAAAACCACGCATTCCCATTTCCAACACCACTGCTTGCGAATTATCCGCAGCATTTAACAATGTGACGGGCAGACCTTGATCGTTATTAAACGATTTTTCGCTAGCGGACACTACGAGCTCGCTTGACAACGCTGCCGCAATGAAATCTTTTGTTGAAGTTTTTCCAACCGAACCAGTAATTCCAATCACTCTGCTGCCTACCGATGGCTCAAGACGAGCACGCGCCCATGCGCCGAGCTTCAGCAGTGCAGAAAGCGTGTCATCAACA
>JALQUZ010000077.1 GCA_023263695.1 Ilumatobacteraceae bacterium
TCACTAATTGCAACGACCGGCACTTCGTAACACCACGCGTGGCGAGTGAGCCCAATGCTTGGGTCTCCATCCCAGTCGTATTTCGCCGCCATCACATCGCCACACGCACGACGTTCATCGAGGTCGGTCACCATTCGCGCGCGACCAACGCGAACATTCCCTTCTATATGCACCTCAACTGATGCATTCGCTACAAGGTTCTCACGCCAATCTGAATGCTTAGTGCCAGAAACCAAGATGAGCGTGTCGCCTACAACGCCAAACCACAGTTCGGTTTTTCGTGGTTGACCGCTTTTGCGCCCCACCGTGACAATGTCGCAACACTCAACGTCAGTTAATGGCGTAAGCCAGGACACGAGCGAAATCAGCCTGGGCGGTATACGCCAAATACGTCGCGCAATGCGTCGCTTACTTCGCCAAGCGTTGCACTCGCGCGCAAGGCTTCTTTCATTGGGAGCAACACGTTGCCTGTGCCCTTTGCTGCTTCGCGCAAGGCTTCAAGTTTCGCCGCAACCAACGCCATATCACGGTTGGCCTTGTACTTCGTAAGACGGTCGACCTGACCTTGTTCCAAACCAGGAATAGGCGGTGTAATTTTTGGCTCTGGTTCATTGTCGACCGTGAACTTGTTGACACCAACTAACACGCGTGTCTGATCGTCGATCGACTTTGTATAGCTGTATGCGGCCTCTTCAATTTCATCCATTTGGAATCCGGCTTCAATGGCCTGAACTGCCCCGCCCATTTCGTCGATGCGAGCAATGTATTCGTATGCCAAGCGCTCAACTTCATTTGTTAGTGATTCAACAAAATATGAACCCGCCAAAGGGTCTGGAGTGTCGGTTACTCCGCTTTCATATCCAATAATTTGCTGAGTACGCAATGCAATGCGTGCTGCTTCCTCGGTAGGCAGGCTGAGCGCTTCGTCATAGCCGTTGGTGTGAAGACTTTGCGTTCCACCTAACACTGCAGCCATGCTTTGCACCGCTACACGCACCACGTTGTTCAACGGTTGCTGCGCAGTAAGAGTTGAACCGCCAGTTTGTGTGTGGAATCGCATGAGTTTGCTTGCTTCTTTTTTGGCACCAAAACGATTGGTCATGATGTCGTGCCACATGCGGCGACTGGCGCGGAACTTTGCTACTTCTTCGAAGAAGTTGTTGTGGCCGTTCCAGAAGAAACTGAGGCGTGGTCCAATGTCATCCACATCGAGGCCAGCATCAATTGCTGCCTGCACGTATGCAATGGCATTCGACAAAGTGAATGCAAGTTCTTGCACCGCAGTGCTTCCCGCTTCGCGAATGTGATAACCGGAAATAGAAATGGTGTTCCACTTCGGTACATTCTTTGAGCAGTACTCAAAAATGTTGGTAATGATGCGCATCGACGGCTTTGGTGGATACACGTATGTTCCGCGAGCGATGTATTCCTTCAAGAGGTCGTTCTGAATGGTGCCGCTAATTGCCGTGCTTGGCACACCGCGCTCTTCTGCAACCAACTCGTACATCAACAACAAAATTGCCGCTGTTGAGTTGATTGTCATTGATGTGGTCACTTTGTCGAGTGGCAAGTCGGCAAGCAGCGTGCGCATGTCGTCGAGTGAATCGATAGCAACGCCAACTTTTCCTACTTCGCCAGCTGAACGCGCATGATCGCTGTCGTAACCCATTTGTGTTGGCAAGTCGAATGCACAACTGAGTCCTGTTTGACCAGCTTCAAGCAAAAACTTGAAGCGCTGATTGGTGTCTGCTGCACTTCCAAAACCCGCATATTGACGCATGGTCCATAAGCGGTCGCGGTGCATGGTTGGGTAGATGCCTCGCGTATATGGCTGCTGGCCAGGGGTACCCAGTGCCGTAGCTGGATCGAATGAACCCAGCGATTCCGCCGTGTACAACGGGTTAATGGTGATGCCGGAGTCGGTCTGGCGCTCGGAAGGGGTTTCAGCCATGCGTCTAGGTTACGAGATTGAGCCCAAATTGTCGCATGGCTAGCCTTGCCATATGACCGCAACCGAGAACAGCATCCGCATGATTGACGGAGTCGAATTGAAGCCACGCGAAGTAGCAGCAATTGGACGTCCGAAATACGACTCCATTGACGATGAGCGCCGTGCACGCAAAATTGGGCTTGCTGCATCGCTTCGCGTTTTTGGTCGACTTGGTTACGGCGAAGGCGTAGCGGGACACATCACTGCACGAGACCCAGAATTTACTGACTGCTTTTGGGTGAACCCGTTTGGAAAAAGTTTCCGTCACATGAAAACCAGTGACTTGATTTTGGTGAACCACGATGGCGAAGTGGTGTACGGAACACAACCGGTAAATCGCGCTGCATTTGTATTGCACGCAGCAATACACAAAGCACGACCAGATGTAATTGGTGCAGCACATGCGCACTCCACATATGGCAAAGCATGGTCGTCACTTGGACGCAAGCTTGACCCGATTACGCAAGACGCTTGCATTTTTTATGAAGACCACACCGTCATAGCTGAACAAGGTGGCAAAGTGGTATTCGAAGTTGCTGCTGGCGAAGAATTTGCATCACTGTTCCCAACTGGTAAAGCGGCAATTCACCAAAACCACGGTTTGTTTACCGTTGGCACCACAGTTGAAGCCGCGGCATTTTGGTTCATCACCATGGACCGCAGTTGCCAAGCACAACTGCTTGCAGAAGCAGCGGGAACACCAAAACTCATTGATCATGAATCGGCGAAATACACACAGCAGCTCACCGGTTTCGCCGATGCAGGCTGGTTCCAGTTTCAACCACTGTTCCAGGAAATTTGCGCAACAGATCCTGACCTGTTCGATTGAGTAGCAATAACGCACCACTCGCGCAACAATCGCTGAGTACTCGAGTTGGCGGTTTACCGCCCGAGTTGTTCTTCATTTGCTCTGCTAGCGCGCAATACATCGGCGCCGTCATTGCGTTTCGCTTGTTCGACCGCGTTGCACCAGAAAGCGTTGCGTGGCTACGTGTCATTGCAGCTTCGCTGATTTTGATCATCTTTTCTGCACCGCGACTGATTCGCCAGGGTAAATGGTCGCGTAGCGAACTGATTTCGGCAGCAGCGTTTGGCATTTCCGTTGCGCTCATGAACCTGACGTTTTATTTGGCTATTGATCGACTGGATTTAGGTAAAGGTGTAGCCATTGAATTCATTGGCCCAATCTGTGTTGCTGCATTTCAAACTAAGTCGCGACGCAATGCGCTGGCACTTGCGCTTGCCACTACCGGTGTTCTTGTGCTTTCTGGTTTCGAACTTGGCAACGAGCCACTTGGACTGTTGTTTATTTTCCTTGCCTCTGCGTGTTGGGGTGCATACATCGTGATCGGTTCCAAGGTTGCACAACTCAACCGTGGTGTGTCTGGATTAGGCGTTGGTCTTGCAATTGGCGCTGTCGTTATTGCTCCATTTGGTGCAGCAAACAGTGGGCCTGCTTGGCACTCACCTTCCATTCTGTTTGCTTGCGTTTTGGTTGGTTTGTTTTCAAACGCACTTGGCTACGGAATTGAACAATCAATCATGCGCAAAATTCCTGTGCGCAGATTTTCGGTATTACTTGCATTACTTCCCGTTACTGCTGTGGTGTTCGGATTTTTATTTCTCGATCAAACACCAACGCTCATTGATTTACTTGGGATGTCCCTTGTACTCATTGGTGTTGTTGTACAGCAGCGCGATGTGTTGCCAGCAGCCAGCGAAACCGCGTAAATAGCGCTCAAGGGTGTCCTCACCCTGCCGATACCCATCGGTAGACTGAACCGAAGCGATTGAGGAGATTTCTCACTATGCGCGTCCCCCACAAAATTTCTGCAGTTCTTTGCGTACTTGTCAGCAGTACAACTCTGTTGTCGACCCTTGTTACCCCGGTGCATGCCGAAGAGGGTCAACTGCCTATTGCCATTCAGATTGAAGGCCGCGGGTACGGACACGGACGTGGCCTCAGCCAATACGGCGCGTACGGCTATGCCGCGGTGTACGGATGGTCGTGGGACGCAATTCTGAATTTCTATTACGGCGGAGCAACAGGCAACACGCTTGGTTCACTTGGCGACCCAGGCCAAGAAGTAACCACATGGCTCAGCACACTAAATAATGCGCAAACTGCAGTTATTGCCGACGGTGGCAATGCCGTGTTTGTTCAAGACCCAACACCTGGACGCACGTGGGGATCACTAGTTGCCCGTGAAGTTGCCAACCGCGTATATCGCGTGTGGGGAACTAAAGAACGACGATGCGCAACTGCAGCTGCAGACCCAGCTTCTGAAG
>JALQUZ010000078.1 GCA_023263695.1 Ilumatobacteraceae bacterium
ACGCGTGGCAAACACAATCATTCGTTTCGCTTGGCGTCCATTTCTAAAGTGATGACCGCTTGGGCAGCACTGATTGCCGTAGAAGACGGATCAATTTCGCTCGACGATCCAGTTGGTCAAACTGGTTGCACGCTTCGCCACTTGTTATGTCACGCAGGTGGTTACGGGTTCGACACCGAAGCAAGCATCATTAGCCCAGAGCGCAAGCGTGTGTATTCAAACACGGGTTACAACATGGCCGCACAATATGTTTCTGAATTTGTAGACATGGGTTTTGCTCAGTATTTGCAAGAGGCTTTGTTCGCGCCACTCAACATGCCGACAGCACAATTGCTTGGCTCCCCTGCTGCCGACATTCATTGCACCATTGAAGACATGGCTAAGTTTGCACAAGAACTACGCCGTCCAACGGTTATTGCAGTCAGCACCTACATCGAAGCAACCACTCCACAATTCCCCGACCTCGAAGGCGTAGTGCCAGGGCTCGGAAAATATTCGCCGTGCCCGTGGGGTCTTGGTCCGGAAATTCGCGGTGCCAAACACCCACATTGGACAGCACCGCGCAACAGCGCATCTACATTTGGTCACTTCGGTGGAAGTGGAACGTTTGTATGGCACGACCCGGTTGCCAACGTGACGTGCTTCGCTCTCACCAACCGCGAATTTGATGAGTGGGCAATGCAGTACTGGCAAGATTTTGGCCAAGCAGTGTTAAACGAACTCGGCCGCTAGGAACTTTTGCATGCTGATTGAACGCAACCATCGCTCCGACGCGTTGCTGCTGATGTCGTGTTCGTTTGCGGTTGCTACTTCTAACTCGGTTATTTTTGCTGCACTTGGCGACTTGCAAGACAAATACAATTTCGCTGACTCTGGCCTTGGGTTAATTGCTGGCGCAGGTTTTCTCAGCGGATTTCTCGTGCAGTTATTTGTTGCACCATTTGCCGACCGCGGTCATACGAAACGACTCATCATGTCAGGAATGATGATTGGTGCTTTCGGATCGCTCCTGATGGCAACAGGAAGCTCACTTCCACAATTCATCATCGCTCGTGCAGTTATTGGTTCTTCATTTGGGTTTGTGTTTCCGGCAGTGCGCGCACTCATTGCCCATGTCGACCCCGAGCGACGTGGCGAACGTCTTGGACGGCTTGCTGCAGTTGAACTGCTTGGCTTTGTTGCTGGCCCACTGTTTGGTGGTTTGTTACTCGACCCAATTGGCATTCGTGCCGTGTTCGCATTGTTCGGTGCAGTGAACTTGCTGGCCATGTTCACCATTTCGTTTCGGTCGTTTCCTGAATTGCCGCTGTCTACCGATTCGCGCAAACCAAGTTTCGAATTATTGCGTTACCCACGAGTGCGCATTGCCGTTTTAGTTGCCATGGCTATTCAGGCACCTGTTGGAATTTTTGATGCGCTATGGGACCGCTACCTCACCGACTTGGGTGGCGGAAACTCCATGGTGGGCATCTCGTTTGCGCTGTACACCGTTCCGTTTTTTATCTTTTCATCGTTTGGCGGAAAGCTTGCCGACAAATACGACCCGCAACGCATTGCCATGTGGATGATGCTGCTGGTTATTCCTGCAGTAACGGGTTACGGCGCATTCAATTCGTTAGCACCAGTAGTCATCCTCAACGTTGTTGAAGGCATTGCTCAAGCAATGATGTATCCGTCTTCAGCTGCTGCAGTAGCAAAGGCTGCGCCTATCGGTCGCGCGTCTGCTGCGCAAGGTCTTGCTGGAGCATCCGGCCTGCTCATGTCAATGCTTCTTGCTTTCACCACACCATCGCTGTACGGATGGTTCGGATCACTCGCCGCATTCGGCGCAGTGGGATTTTTAATGAGCGTTCTTACCGGTTCAGCCGCACTGATGTTGTGGCGACTGAACCGGCGAGAACAATTGGTTTAGTTCAGCTCAAGCGCTCGACGATCATGGCCATTCCTTGGCCACCACCAACACACATGGACTCCATGCCAACAGTCTTTCCTGTTGTCTGCAATCCGTTAATGAGTGTGGTCATGATGCGAGCGCCAGTCATACCGAATGGGTGACCGAGTGCAATTCCACCACCGTGAATGTTCAACTTGTCCCATTCAATTCCGAGATGCTTCGCTGAAGGAATTACCTGCGCAGCAAATGCTTCGTTGATTTCGACGAGGTCGATGTCGTTAATAGTCATGCCCGCACGCTTCATTGCTTGACGGCAAGCTTCAATTGGTCCGAGTCCCATGATTTCTGGGTTCAATCCCGACACACCTGAAGAAATGATTCGTGCAAGCGGAGTAAGACCAAGTTGCTTGGCCTTTGTTGCACTCATCACCATTACTGCTGCTGCACCGTCGTTCAATGGGCATGCGTTACCTGCAGTGATTTGTCCGTCTGGACGGAACGCTGGCTTCAACTGTGCAAGACCTTCTGCAGTGGTTCCATCGCGTGGACCGTCGTCTTTTGTAACAACAGTTCCGTCTGGAAGTGTGAGTGCTGAAATTTCGCGATCGAAGAAACCGTTCTGTTGGTTCTTCACAGCAAGTTGCTGTGAACGTGCAGCGAATGCGTCCATCTCTTCGCGAGTGACGCCTTCAATTTCACGAACGTTTTCTGCAGTCTGACCCATTGCGATGTATGCGTCTGGCAAACCTGTTGGAGGTGTCCATGTTCCTTGACCACCTGCTGCACGAGCCTTCGTGCGCTCTGCTGGGCCTTTGAAAATTGCGTTCGGTGCCATGTCGCTTGCGCCCGATGCATAACGGCTTACCGTTTCCACACCTGCTGCAATGAAGCAATCGCCTTCGCCTGCGTTAATTGCATGTGCAGCCATGCGGATGGTCTGCAAGCTTGATGAGCAGTAGCGGTTAACCGTTACACCAGGAACATCATCGAGGCCAGCAAGAATTGCCACCATACGTCCAATGTTGAATCCGCCTTCACCGGCTGGCTGACCGATTCCCATAATGAGGTCTTCAACGTCTGAACCTTTCACTTGTGGAACCTTTGCCATGAGTGCGCGCACAATCTGTGCTGCCATGTCGTCTGGACGAAGGTCGATTAGTGAACCTTTATTGGCCCGACCAATTGGGCTGCGGGCGGTTGCGACGATGACTGCTTCGGACATTGAGAACTCCGTTCGATCCGTAGTGAATAGTGAAGCAACGGTACCATTTCGGCATGGAACTCAGCCCTGTCGCAGTGGACTCGATCAACATCTCAGACCCTGAATTTTGGAAGGGTTCCCGCCAGCACCGCGAGTCGGTATTTGCCACCTTGCGCCGCGAAGCCCCCGTAAAATTCTTCCCCGAAATTCCACTTGCCAACTTTCCTGTTGGGCCCGGCTACTGGGCGCTCACCAAACACGACGACATTTGGCATGTAAGTCGCAACCCCGAATTGTTCTGCAGCGGCAAGGGCTCCAATATTGCCGACCTCACAGTTGAACTGAACGAATTCTTTGGCTCCATGATCAGCATGGACGACCCAAAACACGTGCGCCTGCGCACCATTGTGTCGAAGGGGTTTACGCCGAAGGAAATTACTCGCATCGAAGAGTACGTAAAGAACAAGGCCAAGTCCATTGTTGACAAGGTGCTTGCGAAATACGGTGCGAATGAAGAATTCGATTTTGTTGACAACATTGCCGCACCTTTCCCGCTGCAAATTATTTGCGAAATGATGGGCATTCCCGAAAGCGATGAGCGCCAGATTCTTGAATGGACAAACGTCATTCTGGGTGCTGGCGACCCCGACTTTGGTGGAACACTTGAAAACCTCATCACTGTGGCACTCGAAATGTTTGCTTACGCACAAGCACTTGGCGAAGCACGACTAGCCAACCCCACCGATGACCTCACCAGCGTCATGATGCATTCAATTGTTGATGGCGATCGAATGAGTTCGCAAGAGTTTGGCAGCTTCTTTATTTTGTTGGTTGTTGCCGGAAACGAAACAACACGTAATGCCATAAGCCATGGCATGTTGCAGTTGACTGAACATCCAGATCAAAAGGCCGCATGGTATGCAGACTTCGAAGGCAAAACCAAAGGAGCAGTTGAAGAAATTGTTCGTTGGGCTTCACCAGTAATTCACTTCCGCCGCACTGCAACACGCGACACCGAAATTCGTGGTGTCAAAATTAAAGAAGGCGAAAAAGTGGTGATGTGGTACAACTCGGGTAACCGCGATGAAGACATTTATGAGAACCCATACGAATTCAATATCGCTCGATCACTTGCGCCAGCTCAAGTTGGTTTTGGTGCAGG
>JALQUZ010000079.1 GCA_023263695.1 Ilumatobacteraceae bacterium
GGAATGAGGAAATCTCCGAAACGTAACGGCGGGTGATGCGTTCAATTTCGCCAATGGAGTAATCCTCTGGATTGAAACAAACTCCGCCTTTTGCGCCACCAAGAGGCAAGTTAGCAATTGCAGTCTTCAGCGACATGCCCATGGCGAGCGCGATCACTTCTTCGCGATTCACTTCATGGTGGTAGCGGATTCCGCCTTTGGCCGGGCCCCTAGTGGTGTTGTGGTGCACACGCCAACCTGTGAGTTGGTCGCGGGATCCGTCGTCTCGTCGAAATGGAATTGCCACCTCGATAATTCTTCGTGGTGCGACGATCGTTTCGATCAGGCCATCTTCCAACTTCAACCACTCGCCGGCTTCGCGTACGCGAAGTTCTGCCGCTTCGAGTGCCGAGTAGTTCTTATATGACGCCGTTGTCATATATTCCCCTTTCAGCAGTAGTGCTGACTAGAGATTAGACCACTTTCATTGGCCGCATACATCGTTCTTGGCAGGAGTAATTTTGAGAGATGAAGCGAACTCTGTTGGCTTTTGCCTTGATTGCAGGAGTCTCACTTACATCAGCGAACGCCTTGGCATCAAGTGTTTCAGCCTGCAGAAATACAGGCCAAATTCGTACGTATCAAAAACAAAAACAGATATGTCAGAAAGCTGGGAAGCGGTTGGTGTGGGTAGCAATCAAAAACGTTGCAACCACCACCTCAACTTTGCCGGTGCCAGTACTGGCTCCAACGATGCCTGCTGGAGGCGACGATCAAACAGCGTGCATGCTTCGGGAAGCGCGAACGAAGAAATATCAACCATGGAATGTCGGATTTCCTCGGGGAGATAGTTATGGAACTTCAATGTTGCCAACATCTGGTCGAGTAAATGTGCAGCTACTTGCAATTGAATTTCCAGATGCCCTAGGCACCGCTGCAGAACTGACTGCAGCCGACGCGCAAATTTCCGAATTCAATAAATGGTTTGAGTTCACTTCCAATGGAGCACTTTCCTTTAATTGGCAGTTTCCTAAACAGTGGTTTCGTATGTCTCGTGCAGTTCCAAATTATGGACTACAGAAAGGTGACAACGTTTCAAATACGGTGATGGCTCAAGAGGTGATATCAATTGCAGATCAAGAAGTTAATTTTTCGGGATCTCATTTTGTCTTTGTTCTATTTCCAAAGAGCATCAGACTTGGAACAGATTCGTTGGCAATAGTAAATGGACGACTTGAGACGAACGAAGGTCCGGTCAAGAACGTTTTTGGTGGAGCTGATTATTTTTATAACAACGACTACGACTTATGGAGCTTCTGGGTGCATGAGTGGGGTCACCCCATGGGGCTTGCAGGACATACTCCACGTTCGAACATCAGCGTGATGGACAATCAAAATGGCAGTTCGGTCATGCTCAACGTCTGGGATACGTTTTTTACAGGTTGGATGGGAAGCAACGAGTTGTATTGCATGCCCATCGAAGAAAAGTCCAAAGAAATCACGCTCATTCCTCTTGAACGGTTGCAACGTGGACCACGCGGGGTCATTGTTCCCATTTCCGACACCAACGCAGTGGTAATCGAATCTCACCGTGCCGAAGGCTGGGGCAAACGAATGCTGGACAGTGAATATGGTCGAAAATTTGGAGTCACTAGCACCGCTTCGTATGGAGTTTCTGTTTACTGGATCGACACAACAATGGACACCAATCGCTATGCCGGAAGCTCCGGATTCACCGACACCGATGCAGGCGATCGATGGGCAGACAACCTTGTTCCATCGGGCGTTTCACGACCCTTTGACTTACTGATTAGTGGTGACAAAGTGTCCTATCGCGGCGTAACTGTTGAGTTTGTTAAAACAGGTGTCTACGACACTGTGCGCATTACCAAATAGTTAGGCCATTTCGACATAGCGGCACAACATGTTTGCCAACCGCACTTGGTTGATGGTCTTGCAATTAACATTCAGTAATTCTGGGGACGCCACGACAACGGTAATTGCCTGGGCGCGACTTACTGCAACGTTGAATCGATTCTTGCTGTACAGGAATTCAAAGTTTCGAGGAATGTCATTGGCACTAGAGCTTGTGTATGACACCAAAACAATTGGGGCTTCGCTACCTTGTGCTTTATCGACCGTGCCTACGCGTTGACGCAAAGAGTCTTCGGTTACACCAAACGATGCAGCCGTTGAGTTAGCCAGCAATTGCCGGCGCAATTCTTGAACTTGGGCGTTATATGGCGCAATTACAAAGATGTCGCGCGGTTCAATTGGGCGAGTGTTCCCATGCTTGTCGGTGAATTGCTTTCCCAAAACTGATGCATAAATTTTGACGACCGCAGCAACTTCAGCAACGCTGCGCACAGAACAACCTTCGTGTTGAACAGGTAGCCAAAACAATCCTGATCCGCTAACTAATCCACCTTCGCCAATGTGTTGATTTGCACACGGTGGGTCGGCTTCAAGCTTTCCTTCGTACACCTGTTCTGAAATGAACTTGGCAATTTCTGGATGCATTCGGCGAGTGATGCGAAGGAGAATTCCATATTCAGGCGGAACAACGTCGTGCCCTTGATTGATGTGTTCGAGCCCGGAAAGCCCAGAAGTTCCTGGGTGTGAGGCACGCGTTGGTTGCTTGAGCTGCTGTGGGTCGCCAACTAAAACAGTGTTTCGAGCCGCAAGAGAAACTGCCAGGCTGTCGGCAAGTGAAAGTTGTCCGGCTTCGTCAATGATGAGGGTGTCTACGGAACTGCGCATGGCTGCGTTTGAGAACAAAAAGCTGGTGCCGACAATGATGTTGAAATCGCTCAGCGCAGCTGCAATCTTTTTGGCATCTTTAATAAACTTGACGTCCACTCCAACCTGGCTAAACGTTGGTTGCACCTCGCCATCTTTGGGTTTGACTGCAATGCGAACTGGCGAGTCATCGGTGAACCCATGGTCGGATGCAAACCTGGCTATTTCACTGAGTAATTGATGCGCTGCAGCATGAGTGTTTGCGGTGATGCCAACACGGTGTCCGCGCATCACTAATTCGAGAATGGCATTTGCTGATGAATAGGTTTTTCCTGTGCCTGGAGGACCTTGGATAACTAAGTATGAGTTGTCCAGGTGATGGATTGCGTCCGCGATATCACTAGGAGATACCGCGAGGTTTTCACTGACCGTAAGCAAGTTGAAATTCTCGGTAAATCGGGGCGGAAGCAACCCGAGAATGTCGTGTGCCGCCTGATAGGCCGTGAAGTCTTCCGCGTTTACCAATTGAGCAAATTCGATGAGTGCGTCTTCGAATTGAGTTTTCGAAAAGAACTCTTGTTCAAAGACTGAAGTTGGGTTAATCGCATCAGCAGTTTCAGAGCGAATATCTAAATCAACGAAACCGTTATCAAGATCGATTGCAATAACTTTTGCTGAACCGGCGGCACCTGACGACAGTCCATCTTCTCGTGGTGGCCAAAAAGTAGATGAGGTGAGGCTGGACCCGACACCAATCTTGGTGATCTGAGTTGGATCAAATTTGAATCTGCGAATTGATTTGAAACCAAACTTTGCCGATTTGGTAGTTCCCGAGTCCAATTGCTTAATGAATTGGAGACCGGCAAGTGCAGTTGGGCTGTCGTACAGCTCGTCATTTTCCATGGTGAGCATGTTGATGAATTCGTAGGTGTCTACTGCTTGCTCGCGTTTATGAAAGTCGAGCAAGTCGGCCATGAGCCAACGATGTTTATGCGTCGCAATAGTTTCTTCGCTCAATTCGGTATCGAAACGAAACGTGTTTAGTTGAGCAACAAGTCCTTCACCGATGTTTCCGTCGTCGCTTAGTGCGACGCGCAGATCGGGGCGAACCAGTTTGCGAAGTTCGTCTGGGTTGTCTGCAAGCTTGGCTTCAAGAAGTTTGCGCTGAACTTCGAGCCAATTGCGAAGTTCGTTGGTGGAGTAGCAGTCGTTCATGTTGTACGTAGCAAGTTGGCGAAGAATGGAAACGTCGCCTTCGTTGCCGAAATCGGCTGTATTAACCGATTGCAGCCACTTCTCATAAAACACAATGCTGAGGCCGCCATCGGACACCAAGTCGGTTCGATTGAACTT
>JALQUZ010000007.1:0-49024 GCA_023263695.1 Ilumatobacteraceae bacterium
TCCGACCGTCACGGTCGACGCCCTGTGCTGGCGTTTTCAATTTTTGGCACGTCAGTGGGTTATGTGTTGTTTGCAATTGGAATTAGCACGGCAAACCTTCCATTGCTATTCGCGGCACGCGCACTCGATGGGCTTACCGGAGGAAACCTGGCTGTTGCGCAGGCCGCAATTGGCGACATCAGCACTCACGAAAACCGTGCGAAGAACTTCGGATTCATGGGAGCTGCTTTTGGATTGGGATTCATCATCGGGCCCTATCTGGGCGGAAAGCTCAGTTCACCAAGCGTCAGTTTTTATGGCTTGTTCAATACGCCACATTGGTTTGGCGCAACTACTCCATTTTGGTTTGCAGCGATCATCGCGTTGATGAACTGCACAGCAGTAATCACCACATTCCCAGAAACGATTAAAGAAAAATTCCATGGTGGAAAAATTAGAGTTGGACAAGCTGTCAACAACGTAGTGAACGGATTCAAATCAGATCGCTTGCGCGTGGTTTTAATTTCAAGTTTCTTGTTCAGTGCTGGGTTTACCTTCTTTACCACGTTCTTTGGTGTGTACTTGCGCAACAAATTCGGTTTCAGCTCGTCAAAAATTGGTGACTACTTTGCGATAGTCGGACTGTGCATCGCGCTGTCACAGGGGCTTGTTGTTGGTCGAGTAGCGAAGAAACTTGTTGACTACAAGGTGCTGCGGTTCTCCATGTTCGGTACCGGTGCCATGATGCTTATTTACTTCCTCACTCCAACAACGAGTTCGATGTATTTATACATGGTCATTCCGTTCTTCTCCATTTTTAATGGCTTGTGCATGGCAAATACTTCGAGCCTGATTAGTCGTTCTGCAGAAATGGGAAGACAAGGTGAAGCCATGGGAATTTACGCCAGCGTGTCGAGCCTGTCTCAAGTTCCAGCAGCGGTGTTGGTCGGATACATCACATCGTCAATCACATCGAGTCAGCCGCTGATTGTTGCTTCTGTATGCATCGGTCTAGCAGGACTCTCGTTCTTGGTGTTGTTCAGACCGAAGTATGTATCGGGTGTAGTAGGTGCCGCTGACGGAATGCCGGTGCACTAATGCCAAGCAATTTTGCACTCAAGTCAATGAATGGAATTCATCGCCTTATTCTTGGCGTTACTCGTGGTAAAGCAGGTTGGACTGCAGGCAATATGCCCGTACTCGAACTGACCACGATCGGTCGCAAGAGTGGCAAACCACGTAGTTGCATGCTGACTTCGCCAATACAGGAAGGCGATTCAATTGTGATTGTTGCTTCACGTGGTGGAGACGATTTTCATCCAGCGTGGTATTTGAACTTGGTTGACAATCCAGAAGTGCAGGTGCGTTACAAAGGCGGACCTAGCAAAATGATGACGGCTCGCACAGCTACAGCAGAAGAACGTGCTCGCATGTGGCCGATTGTGGAGAAACAGTACAAGGGGTATGCCGGGTATCAGCAGCGCACTGACCGCGAAATCCCGCTTGTCATCCTCAACTAAGACCCAGTTATTCGCGAGGGGTAGCGTGGGGGTATGCCAGCACCCGGAATGTATTCAGGAGTTACCACTGACGATGCAATGAACTTGGCCATGTCGGCCAAAGCGGTTCCTTTGTATAACGCGGTAAAAGAATTTATTGCTAACGAAGTGGAGCCAGTAACCGAGAAGTATTTCGAACTTGGTGAAGGTCGGCCAGATCGCTGGCAGTACGGCGAAGGCCAGCTTGAGTTGCTGGACGAGCTAAAGCGCAAAGCGCGAGCAAAAGGATTGTGGAACTTTTTCTTGCCAAACTCCGAAACAGGAGAAGGTCTTTCAAACCTTGACTACGCATACATTGCTGTCGAACTTGGCAAAAACCCAATTGCATCCGAATCAATGAACTGCAGTGCACCAGACACAGGAAACATGGAAGTGTTGGAGCGTGTTGGAACGCCAGAACAAAAAGAGAAATGGCTGAAGCCATTACTAGCTGGTGAAATTCGCTCGGCATATGCAATGACCGAGCCGGACGTTGCATCGTCTGACGCAAAGAACTTGGAATGCCGCGCTGAACTTGACGGTGATGAGTGGTTGATAAACGGCGAGAAGTACTACATCTCTGGTGCTGGCGACCCACGTTGCAAAATCATGATTTGCATGCTGCTCACCAGCCCTGATGCGCCGCCGCACAAGCGCCATTCACAGATTTTGGTACCGATGGACACTCCTGGTGTTCAAATTCTTGGCCCAATGGAAGTATTCGGCGAAGACGATGCTCCACATGGTCATATGCACTTGCGTTTTACCGATGTTCGTGTTCCGGCATCAAACATGTTGCTAGGAGAAGGTCGTGGATTCGAAATTTCTCAAGTTCGTTTAGGACCAGGGCGCATTCACCACTGCATGCGTTCAATTGGTGCAGGTGAACGAGCACTTGAATTAATGATTCGCCGTGGTCTGTCACGCGAAGCATTCGGTAAGCCAATTGCACGTTTGGGTAAAAACACCGAAACGATTGCCAAAGCACGCATTGAAATTGAAGCAATGCGCCTAATGGTGTTGCGCGCTGCAAAGGCTATGGACACCATGGGCAACGCAGAAGCCCGCGTGTGGGTGAGTGCCGTGAAGGCCATGGTTCCTGAACGCGTGTGCAAGATCATTGACGAAGCCATTCAGGTGTTTGGTGCCACGGGTATTTCGCAGTGGACTCCACTAGCTCGTTTGTATGCAGGTCAGCGCACCTTGCGTTTGGCTGACGGACCAGATGAAGTGCATTGGCATGTTGTGGGTCGTGCCGAAATTAACCGTTACGAAGACGACAAATCTCCAGTAACGACGTACGAGCGAATGGGTGGAATGTTCTCAGGCCCGGCCTGATTAGGCAGCAACTAGGACTGGCTTTTGTAGCCATTTCTTGCCAACGAGGAAGCAACCGAGTGCAACGAGTATTGCCATTGCAATTCCCGTTGCGGTGAACGCAAACTTTTGCCCGAAATGCTCGTACATGGTTCCAGCGAACATGGCCGCAACGCCACCGGTGAGAGTTTGCATTCCACCGAGTAATCCAGATGCACCGGCTTGACGTTCGGGTGGAGTGGCTTGTGCAACGGCAACGCCAATTCCGGTAACCGTGAGCGAATCGACCATGGATTGGGTGAGCCCAACACCAAGCATGAAATACGGCATGGTCATGAAGCCATAGGAAGTCATATACAACGAACCAAGCGCTAAACCGAAAGCACTTACTCGGAGTGGCCCATGCTTCTGAGCAATTCTGCCGCCGAGTGCGCCAAAGAAAATCCATGGCAATCCGAATAGTGCAACGCCTGCGTTGCCGACCCAGTGTGGCGCCTTCAAGTCGTCCATGATGATGACCCACAGCGAGTCGTACACGCCGATCATGACGAACAGAGCAAGTCCAACGAGGATGGAGCCAAGCACTGCACGATTTTTTAACAGGTCGATTGCGAATCGCTCGTCGGTGCGATCTTCAATCGCAGTCTCGGTGATGCTGAGTCTGGCAATGATGACGCCGGTGATGGCGATGAGTACGGCGATAAGTATGAATGGGGCAGCAAGGTTGATGGAGTCAACCGTGAGTGCGGCGATCACCGGACCAATAGCGAAACCACCAACTTCAATAGAGACACCTCGACCAAGATTGCCACCCATGTTTTCTGGATCGCTCACAATGACAATTCGCTTTATCGCTGGAATGGCAATTCCCGCACCGACACCCATGATGAAACGTCCCAGCAAAAATGCAGGAAGTGATGTTCCGAAAGCCATCAGCAATGCGCCGATTGCGTTTGCTGCCATGCCAACAGTCATCAACTTCCGAGCGTGGCCTCTGTCGGCGTACGGAGCAATGGTGAGTTGGGCAACAAAAGAGGTGAAAAAGCCCACCGCAATAATCATGCTGAGGCCAGTTTCTTGAATGCCATACGCGGTGCGCCAGTCATCGAGCATGGTGAACATGACGCCATACCCAGCAGCCAACACGCCCATAGCTATCTGAAGCGTGAGGATTAATCGCTTCGTATGCACTGTGCCACATTACTGATTTGCGGCATGGCATGAGTGGCGGTCGCATCTGATCAGCCGTAGTGTGGAAGGTATGGACGTCGCTGTAGTCGACTACTTATCGCCAGATGCACCCAAGCAATTCACCAAATCGCTTCGTGAAACAGGCTTTGCTGTACTGATTAATCACCCCATTCCATACGACATAGTTGTGCGCTTGCAGAATGAGTGGCACGATTTTTTCCGTTCTGAGCGCAAGTGGAATTATTTGCCAAGCGAAACAGAACAAGATGGTTACCGACCTCTTGAAGAAGCAGAGACTGCTGTTGGCGCAGAGGTGAAAGATATTAAGGAGTATTACCACTGGTATCCGTGGGGTCGTCAGCCAGAACACGAGTCGGCAAGCGCTGCCGCGGTATATGAAGCAGGTTGGTCGCTTGCCGCAGAGTTACTTACATGGGTCGAAGCAAATACACCAGAAGAAATTTCGAAGAATTTTTCGATGCCACTTTCTCAAATGATTGAAGGCACGCGCCGCACATTGCTACGAATATTGCATTACCCACCATTGCGCGGCGATGAGCCAGCAGATGCGGTTCGTGCTGCTGCTCATGAAGACATCAACATGATCACGGTATTACCGGCTTCAAATGAGCCAGGGTTACAGGTGCGCGACCTAGAGGGCAAGTGGCACGATGTTCCTTGTGACCCGGGCAGCGTGGCAATTAATGCAGGTGACATGTTGGACTACGTAACAAATGGGTATTACCCAAGCACGACACACCGAGTGAATAATCCTGTTGGTGAAGCAGCCAAGCGTGCGCGAATTTCAACCCCGCTGTTTTTGCACCCAGCCGATGATGTGCTGATTGCCGAAAACAAAACGGCCTTCGAGTTTTTACGCGATCGTATTAAGCAGATTTCTGGCGTTGAGTTAACGAAGTAACTGCACTATTTTTCGCCACCTGCATAGCTGTCCATAAAAAGAGCAATTGGAATGGGAGTCGTACCCACGACACCACTTGTTCTGCGGTAGAGCGGTCGCGCCAGTCCCACACCATGTACAGGTTTGCGGGGTACACGGCGATAAATAATGCGAAAGCTGCCCATCCTCCGAGACGGCGATATTTGGGAAGCAAGACAGCAATGCCGATGACGATTTCGGCAAGTCCACTGATGTATGTCCAGAAGCGCTCACTTGGCGGCAACCATGGGGGAACAATGGCGTCGAAAAAGTCGGGGTTTGCAAAGTGGGTGATACCGGCTAGCAGTACAAATATGCCGAGTGGAATCCAGAGTTTTTCTTTCAGTGATGAGCGTGTCATGGAGATACCTTCGCATATGAATACATTGCGCGTGAGGTATTCCACGCCTACGCAGAAGATTCTGGGACAATGGATCAACGCAATGAGGAGGCGCTGTGACCGACAGTATTGATGTCAAAACCAACTGGCTTGACCCGCAAACTCTGAATGATGTGCGCGGCCAGGTGCCCCTTGTCTATGTCGACGCTGTGCCGGTGCGGGTGAATGACATGGGAGAGGTAACTCATGTGGGCATGTTGTTGCGTCAGGCGCCAGACGGGTCGATCAGCCGCACTGTGGTTTCAGGTCGGGTGTTATTGGGCGAACGTATCCGTGAAGCGATTTTGCGACACCTAGAAAAAGACTTAGGTCCACTTGCACTGCCACGAGTGCCACTTGAGCCAGCCCCATTTACAGTCGTTGAATACTTTCCCGACCCAAGCATCAGTGGATTTCATGATCCGCGGCATCATGCCGTGAGTTTGGCCTACGTAGTTCCCGTCTCTGGTGATTGCCAACCAACGCAACAAGCTTTAGACCTTGGATGGTTTACACCCGCCCAGGCAACTTCGGAACAAATGGTGAAAGAAATGACCAGCGGTCACGATCGCTTGGTGCGACTGGCTCTGGCCTCAGTCGGCCAACTTCCATAACTCTAGAACCCTTATATTTATTGGGTTCTACGGCGTTTCCTGACCACTCTTAATCCACTATTTCGCTTGCTTGGTGCGGGCGAGTGAACGGTGAGATGGTCGTTTACTTCAACCGTGATGCCATCGTGATCGATATCAATTGGATCACTTGACGCTTCGATAACAACGGCAACTTCTTGTTTTGGTTTGCGCCCAAGCAATTTGTCAAACACCACCATTCCACCCGCGAGCATCGCGCCGACAGTTCCGTAACGTTGCGCTGCTCGTCGAACGAGTGGGTCTTGCGAATCATCGTGTGTGTCATTCATGGGGTGATCCCTCAAACTACATGGTGGGGTGAATAATCTTTCCTCATGCTTGAAGTCAACTCGGTTTATCGCACCGCAGTTGCTCTTCGCACCGCTCTCATCGGCAAGCAAACATTGGCTTTTGATGCCCTTGGTTGCGATGGAATTCGGCCTGTTCTTGGACACACCATTGAAGAAGTGCGCACGTTTGGCAAGAACATTGAAATGGTCTGGGATGACGGCGTGGTATTGCATTCAACCTTTCGCATTTCTGGTTCGTGGCATTTGTATCGCCGTGGCGAGCAGTGGTCAAAACCACGTGAACGTGCGCAAGTAGTCATTGCAGTTTCAGATTGGATTGCCGTGTGCTTTGGTGCAGTCAGTTTGGAAACGTTCCGCGACTACGACCCACGTCGACACCCAATACTTGGCAAACTTGGACCCGATTTGTGTCATCACGATGTTGATATTGAAGAGTGCGTAGATCGCATGATGCAATACGAAGATAAAGATGCAACAGTTTCAGAAGTACTGCTTGATCAACGCGTGGTATCGGGAGTAGGCAATGTGTTCCGTTGCGAAATCATGTGGGCATGCGAAGTGCATCCGTGGGCACGTATTGGCGAAATGAAGCGCGCAGAGTGCCGCGAGTTGTTGCTTCTGGCCCAAGAGTCACTACTTGCGCACATGCATTACGAATCTAAAGATTCAGTTTCATCCAATGAAATGGCCGTTTATGGGCGTCAGGGTAAGTCATGTCAGCGATGCGGAGACCTCATTCGTGTTGCACATCATGGCGAAGCAAGCCGCGTGTTGTACTGGTGCCCGGGTTGCCAAACAGGTCATCAGCCATTGGTAAGCCCTAACTTCACTCCGCTTTCAATTGATCGCACACCTGCATTTGGTGACAGACATCCTGCATCGCAAATTTTGATGAATGAATTTGCCACCATGCGTGGTGACGGACAAGATTCGTTTAACTAACTATTCGTTAGTTGTCGTTACGCGACCCATAATTCGGTCGACAGAAATAATGATGGCCACACGGTTATCGCGTTCTTTTGGTTGACGGTAACGCTGCGCATAACGAGCACATGCTTCGTTCACTTCCGCATTGTCGCTTTCGCGCGTTGCTAAACGCACGGTTCCCTCGAGTGTGAGCCAGCGACCACCGTCAACTTGCGATACCACTGCGCGCCCACCGCGTTGCGCATGTTTAGCTTTCTGCGATGGTGCAAATGTAATCACGCGTACTACATGCTTGACTTCGTCGTAGGTGAACCCCACAGGCACCACATGGGGTGATCCATCTGGTCGCAGGGTAGTAAGTGTTGCCAAATGTCGTTCCCGAAGGAACTCCAGCATCTCTGGCGTCAGATCTGCTGGGGTCATTACGCAGTGGTAATTGCTGAAAGCAGGTTCACGCGTGTAGCTCGCCAGGCTGGGTAGACAGCGGCAAGAACGCCAATGATGAAAGCCATGATCAGAATTGACACGGTGGAGCCAACAGGAACGGAGAAGGACGAAAGGCCTTGGTCACGCAATGCGTACACAATGACCCAGCCCAAACCGACACCAAGAACAATGCCGACAACTGCACCAAGCAGGGATGTAATCACGCTTTCCCAACGCACGGTGGTACGCACTTGACTCTTGGTCATGCCCACAGCACGGAGAAGACCAATTTCACGCTGACGTTCGAACACCGAGAGCAACAAGGTGATGATAATTCCGACCACAGCAATGATGACTGACAAGAAGAGCAAGCCGTAGATCAGACCAAGAAGTTGGTTGACTTGGCCTGATTGTTTGTCGATGTATTCACGTTTCGAAAGCAATGTTCCTTGACCGTATTTGTCAACTGCTGCTTGTAGAACTGTGCGCGCCGACTGATCGGAAACCCCGGATTTCAACTTGATGTATACCCCCAAGTCAAAGTTGATCACCGTGGAGTCCTTGGTGAGATCACGGCTGACGGTGTACTTTCCCGCGATGTCATCAAACTCATAGATTCCTGCGATAGCCAGAGTTTTTACTTGAGCATCGGCAAGTGATACTTGAATAGTGTCGCCAAGTTTTGCGTTGTTGTTCTTTGCATACTTCTGAGAAACAAAAATAGTTTCAGGAGTGAGATCTGCGTATGTTCCTGAAACAAGTCCAAGGTCAAACACACCTTCAACCGTCGCTGGATTAATCGTGGTGAGGTATTGACCTTTGCCGTCAATCTTTACGGTGAGCAAACCAATTCCCGTTGCGCGTTCAACTTCTGGAAGCGTGTTGATGTCGTCTGCCAGTGAAGGGCTGAGGCCACCGAAACCACGAGCATCGGTGCTAATTGCATAATCACCCTTAAATTGCTCTGTGAAAACACCATCAAGTTGTGTACGAATACTTGCGGCAAGGGCTGCGACTGCAGTAACCAGTGCAACACCAATAAGTACTGGAGAGGCTGTGCGCGATGTTCGCTTCGGATTACGCGCACTGTTTTGGCGTGCCATGGTGCCTGTTACTCCGCGAAGCTTTTCTGCCGGCTTGCCCAGCATCAATGCAACTGGTCGAGCAATGACGGGACCAAGCGTGATGGTGCCAGAAAAGACAAAGAGAATTCCAAGACCCAACCATTTGTTACTTGCACCACTCGTTACCGCAAGGATGGTTGCAGTGCCAAGTGCAATCAGTAACAAACCAAACAGTGTGCGTCGACGACTAAGCGCAACAACTTCAATCGCGGTTTCACGCATCGCTGCAAGAGGCGGGACTCTGCCTGCACGACGCGCTGGAAGCCAAGCCGAAGCAACAGTCACGATGAGACCGACCACGATGGTGCTGATGATTGCTGACCTTGGCACCACGAGCCCACCGCTTGGAAGATCAATGCCTGCAGCTTTTAGTAACGCACTAAGTGCTTTTGAAAGTCCAATGCCTGCAAACAACCCAATAGTTGAGCCAAACAGACCAACTACAACCGACTCAATCATCAGTGCGCGCGTTACTTGTTTCTTCGACGCACCGATTGCTCGCAGGAGAGCATTTTCGCGTTGGCGCTGTGCCGCGCTAATGGAGAACACGTTGTAAATGACGAAACTGCCTACACCGAGTGCGATGTAGCTAAATGTTGAAAGCAAAATGCTAAAGAAACTGAGAGCCGTTCCGATTTGGTCCTGCGTCTCCTTGGTGATTTGGGCACCAGTTAATGTCTCGGTTTTGTATGAGCTTGGAATTGCTGCGTTAATTGCCTTGGCTAGTTCTTCGTCGGAGAGAGAGCCATCACCTGAAACCAAGATGTCGTCAACGAAACCTGGCTTGGCAAGAAACTCCTGAGCAGTAGTGAGATCAAAAAGCGCAAACGTTGCTCCACCCGGAGACCGAACATCTCCGTAACTCGCAATTCCGACAAGTGTGAACTCACGACTGCCAGCTTGAGCAACAACTTTCACTTTGTCGTTGAGTACAAACTTTCCGGCTTTTGCAGAGGCCTCGTCGAGGACGACCTCGTTTGGACCTGCAGCGAATCGACCCTGGCTAATGGTCCAAAGTGCGCCTTTAAATTCTTGACCAACGCCACCAAATGTTGGTGGGCCTGCACCCTCAGAGCCGAGCGGTTTGCCGTCTTTACCAATAATTCGTGCGAATGCCTGAATATCGGCTTGCACATCTGCAACACCAGGGACCTGTTTCACCATGTCAACTAATTCGACAGGAATTCGCTGACGCTCTTGTGCGCCGAAGTCGGCTTCAATTACCTGTGTTGATCGAACATAGGAATCAACATTGCGAAATACATCGGAGAACAAGTTGTCAAAGGTGCGGTTGAGCGTCGCAGAAAACACCGCGGTTCCTGACAGAAATGAAGTACCCAAAATGACGGCAAGCGATGTGAGAACTAAACGAGCCTTACGACCCAAGATGCCTTTGAGAGCAATGCGCCACATGGTTTAGTGGCCCAGATTCTTCATGTAATCCAACACGAGTTCCGGAGTTGGCTGCTGCAACTCGCCTGCGATTTTTCCGTCTTTCAAAAACACAATGCGGTCTGCGTAACTTGCAGAAACAGGATCATGCGTCACCATCACGATGGTTTGACCTAATTCGTCTACGGCTTTGCGCATGAACGAAAGAATTTCATTTCCCGTTGTTGAGTCCAGGTTTCCGGTTGGCTCGTCGGCGAAAATAATTGCTGGTTCGCTGGCAAGAGCACGGGCAACTGCAACACGCTGTTGTTGTCCACCGGAAAGCTCGCTTGGACGGTGAGTCAATCGATCTTGCAAGTGAACAGTGTTAATGACTTTCTGGATCCACTCTTCGTTGCCCTTGTTGTTTCCAAGCAGCAGAGGCAGACGAATGTTTTCGTCTGCTGTAAGTGTTGGCACCAAGTTGAACGACTGAAAGACAAAGCCAATTTTGTCTCTGCGAAGTTTGGTGAGCTCCTTGTCTTTCAAACTCGCGATGTCGATTTCGGCAATGGTGACTGAACCCTGTGTCATTTCATCGAGACCCGCCATGCAATGCATGAGAGTGGACTTGCCAGAGCCGCTTGGCCCCATGATGGCAGTGAATTTTCCGGTTTCAAACTGCACTGACACATTGTCAAGTGCTCGTACTTCACTGTCTCCGTGACCATAAATTTTGGAGACGTTGGTTGCAGTCGCGGCTGAGGGATTAGTCATACCCCTCAGCCTACGACCCAATAAATGTGGACGTTAAGTCGCGCTTATTTTGGCTGCGGCAACACGCGAAGGTAAGGCTTCACGGTCTTCCAACCACCAGGGAAGAGGGTTTTTGCCTCTTCGTCGGTAACTGCAGCACCGATGATGACGTCGTTGCCGTCTTTCCAGTTTGCTGGAGTTGCCACTTTGAATTTTGCGGTGAGTTGCAACGAGTCAATAACACGAAGCACTTCGTCGAAGTTGCGGCCAGTTGATGCTGGGTAGGTGATGGTGAGCTTCACCTTTTTGTCTGGTCCAATAACGAACACGCTGCGAACCGTGAGGGTGTCGTTTGCATTTGGGTGAATCATGTCGTACAAGTTGGAAACATTGCGATCGGGATCACCGATCATGGGGAAGTTCACAGGGGTTCCCTGTGTTTCTCCAATATCGCCTTCCCACTTTTCGTGTGATTCAACACTGTCAACTGAAAGTCCGATTACTTTTACATTGCGCTTGTCGAACTCTGGCTTGATCTTGGCTACATAACCAAGTTCCGTGGTGCAGACTGGTGTGAAATCTTTCGGGTGGCTAAACAGCACGCCCCATGAATCGCCCAACCATTCGTGAAACTTAATTTCACCTTGGGTGGTTTGTGCGGTGAAGTCAGGGGCGACATCGCCAAGACGTACGGACATGTTGGTCTCCTTATTGATCGTGGAGCCGTCACGATATCCGAATCCCGACCAATTTTGTCAACTATTGCTTAAACCCACTCCGTACGCGGATTTGAAGGCATGGAAGTAGTCCGAATCGTGCTCGGAGGCAGCCATAGCAACCCAGTCTTGGTCCGACTGGGCAGCACGACCAGCAACAATTTCAGGCCCTGCCCACGAGCACGCATAACGCAACTGTGGAGTGTCGGTGGTGATGGCGTGATGAATGAGTGCACCAACTTCTTCTGCAGGAGTGGCATTGCTTATTCCTGCGGCATAAAACGCGAACATACGTCGATAGTGCGCGTCGTATGCACCGCTTTGATTTGGTGCATCGATGTTTTTCGCAAAGATTGACGACTTGGTAACACCTGGTTCAATAATCACCACACGAATTCCAAACGGCGCCAATTCTTGCGCGAGTTCTTCACTGACACCTTCGAATGCCCACTTTGATGCGACATATGGCGCCTGAGCAATTGCTGCAAATTTGCCAACAACAGACGTGATATTCACAATGGTTCCACTTTTTCGTTCACGCATAGTTGGCAGCACTTGTTGAGTACAACGAACGGCACCAACAACGTTCACGTTGAATGCATCGTGGTACATCTGCGAAGTGCTTTCCTCGACCACACCGTTGCCTCCAATACCGGCATTATTCACCAACACGTCAATACGATTCGTTGCGCGAAAAATGTCGGCGAATCCGCGTTGCACCGACGCATCATCTGCAACATCGAGTTCGATAAGTTCGACCGAAACGCCAAGCTCGTTCGCACGAGCTTGCAGCTTGCCCGCTTTGTCCAAAGAACGAACGGTGCCAAAGACGCGATAACCCTGCTGGGCCAAGTGCAATGCTGTGGCGCGACCAATGCCTGAATTGGCTCCAGTAACAACGGCAACTTGTGGTGAAGAAGTAGTCATGAACTCACAATAAACGCTCGCCTATGCCGCTTGTGCAGGCGGCAAGTATCGTCGGCGCATGGCCAACGCCCACACTTCCACACACTCATTGCCTGCAACTCTCGGAGCACTTCGCGCCTCGGGCTGGCAATCCATTCCCGTTAAAGAGGAGTTGCGACGCAATGCTGTTGCGCGAATTTCGTCAGGACAGCAATTGTTTGAAGGTGTGTTGGGTTACGAAGACACCGTGATGCCACAACTTGAAAATGCATTGCTCGCTGGACACGATGTGATTTTTCTTGGAGAACGAGGTCAGGCAAAAACGCGCATGATCAGATCGCTTACCGGTTTGCTCGACGAATGGATGCCAATCATTGAAGGCAGCGAAATTAACGATGACCCATATAACCCAGTGTCGCGACACGCACGTGAGCTTGTAGAAAAAATGGGCGACAACACACCAATTTCGTGGGTGAATCGTGAAGATCGTTACGGTGAAAAACTTGCCACACCCGACACGTCAATTGCAGACCTCATTGGCGAAGTTGACCCCATCAAAGTTGCTGAAGGGCGTTACCTCAGTGACGAACTCACTATTCATTACGGGCTTGTTCCACGCACGAATCGCGGCATTTTCGCTATCAACGAATTGCCCGACTTGGCAGAACGAATTCAAGTGGGTTTGCTGAACGTACTCGAAGAGCGCGATGTACAAATTCGTGGTTACAAAATCCGTTTACCACTCGATGTGATGTTGGTGGCTTCGGCAAACCCCGAGGACTACACGAACCGTGGTCGAATGATTACGCCGTTGAAGGACCGTTTCGGAAGTCAAATTCGTACGCACTATCCACTAGAAGTGGAGACAGAAATGAACATTGTTCGCCAAGAGGCTCGTGCGTCGAGCATCGGCAACGTGGTGGTTACCTGGCCATCATTTATGGAGGAAGTGGTGACCACGATTAGCCACATCGCTCGATCAAGTAGTCATGTGAACCAGCGCAGCGGAGTCAGCGTGCGGTTATCGGTCAGCAACTACGAGACGCTTGCCGCCAATGCTGTTCGGCGTGCATTGCGCATGGGTGAGACACAAGTTGCACCACGTGTGAGTGATCTTGCATCGCTCGCAGCATCAACCGCTGGAAAAGTGGAATTTGAAACCACCGAAGACGGTCGAGAGTCTGCAATTTTGGAAAACATTGTGAAGACCGCAGTGCTTCAGGTTTTCAAACAACGCGTAACCGGTGAAAAGATTCGCGAAGTGGTTGAAGCATTCGACAGTGGAGTGGTGTTGCACGCTGGTGAAGACGTTGAGTCTGTTGCCTACGGCGCAATGTTCACTGACATTCCTGCATTGCGCGATCTGGTGGCACAAATTGTTGGAGCAGATGCATCGCCTTCAGTAGTGGCAAGTGCTGTGGAGTTTGTGCTTGAAGGATTGCATCTTTCGAAGCGCTTAAACAAAGACTCAACAGGTTCACGCGCCACGTATCGCTCGCGCGGGTAGGGCTAAATTAGCCAACAAAAGGTGAGCGATTCCACACTTCATTGATGTCTGAACGACTATCGATAAGTGGTTCGCCAGCAAGAATTGCAACGTCAATTGGTTGAGCAAATCCAGGCAGAACTACGGGTTCGTGAGGCACGGTGTACACGCCAACTGGCAAATCAATTGCTTGATCAAGCGGAATGAGCGTGCCAAGTCCAGCTGCGGCGTCGCACAAGCGAGCTGCCATGTTTGGCGCAGAACCGATGTAGTCCTGACCTTCGAACAGCATGGTGTCGCCGGTGGCAATACCAATGCGTAATGACAATGGCGCACACGCCACTGCTGCATTGCGTTGCAGCATCATGGCAAACGTGATGCCGTCTTCGGCCTCTACAGCAACAGCCATCAGACCGTCACCCAAGTACTTGTCAATTCGCACACCTTGGTGTGATCCAACTGCGCGAGCAACGCCACGAAAGTTGGCGAGCAATTGCGCGGCGGCGCCATCACCGAAATTTTCGGTGTAGTCCGTAAATCCGGAAAGGTCTACGAAGATGAACGTCCGTCTGAACCGCATATCTGACCTCAGCCTAGGGGTATGGTTCGCATATGGCATCTCGGTTTACTTATTCGCGATGGGACGGTACTCAGCGAGGGTTTGAGATTGATGCAGATTCGCTCCTCGACGAACTTGCGGACGATCTGACCTATCACGGCGACATCAATACGGCGATGCGCAAGATGATACAAAACGGAATGCGTGACGCCAATGGCAACCAGATGCCAGGTTTACGCGAATTGATGAAGCGGCTGCGTGAACAGCGTGAGCAAATTCAAGAACGCGGCGACTTGGGTGGTGTGTATTCCGAAATTGCCAATGAATTGAATGACATCGTGGACGAAGAACGACAAGTTGCAGGTAACAACTTCACACTCGACATGTTGCCCGACGATTTAGCGGGCAAAATTCGCGAACTGCAGCACTACGAATTCGAATCTCCTTCTGCGCAACAGCGTTTTGAATCGCTCATGGACAAATTGCGAGAGCAATTAATGCAGCAACAATTGGACCAAATGTCGAGTGCGGTACAAAACATGTCGCCAGAACAAATGGCGCGCACGAAAGACATGATGGCCGCATTAAACGACATGTTGGAACGTCGCAAAAAAGGCGAAGACCCCGAGTTTGAGCAGTTCATGGAAAAGTTTGGCGATTTCTTTCCAGAGAATCCGCAATCGCTTGACGAATTACTTGAACACATGGCACAACGCATGGCAATGGCGCAAGCCATGTTGAACAGCATGACACCAGAGCAGCGAGCGCAGTTGCAACAACTTTCCGAGCAATTGTTAGAAGACATGGACTTGCGTTGGCAGATGGATCAGTTGTCGCAAAATTTGCAAGGCATGTTTCCTCAAGCCGGGTGGAATAAGCAATACGACTTTTCAGGTCAAGAGCCAATGGGTTTCCAACAAGCCATGCAATCAATGCAGGATTTATCCGATCTTGAGCAGCTTGAAAACCTCATGAAAAACGCCAGCAATCCAGCCTCTTTGGCTGAGGCCGACATGGATAGAGTGCGCGACCTCCTAGGCGACGATGCCGCAAAATCGCTTGACCAGCTATCGAAATTGTCGAAGATGATGCAGGACGCCGGACTCATCGACCAGCGCGAAGGCCGCATGCAACTCACTCCGCGGGCTATCCGCAAACTTGGCGCCAACGCTTTGCGCGAACTGTTCGGCAAGCTGCGCAAGGACATGGTTGGCCAACACAAGATTGATGCAACTGGCATCGGTCACGAACGCGCAAACGACACCAAGCCGTACGAATTTGGAGATCCGTTTCGACTTGACCTTCATGGAACACTGCGCAACGCGTTGAGACGAAATGGATCTGGGTTACCGATCGGTTTATCACCAGAAGATTTTGAAATTGAACGCACCGAACATTCCACTCGTTCGTCAACGGTGTTGTTGTTAGACCTATCGCTCAGCATGCCGATGCGTGACAATTTCTTGCCTGCCAAGAAGGTGGCAATGGCCTTGCACCACCTCATTTCGTCCCAATTTCCAAGGGATTATTTGGGTGTTGTGGGCTTTGGCGAAATTGCTCGTGAACTGAAACCCGAGAGCATTCCGGAGGTGTCGTGGGACTTTGCATACGGCACGAACATGCATCATGCTTTCACGCTTGCGCGAAAAATGTTGTCGCGACAAACAGGAACGAAACAAATCATCATGATCACCGATGGAGAGCCAACTGCGCACATCACACCAAGTGGCGAAATCTTCTTCAATTACCCTCCCGTCCATGAAACGGTGGAGGCAACACTGCGAGAAGTAATGCGCTGCACGAAAGAACAAATTCGCATCAATACCTTCATGCTTGATGCCGATAATGGGCTTCGCAGATTTGTAGAACAGCTCACAAAGATCAATAAAGGCAAGGCTTTTTTCACTACTCCAGACAATTTGGGTGACTATGTGCTCGTCGATTTCTTGGATCACAAACGAACCATGGCAGGTCGTCGCTAGGGAGTACTGAAGTCGCGAAACCCTGTGTATTTGCATTTTCCCCATATCTTTGCCACAATGACACCGTTGTAATTACCTCGGTGTAGGCGCGTCATCGCGACTGTTCGAGGAACTAGGGAGGAAAAATTCGTGGAAGAAGATCACATCATTTTGAGCGCAGACCGTGCGTGGCAAGACCAAGCAAACTGCCTCGGTGTAGATCCTGACCTCTTCTTCCCAGAGCGTGGTGCTTCAACTCGAGAAGCAAAAGAAGTGTGCCGCGGGTGTGTAGTTCGTGGCGAATGTCTCGAATACGCATTGGCTAACGGCGAAAAGTTTGGCATCTGGGGCGGACTCTCCGAGCGTGAACGTCGTCGTTTGCGTCGCCAACGCGCACAAGCAACGCGCAACACTGCAACAGCGTAATTTTTCGCGCTAGTTCGTTTTAACTGTGCAACGCTCTGTTGCGTTGTGCAAGTTTCCACTCAATCGTTTTCTCATTCGATAGATCGAGTTCCGTCCAACGGGCGCGTGGAATTTCTGCAAGTACACGTGCAGGAACCAAACCAACAAGTTCTGCACGATCAATTGGTGCAAGTGCAGCAACAGCGTCATAAACCGCCATTGGCCCAGTGATTTCAGGGGCAATCAGGTTCATGCTTACCTGTGCGCTTGGGCCAACTTGCAATCCGAGTGTGCGCACCGAATCACTACGTAATTGCTTACAAATATCTTTCGCAGTTTGCAGCGTTGAGTCTTTCAACCAAATGTTGTACGCCACCAAAATTGGTCGTGCGCCAACGCACATTGCTCCAGCAGTTGGGTGCGGATTTGCCGGGCCGTAATCGGGAAGCAAATCGATAAATGCGTGTTTGCGAATGTAGGGAAGTGTGCGCTCTGGTCCGTACAAGAAACACGGCACACCGAGTTCTTCTGAGGCAAATTTTGCAAAATCGTTTCGTGCTGCAATGGCATCATCGAACGTGCTTGGTTCAAGCGCAACGAAAGGAACAACGTCAACAATGCCAACTCGTGGGTGAACGCCATCGTGTTTCGAAATATCGAATATTTTGAGTGCTTCGCGTGCGAGCACGCGGGCAGATTCGGTGCCAGCAAGTGTGAACACGCTTCGGTTGTGATCGGCATCGCTATGCAGATCGAGCAGGTCCGATCCGAGAGTGGTGGACAGGGCCTGGAGCAGGGAGGGGTTACCACCCTCGCTGATGTTGATGACGCATTCGAGCATCTCTCTTGCTTATCGCATGGAGTGCACCCCGTGCTACCCTGTAACCATGTTCTCCGGTTGGGAAGGTATCGTCGTCATCGTTATCGCTGTTGCTTTGTTTGGCTCGCGCCTCCCAAAGATTGCTCGCAATCTTGGACAAGCACAGCAAGAGTTCAAGAAGGGTCAGTCTGCAGGCGCAGCCAAGGACGAAACCCCGAAGAACGACACGCCACAGGCGTAGTTGCGCTCTAGCTCTTTGAGCTAACGATTTTCAGACGCTTATTCAACACGTTGCTGAGCAACGCCTTGCGATCATTGGCCGCATACTCAATGAGTTCGGTTTCCAGTTTCTTGGCACACGAAAACTCGATATTCACATCGTCTTCCAAAATATCAACAGACACTTTCTTCACACGGCCGTCATGAGTGCGGTCTAGGCCAACGGCAATTCGTAAAATTCCTGCAAGCGAGCGCACGATATGGCGATCGTTTTCGTTTAGCGCTGCAAAAGGCGCGTGATCCAACTTCGGTTCGCCTTTGCGGTGATACCGAGCAACTTGAGCGATGAGTTCTATTTCGCGGTCACTGAGGCCTACAAGCTCGGAATTGCGAATGACGTAATAGGAGTGCAGGTGATGCTTGGAATGCGAGATGACGACCCCCACGTTTGCCAACAGGGAAGCAGCTTCAAGCAGCCTTCGCGAATCGGCGTCTAGGTCGAGCGCAGTTTGCATCTGATCAAAAATCTGCACTGCAAGCCGCGCAACATTTTCGGAATGCTCAATGCGATCGTCACACCGTTCCGCAAGCTGGCGAACACTGTGCAACGCAGGGTCGTGTTCATTTGATTGAGGACCAAGACCACGGCGTCGTAATGTGTCGATCAGTACACCCTCGCGAAGGGCGTAGTCGCTAAACATCAACGTGCCAACGCCATACACGTCGCAGATGGCCTCAAGAATGATTGCCCCAGCCAAGATGATCTGTGCTCGGCTCTTGTCGATGTCGAACTTTTTTTGTCGTTCTTCAACAGTGGTACAGGTGGCAAGTGCCTTCACCGTTTCCGATACCTGAATACGCGTGAATTCGAATCGATTCATGGTCTTTGGAGTTGGTTCACCCGAAAGTGCATGAATGATTCGGGCAACGGTTTCAGCGGTTCCCGACGATGCAACAGCAATGTCGTAACCAAGTTCGGCGATGTCGGGTTGAATCACCATCAGTGTGGAGCGCACAAACGCCCTGCAACTGCCAACGGCGCTTGGGTGCAGCGTTTCCGATGCAAAGAACCGGTCGGTTAAGCGCACAGCGCCAAGCTTGAAACTTCGAGCAAGCAATTCTTCGTCGTCGCTACCGATGACTATTTCGGTAGAACCTCCGCCAATGTCGCACAGAAACATTGCTGCTTCAGGTTGACCAATTCCGTGCAGTGCTCCCAAGTGAATGAGTCGAGCTTCTTCCACACCGGAAATTACTTGGATATCAATTGCTGCTTCACGTCGCGCTCGGCGAATGAATTCGCCCTTATTTTTTGCTTCGCGTACTGCACTCGTTGCTACGGCCACAATGTCGGCATTCAGTGAAGCAGCTATCTGCTGCATGCGGGTTAAACAGACAATGCCACGGTCTATTGCATCAAGAGAGAGTTCTTTCATTTCGCCAGCACCATGGCCTATGCGAACGCTTTCTTTTTCGCGGGCGATGACTTCAAAGCCTTGGTCTACGACTTTTGCCACTACCATGTGAAAACTGTTGGTACCAATGTCGAGGGCAGCAATGTTGTTGCTGTTTGTCCCTGATGCCACGTGGCGAGCCTACTTTGAGGCAATCTTTAGATTGAGACTGCCTTCACCTCAATGCGGCGACGCTTCGCAATGCGACGTCGCTCGCGTTCGGAGCATCCGCCCCACACACCGTGATCGATGTGTTCTGCAAGGGCATATTCCAGGCACTGCGAAGTAACAGGGCACGTGGTGCAAATCAAACGGGCGCGGTCAACGCCTGCACCATCAGCCGGGAAGAACACCGCAGGAGGGAAATTCCTGCAGTTGCCTTCGTTCATCCACTCGGTAGACCGAATTGAATTGTTCATGGGGTTGGCCTCAACATAGCCCATTTTTGGCGATATCGTAAGGGCTGTGTCAGAAGCAACAGCAGTCATCGAACCCTCCCGCGGACATGCCCGAATCGTGTATTTGGGCCCTGCATCGCCACATTGGGAGGTCTACAGCGACCACGGCGACGCCAACCTCCTCGAGGAGTTCCGCGCCCGCGTGTTAGCCCGTTTGGTGCTGTTGCCTCGCAACGACCCACAGTTCCGTCGCAATCAAGAGCGCGTGAACCGGGATGCTGAGCGTGAGCGCATCAGCGTTGAGTGGGAACTCGGCTACAACGACGCTGAGTAACTCTCGGTAAACAGCCAATGACATCTTGGCGAAATTTCTTTAAAACCCGAATAGTCCAACAAGCGGGTTCTTACGATTCAGGAATCGACGCTCGAATCATTAATCGTGAGCTCAGTTGGCTGGACTTCAACGCACGCGTATTGGCCATGGCTAGCGACACGGGTGTTCCGCTTTTAGAGCGTTGCAGGTTTGTTTCAATTTTCAGCAGCAACCTTGACGAGTTCTTTCAAATTCGAGTTGCTGCACTCAAGGGTCAGATTGCCGGAGATGTTCATGTCAAAACTCCAGATGGCCGAACACCACAGCATCAGTTAGACGACATTCGCAGAATTACCAAGAATCTTGTTGCCCAACAAGAATGTGTGTGGATGGATGAACTAATTCCACAACTTGCTGAACACAGCATTTGCATTTCAACCTGGAGGGAATTATCGGCTGCAGATCGTGAACACCTCACGGGAGTCTTTGAATCACGAATTTTCCCTGTGCTTACGCCTCTAGCGGTAGACCCAGCGCATCCTTTCCCTTACATTTCCAATTTGGCACTCAGCCTTGCCATTGTGGTGCGCGACCCGAAGTCGGGCGAAGAGCGATTTGCGCGAGTAAAGCTGCCCCAAACATTCCCACGTTTTTTCCAATTGCCAGATTCATTCACGTTTGTGAGCATTGAGGAAATTGTTAGCGCCAATTTGCCGCGCTTATTCCCGGGAATGGAAATTATGCAGTGTCATCCATTTCGTGTCACCCGCAATGCCGACCTTTCGGTTGACGATGAAGACGCCGAAGATTTGTTGGTTGCAGTGGAAATGGAATTGCGTCGTCGTCGCTTTGGCAAGGCGGTGCGGTTGGAAGTTCCAGAAGCAATGTCAAGCGATCTCGTTGCACTACTTATTGACGAATTAGAAATTGAAGCCGATGATGTATCGCGACATGCATCATGTATTGATCTCACTGCGCTCAATCAGTTTGCAAACCTCAACATTGCGCAACTTCGTTATGCACCGTGGGCACCGCTTACCGCTGGTCGACTTCAGGCTGTAGAAGAGGGCGAAAAGTCAATATTTGCAGTAATTCGCGAGCGTCAATTACTGGTGCATCACCCGCACGAATCCTTCAGTACTTCTGTAGAAACCTTTGTTAAACAGGCAGCGCTCGACCCAAATGTGCAGTCCATCAAAATGACCTTGTATCGCACATCGGGTGATTCGTCCATTGCCATGCACCTGATTAAGGCTGCAGAAATGGGCAAACAAGTTGCGGTTGTACTCGAACTGAAAGCACGCTTTGACGAAGCACGAAATGTTTCGTGGGCCAAAGAACTTGAATACGCCGGCGTGCACGTGACGTACGGACTGGTTGGCTTGAAGACGCACGCAAAATGCATTCTGGTTGTACGCAATGACCCCGACAAGATGCGTCGATATGTGCATATTGGTACCGGTAACTACAACTCCACCACTGCGCGACTCTATGAAGACATCGGGTTCTTCACAAGCGAAGATGCCATCGGCTCCGATGTTGCAGAATTGTTTAATTTCTTAACGGGTTACGCACAAGAGCCCGACTATGAAGTGTTGCTTGTTGCGCCACATCAATTGCGTGATCGCATCGTTGCGCTCATTGATAAGGAAGCAACATTTGGTGAGGCCGGCAAAATCACCATCAAGATCAATTCAATTTCTGACCCGGAAGTAATTGAAGCCCTGTATCGCGCCAGTGGCGCAGGAGTAAAAATCAATCTAGTAGTTCGCGGAATTTGTTGTATTCGTGCTGGCGTTGTGGGAATGTCGGAAAACATTGTGGTGCGATCAATTCTTGGTCGGTACCTGGAACACTCTCGCATTTATCGCTTTGAACACGGCCTCGATAACAACGAACCATTGCACCTCATTGGCTCTGCCGACATGATGGGACGCAACTTGGATGGTCGTGTGGAAGCACTTGCGCCACTTACTCATCCAAAGCACCGAATGTGGCTCGATACGGTGCTTGGATTCTTGCTCGACGATGCGTCGACTCATTTCCTCCTGCAAAGCGACAATCGCTGGGAACGCATTGGCTCCGTTGCGGAGTCAGGTGATGCTCAAAAAAAGTTGCACGAATGGGTCGTTGCCACTCAAGTGCGATAGATCAGGTTCGTTTACCTCGTAGTAATCTGTAGTTCGGTTGAACGTAACCCTGAGAGAATAGGTTGGGCACGTGGAAGAACTTCGCAGTACGTTTCATAAAGAGATTGAAGAAATTCGTCAAGAAGTTATGGCGCTTGGAAAATCGGTCATCGAAGCCATTCCACGTGCAACTGCAGTGTTATTGAATAGCGACCTTGAAGGCGCAGATTATTTGTTGCAAGCCGACGATGAAATTGATGCCCGTGCAATTGACATCGAAGAAAAGTGCTTTCAGGAACTTGCGTTGCAATCACCAGTTGCTGGCGACCTTCGCGAACTTGTCTCCATGATCAAAATTGCCGGAGAGCTTGAGCGTTCTGCGGATCTTGCAGTGAATATTTGCAAAGCTGCTCGACGTATTTATGGTCACAAGATCGATCCTGAACTAAGTGACCTCATCGCAAAAATGAGCGAACAAGCACAACAGTTGTTTGTTTCCACGATGGAAGCATTTAATGACCATGACGCTGCAAAGGCAGCAGCAATTGATGACATGGACTCATTCCTTGACGGATTGCATCGACGATTTATTGCAGAAATTTTTGAGATTCATGCACGAGAAGCAATTGATTTGCAGGTCGCCGTTCAGCTGGCGATGGTTGCTCGCTTCTACGAGCGCATTGGTGATCATGCGGTAAACGTTGGCGAGCGCACTCGATTTATTGTGACTGGTTGGAAGCCAGAGTTAAAGGGTGCGGCACGATACCAAGCTCGTCTCGACGCCACTGGCGAAATTCGTAGGCCGTAAGTTTCCATGTCGGCCGATCTTCCCGTTGTCTTCCTTGTTGAGGATGAAGAGACGTTTATTGAGGCCCTTGAAATTGGATTAAAGCGCGAGGGTTTCCGCGTGCATGTTGCTCGCGATGGTGCAGAAGCATTGGCCATGTTTGAAGGTGTGAAAGCTGACATCGTGTTGCTGGATGTGATGTTGCCAAAAATTTCGGGAACTGATGTGTGTCGGGAAATTCGTAAGAAGAGCCAAGTACCCATCATCATGGTGTCGGCTAAGGGTTCCGAAATTGACACTGTGGTTGGGCTTGAAGTTGGCGCAGACGATTACATCGTGAAGCCGTATCGACTTCGCGAACTTGTTGCCCGCATTCGTGCAGCGTTGCGTCGCAGTTCGCTTACGCCAACCGAAATTGAAGAAGTGGGTATTGGAACAGTCAGCATTGGCGATGTATCCATTGACCCAGAGCAGCACATCGTTACGGTGCGTGGAGAAGTGACCAAGCTTCCGTTGAAGGAATTTGAGTTGTTGTACGTGCTGATGGCCAATGCCGGGCGAGTGCTGACGCGCGAAACGTTAATTGACCGTGTGTGGGGTACCGATTACTACGGTGACACCAAGACACTCGATGTGCACATTAAGCGCTTGCGATCCAAAGTTGAACTAGACCCAGCAGTGCCCACACGTGTGGCAACCATCCGCGGGTTGGGCTACAAATATGAGAAAGTTGTTGCATAGCAACGCTGACTAGTCCATTACAACGCCTATCGCGCGTTCACATCATGATGGTTGCTGGCGAAGCAGCACTTGCGGTTTCTTTGGCAGACTCACTATTTCTGTCCATTAGCCCTGATGCTGCGCGAAGCAAAGTGCTGTTGTTCCTAGCGTTTAGCTTTGCCCCGTTTGTAGTGCTGTCAAAAGGCATCAGCCCGTTCCTCGATCGCGTTCCCGGCGGCAGAAGAATGACGGTGTTTTTCGTTGGTATGTTGCGCGCATTGGTCGTCCTTGCAATGGCCAGATATTTACAGTCGTTGTTGCTGTTTCCGCTGGCATTTGCGTCGTTGATTTTGGCCAAGGTGTATCAAGTGTCGCGCTCGGCAATGACGCCCACCGTGGTAAACGGTGATGCCGAATTGATGGCGGCTAATGGAAAATTTGGCAGGCTCACGGGAATTGTTGGTTTTGTAGCAGGTGGACCTGCGGTGTTGCTCCAACACATCGATACACATTTGTCGCTTGTGATGTCAGCGATTGCGTTTGTGCTTGCTGCAACAATGACATTGAAATTGCCACGTCACGTAGCTGCAGTAACGAGCAAAGCAACTCGTGCAGAACGCGAGGAGATGAGCACTCCAGAAATTGTGCGCGCTGGTGTTGCCATGTCGTCGCTTCGAGCGACAAGTGGATTCATGATGTTGCACTTGGCATTTTGGTTGCGCAATGAAAAGGCGGGTCTTGCATGGTTCGCATTTGCCCTTGCTATCGGGTCTGCAAGCACATTGTTGGCAAATTCCATTGGTGCGTCACTTACCCGAAAGCTCAATCACCACAGCATTTTGGTCAGTTCGTTGTGCATCATTGCAGGAACCGGAATCATTGCTGCTCTGAATGGAAGCATTACTTCCGGAATTGTGCTTGCTGGAGTGGTGAATGGTTTTGGTGCAATTGGCAAGCTGGCTTTCGATTCCATAGTTCAAAAGCACGCACCAGATGCCAACAGATCACGTGTGTTTGCGCAGTACGAGACTCGGAACCAGCTATTCCAGGTTGGTGGAGGCCTGCTTGCAGTGCTGTTCGTACCAAGCGGCGCGGTGGGGTTTGCATTCGTAGGCGCCTATGCCACCATCGCTACGGCGTATTACGCGTTTAAGTATTAATTACTCGTTGATATCGCGCTGCTCAATGTTGAGGCGAGCAAGCCATAAACCAGGTGCATCCAATTCATTTGGTGTTGGCAGGTTTCCGGCAGCGGCAAACAGTGCTGCAAGACCTTCCTGGCCAGCTCGTTCCACCACACCTGCGGCAAATGCGTGTCCTCGTTCTACCTGTTGACGGGTGAGACGCAGGCCAAGCAATTGCTCAACAAAGGTGTCGCTTGGTGATGCTTCAACTCTGCGGCGACGAACCGCCTCGCTAATTTGCGAGCTGCCGCCAAGCAACGATGCCGAAACGGTGTCTACTGCGTGGTCGATGTAGCCAATGATCGCTGCGATCATGGCGTCTAGCGAAGGAGCCTGGGCTTCTTGCGAGGCTGACCGCACCGCTCCAAGAATGATGCTGGGATCAGTAAGAAATTTTTGCATCATGGCCATGGGGTCAGTTGTGCCCATGTCCAAACTGGTGAGTCGCTCCATGAGGGCGTTCGGGTTCGGAGAGAATCCACCGATATACGAACTGATTGCTGCACTTACTGCAGTGCGAATATGTGGGGAAGTAAGCACGGCGTGCGAAGTGAGTTCATGAATGAGTACCCACATGCGCATGTCATCTGCGGGAATGCTCCAGTCAATGGCAAACCCGTCAACATTTGTTGCAACGATGAGCATGTGATCGCGCGGTTCGCGCGGCAGTGGCAAGTCGTATTGCCCGAACGACTTAAGTGCAAGCTGACCAACCATGGTGCCTACTGACATTCCCATCATTGCTGGGGCCATCATTTTGTTTAATGATGCCATCATGTTCATCATCGGATCGTCTTCTGGAATATCGAGCGAGTCTGTGGGGATAGTTGGTGATCCACTTAATGAAGTTGCAAGTTCGTTGAACAATGGCTTGTACGACTCAAGCGTGTGATGCACCCACATTGATCGGTTCACTACAACTACGTGTGGATCTTTGCCGGCTGGTGCGGTGTCGAGGCCCGTGTGATTGCGCACGTGCAGATCGGCAATGGGCACCAATCGCTCAATACCAACGCGAGAGGCCGGGTCTACGTTGGGCTCGGAGGAACTGCCAGAAAGGGCCGTCATCATTGCCGTTTGGCGGGCTACATCCCATTGCAGCGGCCCTTGGGAACTCATGGCTTTCGCCATATCGCCAAAGAATGGCAATCCCGAAAATGGGTTTTCGTTAGGGCTGTCCGACATTGCTTTCCAGCCTATGGAGTACGTCAACTATTTGGCGAGTGGGCACTACCCAGTGCGCCCCATCTAGTTCAACACACCAGCCAATGAGTTGCTGTGCCACATCCAGTGCAGCACCACGACAGTGATCGTGCATGATGTAGTCGATTGGCCACAGTTGTTGTTGCAACGAAGTCGCAGTGGAAATTGCAATGCGTGCATCGTTCATTCCTTCAGTTGGAGAAGCGATAAAGAAATGTTGACCCTGACTCATTTCGCTGAGCACTGTTGATGGTGGCGTAAGCCCGTGCGCAAGGTTGGTCAACTGATGTGTTGACGAATCAATTGCATGCAGCCAAGTGATTCCTGTAACGGGGTCAACTTCAAGTACACGAAGTAGCACAGTTGTGCCATCGGCAAACCGTGCTTCCACCTCGTCGTGTGGAAAAAGGTTGCTTCCGGTGCCCACGAAGAATCCAGATGTCGAAAGCGGAACGACCATGTCGCTTGCAGATGACATGGTTCCCAAAGAAAGTGGTGCCCCTGTGGCGTGTTGTTGCTTGGAGACCAGCACGGTTTGCCGAGCAACGGTGGGAGACGATGGGTGTGAGCGGGGGGTAACTACCCATAGCAGAACGAGAGAGATGGCGAAACTGGTGGCAGCTGCGTACGAGGCGATAGATCGAACAGTTCGCGACGGAAGCTGTGGCTCCGGAAGTAAACGTTGCGCCTGCTCTGCCACTTCGCTGGGGTGACGCCACTGCCTTTCGTACGGCGGAAGTGGTGAGTTAAAAACAATTTCACCTGATGGATCGGAATTCTCCGAGTGCTCATCGTTGTGGTGAAAGTTTGACACGAGGCGAAGGTTAGTCACGCCAACTTCACAAGACACGTCGCCCACCTCGGGTACGATGACTCTGTGACTGAACGCCGAAATCTCCATAACGGCGACACATGGATTGAGCTCACCGAGCAGCCATTGCAAGTGGGGGAAGCCTACGACTGGGCGTTATTGCCAAGTTGTGGTGCTGTCGTGGTGTTTTCGGGAACTGTGCGTGATCATTCAGATGGGCGTACCGATGTTCGCACGCTTACATACGAGGCGTACGAAGAAGAAGTAGTGCCAAAGTGCATTGCCATTGTTGACGAGATGCGCCGCCAGTGGTCAGACATTGGACGTGTTGCTCTGTTGCATCGAATTGGTGAATTACAACTCACCGAATCTTCAGTGTTAGTAGTTGTCTCGTCACCGCATCGACCTGCAGCATTTGAAGCTGCACGTTTTGGAATTGATGCATTGAAGTCAACTGTGCCAATTTGGAAACGTGAGTCGTGGGGTGATGGTGGAGATTGGGCGCAAAGCGCACAACACATCACCACGATCGAAGAAGTTGCGAAAACGAAGTCGCATTCATGATCGCAATGACACCGTTCACCATTTTGTTTGCATCGATATCAGTTGTTTCGGCACTCACGCTTGCGTACCTGGTGTGGCAAGAAGGACAACGTGTGAATAAGAACAATGGAATGGTCGCTTTTCACCGACATTTAGATGCACTTTCTGATGATTCACGGTCACATTTGCGCCAGCAATTACAGGAATCTCGCGAACGGCAACAGAGGCGGTAATCCACAATGGCACGTGACTTAGCTATCGACCTTGGCACCGCAAACACCTTGGTGTACATGCAAGGTCGGGGCATTGTGATCAATGAGCCTTCAGTTATTGCAGTAAATCGCAAAACAGGCGAGGTATTGGCAACCGGTCAAGAAGCATGGGGAATGATTGGTCGAACACCTGGTTACATCGTTGCGGTTCGACCGCTTCGCGGTGGTGCAATTACCGACTTCGAAATTACAGAAAAGATGATTCGACTGCTCTTGCAGCGTGCAGGAGTATCGCGTTTTTCGCGACCAAAGGTGTTGATATGCGTGCCTTCGGCAATTACCGAAGTTGAACGTCGTGCTGTTACCGACGCAACTCGTCGTGCAGGTGCAGCAGATGCGCAGTTGTTGGAACAACCGATGGCAGCAGCAATTGGTGCCGACCTTCCCATTAATGAACCAGTTGGCAACATGGTGATTGACATTGGTGGTGGAACTACAGAAACAGCAGTGATTTCACTGGGCGGAATTGTTGCGCTTGAGGCAGTGCGTGTTGGAAGTTTTGATATTGACGCTGCAATTCAAAGTCACGTGCGCCGCGAACACGGGTTGGCTATTGGCGAGCGAACAGCAGAAGAAATTAAAATCAGTATTGGTAGCGCTATGAAGACAGCAGACGATCGCGACGCAGAAGTGCGCGGTCGCGACTTGGTGAGCGGATTGCCTAAGACCGTTATCTTGACTGCGCAAGAAATTCGCGAAGCTATTGAAGATGTTGTTGCACAAATGGTGGCTTCGGTCGTTCGTTGTTTGGCCGTAGCGCCACCCGAATTGTCGCAAGACTTTCTCACTCGTGGAATGTTTTTAGTTGGTGGTGGAGCATTGCTCCGTGGCCTTGCACAACGTATTGAACGCGACACACGTGTACCGGTAAACATGAGCGATCAGCCACTTGAGGCAGTGGTCTTGGGTGCTGGGCACTGCGTGGAAAACTTCTCCGCTCTTCGCGGCATGTTCATGGACAGTCGTCGCTAGAAGCGACAAGTTATTTCACCAGTCGTGTGAGCCCTTCTTGCACCACGGTGACTGCGAGTTTGCCGTCTTTGGTGAAGATGTGACCCTGTGCAAGTCCGCGTGACCCAGAGGTAGAGATTGACGATTGCTGGTACAGCAACCATTCGTCGGCACGGAAAGGCCGATGGAACCACATGGCGTGGTCGAGGCTGGCCATTTGCACCGATCCATCTGTCCATGCCAAACCATGTGGCAAAAGCGCGGTATCAAGCAGTGTCATGTCGCTCGCATACGTAACAATGCATGCGTGTAACACATTGTCGTCGGGCAAGGTGCCGTCTGCTCGTATCCATACACGCTGACCTGGCATTGGGTTGCCCTTGCGGCGGAACGGGTCTCCGTCGGCATATCGCTGGTCAATCGGTCGTGGCCTGTCATACCACTCGCCGAGTTTTTCCTTGTATGGCTCCATGCGAGTTTTAAAGTCGGGAAGCGACTCGGGTTCTGGCGTATCTTCCATCATGGATATTTGATGCTCCAAGCCTTCTTCATGCTTTTGGAAGCTCGCGTGCAAATTGAAAATGTCCTTGCCGTGCTGAATTGCAACAACACGGCGAGTTGAAAAACTCTTGCCGTCGCGAATGCGATCTACTTCATACAGAATTGGTACGCCTGGGTCGCCTGCGCGAAGAAAGTATGCGTGCAGTGAATGCACGTGGCGTCCCGGTTCATCAATGGTGCGCGATGCCGCAACAAGTGCTTGTCCAGCAACTTGTCCACCGAAAGCACGTTGCCGATTTTCATCAGGCGATTGGCCGCGAAAAATATTGACCTCAATTGCCTCGAGGTCGAGCAGAGTGACAAGGTCTTGAAGGGGGGAAGCCATGCCTCTATGTTGCCAGTAAAGAGACCACGTATCGAACTGTTGTAGCGTGAAATGTTGTGACACAGTTGAGTGGCGTTCTGCGAGAAATTGCATTGAGCACAACGGGTTTTATGCCCGAAAACGAAGGAGATGCACTGTTTGTCGCGGCGCTGAGCGCTGGAGTGGCATGCCCGGGTTTGCCCTTTGTTGAAATTGGCTCGTATTGCGGAAGAAGCACGGTGTGGTTTGGCGAGGCTGCGCGATTGTCGAACACCGTGTTACATGCGGTTGATCATCATGGTGGCTCTGAAGAAAATCAGCCAGGTTGGGAATGGCATGACCAAACATTGGTCGACCCTGCAACTAGTCGCCTGAATACGCTTCCACATTTTGAGCACACCATGCAACGAGCAAACCTCGCTTCAGTAGTGAAAGCAGTGGTGGGAGATTCTCCGGTCATTGCAGGTTCATGGAACGAACCAATTGGCATGTTGTTTATAGACGGAGGACATGGTCGCGATGTTGCGCGCAATGATTATGTGGCGTGGACACCACATGTTGCTGTTGGTGGAACTCTTGCCATTCATGATGTATTCAGCGACCCGGCACTTGGTGGCCAAGCGCCGTACGAAGAGATTTATCTTGCAGCGATTAATTCAGGGAACTTCATCGAAACGTCGTGCACCGGTTCGTTGCGCATTTTGCAACGAGTGAAATAACGAATCAGTCAAAAACTGTGCTGCTAAGAAACAGCTTGCTTGCAGGAGTTGCTTGCGAAATCGCATCTGCAGCAAGAATCACTGCAGCAGCGGTGTACGCACTGCGCTCATCGGCTGGAAACACAATTCTGCCCGGGTAGACAATTCCGGTGAAGTACGAACCATCGTCGTTGCGGTGCGCGCGAGTCCATGACAGCAATTCTTTTGCCTTTTCAATTTCTCCGGCTGCAGCGTGGGCAAGCGAGCATTCGGCGGTTTCTGCTGCAGTCACCCAATCTTCGTCGTTCACGCAACGCACGCCACGACCATCAATGATGAACTCGTCCCACTGGTTAAGCAGGCGAGTTTTGGCCTCGGCTCCCATGGTCGCACCGGTCAAAACGGGGTAATACCAGTCCATAGCCCAGCGCAGTTTTGGCTCAAACACGCTTTGATCGGTGCCAATGAGATGGTCAATCGTGTCGGCTGCAGCTCGCCATTCTGGCTGGCTATCGCCAATGATTGCGCCAAGGTTTGCTCCTGAATGAAGCGCATGACGGATGGAAGAAGAACCGGTGAGCAACGAGTAATTCCAAGGGCGTGAATCAACTTCACATGCCCACAATATGGTTCCGTCGTCTTTACGCATTCCGAGAACCCATGTGAGCGCGCGCTTCACCGTTGGCCACATCGTGCGAATGAATACTTCGTCTGAGGTAACTAAGTAGTGATGCCAAATACCCGTGGCAATGTAAGCACACACATTGGTGTCGAGCTTGGAGTCTTCGAGTGATCCATCTGGCATGTAGTAGTTGTGCCAGCTGCCGTCTGGTCGTTGAATGCCGGCGAGCCACGCGTAAGCGCGGCGTGCTTCATCGTGCATGCCCATCACGTCGAGTGCCATCGCAGTTTCAACATGATTCCAAGGGTCGCAGTGACCGTTTGGAAACCATGGGATCATTCCATTCGGAAGTTGCAATGCTGCAATGGTGTTTGCGGTTGATACAAGTTCGTCGGTCGTGATGATGTCCACAAGTTCATCGTTGGATTGACCAGGAAAAATCACGATGCGCGTCCAGGCTTTTGTGAATACACGATGTAGCTCTTGCCGAGTACTGGCGCCAACACTTTTTCAAGAGTTCGCGTCAGCGTTGGAGCAGAGACAATGTCCCATTCCAAAAACTTTTTGTAGGCATTGACAAATTTGTTGTCCTCGCGCGCCGGGCCAACTGCGCAACGCAGCCACCAATACGGAGAATGCAAACCATGTGCACGGTGTTCGTCCTGTACAACGAGTCCAGCGGCACGCAGCTTTGCTTTCAATTCTGTACCCGAATAGATGCGCACGTGGCCACCTTGCACAAATGGAGCGTGATATTCATCCGACAACATCCAATTGATTTTCTCGGGAAACCACGATGGCACGGTTGCCGCAAGAACTCCGCCCGGCTTCAGGACACGCGAGAGTTCGTTCAGTGCAGCCACGTCGTTTTGAATGTGCTCGAGTACTTCGGAAGTCACGATGCAGTCGAAAGTGTCGTCAGCGAATGGAAGTCGCGTGGCATCGCCACGAAGTACAGCAACCAGATTTTCCGACTTAATTTCTCCTGCTTCAAACATTGCAGCAAATGTTGCGCGAGTGACGGTGGTTTCCTCTTCTGCATAGTCAAGCGCTACAACGCGTGCTCCGCGGCGAGCAGCTTCGAACGCGTGTCGACCAAACCCTGCGCCGACATCAAGAAACATGGAGCCTGGGCCAACAGGCAAGTTGTCAAAACGTACGGTCAACATTGGCTATTTCGCATCCCGTTTACGCAACTTTTCCACGTTGTGGGGCATGCTCAGCACTTCTCGGTATTGATCAACAGTGAGTTGGGCGCAATGCTTCCAACTCCATCGCTCCACTACGCGAGTGCGCCCCGCTGCACCAATGCGATTACGTAGCTCAGCATTATCCAGACCTCGACGGATGGATGCAGCCAATGCATCGGCGTCACCTGCAGGGCAAGACAACACAGTGTCGTTATCGACACCGGTTACTTCAGGTAAAGCTCCACCAGTTGTTGCGACTAAACAAATTCCGGTTGACATTGCTTCAATTGCCGGAAGGCTGAAGCCTTCGTACAGGCTTGGCACCACAGCAAGTTCGCTCTCGGCGTACAGCTCAACAATGCGCTCATCGCTCACACCCGAAACATGGGTAATGCAGTCGGTGAGGCCAAGCTTGCGAATGAGGTCGGCATTGGCACCTTCGCGCGGGCGACCAATGATGGTGAGGTGTACATCGCGCTCGGTGCGAATTTTTGCGAGTGCCTCAAGTAGGTACGACAAACCCTTCAGCGCAACGTCTGCAGATGCGGTGGTAATGAGGTGTCCTGGTTTACGCGAAATGTGTGGAAGTGGTGTGAAGAGGTCGGGGTCAACGCCAACGGGCACTAGTTTCATGCGATCAAGCGAGACCTTCATGTCGGTATGAATGTCGGCAATAGAGTTTTCGCTCACCACGACAACTCGCGGCATTTTGCTCGCAACTTTTCCTTGCATGTTGACGAATGAATACCAACGACTAATTGCTCGACGCTTAAACCACGTTTTCGTGTGTTCCATTTCCAATTTGCGGTCTTTGGTTATGGGGTGGTGCAAGGTGACAATGGTGGGAATCTTCTTTTCAATTTTTAGAATTCCATAACCCAGGCACTGATTATCGTGCACAAGATCAAAGTCGTTTACGCGCTTGCTCAGTTCGTTGTATGCACGAATGCTGAACGCGCGCGGCTCGCCAAATGTTCCTTTAAGAAACTGTGCGGTTTCAACAAAACTCGGCCAGTCTTTTATTTCCCAATATGCAGGAAATCGGCCGGGATATTGATCGTTAAAAATGTCAAGGCTCGGCAACTTGTGCAGCGGTATGCGCGAATCAAGAATTGGGTACGGCTGTCCGCCGAACACTTCAACATGATGGCCAAGGTCGACTAATGCTTTGGTGAGGTGCCGCGTGTATACGCCCTGTCCGCCAACATGGGGCTTCCCTCGATACGTGAGGTAGGCGATGCGCAGAGGGCCGTTGGGGTCAAACGGCAATGACATAAGGCTTTCAGCCTACCTGTGAGTAACTTTCTACGACTGAGCGGAAACTCTGCGTTTACGGGCAATGTATGCAAGCGAACCAAGCAATGTAACCATTGCCACGATGAATGGCAGGTCACCGAGGTTTGAATACAGCGTGCGACCCGCGCGCAAATTAATGGTGCGTTCAAGCACTCGTTGCTCACTTACGCCAGTTCGGTCATACACGTGACCGGTTGGCGAGATGAATGCGGAAAACCCGGTTGGTGACACCTGCACAAGCCAACGTCCGTTTTCAATTGCACGTAAACGAGAGGAAGCAATTTGTTGCGTTTGCAAAATAGTTCCTGTGTAACTGGATCCATTTGTTGGATTCACAAGCATTGATCCACCAGCCTCAACGCCTTCGTTTGCGCGACCGCTAAAAAAAACTTCCCAGGAAATGACGACACCAACTGTGGTGTCGCCGACGTGGAGTTGTGCAATGTCTGAACCCGCAAGTGCGTCGCGAGGAATTCGGTCAACAGGTGCGCCAAGTGTTTCAAGCAGCCCGCGCAACGGAACAAATTCTCCGAAAGGCACTCGACGAACTTTGTCGTAACGATCACCGAGCGTTCCGTCTTCATTTACGACGATCTGTGCGTTGGTGAAGTAACGCGCATTCATGTCTTCGGTAATGCCTACAACGAACGGTGCGTGCAAACGAGCTGCTTGCTCGGCAACCTCGATACGTTCTGTGCTGGTGTAGAAGTCTGCAACGTCAATCACGTTTTCTGGCCAAATCACCATGTCGAGGTTGGTGCTGGTAATCGTGCGCGTGGCGGCAAGATGTCGCTCAACAACATCGCGTGGATTCGTATTAATAGCAAGCGTTCCCTGTGGCCCTCCACCTTGCACGGCTGCGATGTTGCGAGTTTCTCCCGTGTCATGACCATGTGGTGCGACGATTCCTGCACAAACGATGAAAGCAATAAGCGCGCTGAACACTGCAATGTGTTTCATTCGTGGTGCAACGACAAGTTGTGACAATGTGAAACCAATTTGCAGAACACAGAAGGTGAGCAATAGCGGTCCGCCAATTCGCACAATGCCAACAAGTGGGGAAGCCGATTGCGAAATGGCAAGTGAAGCAAGCGGAACTCCACCAAATGGAAAGGAGAAGCGGAAAGTTTCAGCTAAAGCATGGGCAAGCGGAAGTGCAACAAGTGGATATACGCTTCGCGAGCCAAGTACTGACGCAAAACCATGGAAAGCAGCAAACAGCAATACGGCAATGACATAACCGGGCGGTGTAAGAAACCACATCCAACACATGCCTGGCGCAAACCAACCGAACGCGAAAAGTGTGCCCAGCAAAAACTGCGCGCGTGGACGAGTTGTTCCACTTGTAGAGATTCGCGCAAAGATCGCTACGCCGACAAATGCAAGCGGCCACCAACCCCACGGCGGAAGGCTGAATGCAACAAGTGTTCCCGAGCCAAGGGCCGCAAAATAGCGGGCTCGGTTACTGCTCGGGGTCATGCGTCAATCTTGGCAAGTACACGCGCTGCTGCACGATTTGCATCGGCAATGCACGATGGAATGCCAATGCCGCGATAACTGGCACCTGCAAACACCACGCCAGGAGCAGAAACATCAAATAGGTGTTCAAGTTGATCGACTGCTTCGAAATGGCCTGGTCGATATTGCGGGAATGACTCCACCCACCGCGTAATGCGCACATCGGTTGGCGCCAAATCGATACCCAAGTGCCAGTACAAATCAGCGAGCGCCAGCTTCAACAAAGTTTCGTCGTCTAGATGGTGCATCGGCATGCCATCGCGACCAAGTGACACACGCAGCACCATTGAATGGTCTGCAGTTTGCACGTGCGACCATTTGTTTGAAGCAAACGACACTGCTGTGACTGCGGTCTGTTCAGGCTTTGGCACCAAGTATCCGCTGCCAACAAGGTGTTGTGGCCACATGCTGCGTGGAACCGTAAGCGCAATGATGACAACCGACGCATGTTCGCGCGCAGCTAAGTGTTGTGCAACATCTTTGCTCAACGATTCAACAAGCGTTGCGCTGTGTTTGGCTGGTGAAGCCATCACCACTGCATCGCACAGCACAGTTCCATCATCGGTTTGAATGAAATACTGTCCGCGTTTTGGTTGTTCAATTGCGCGCACCGGTGAGGACAATTCAATAACACCACCGAGTTGTTTCACGCGCTCAGCAATCGCTGTCGTGAATGCGTGCATGCCAGCTTGTGGTGCAGCAAAAATCGGTCCGCTGGAAACTCGCTTTGCCAGTGAGTCTTTCACCGAACTCATCAGGCTGCGCGGCTGCGCAAGCAAGTCGGCAATTTGTGGCATTCCTTTCACGCTGAACGCATCGGTGTCGGTTGCATAAATGCTTCCAACAAGTGGGTCGATAATGCGCTCGAGTACTTGATTGCCACAGCGTGCACGCATTGCAGCTCCGAGGTTGTCGGTGTTGCGACCAACGCGGTTCGGCAATAACGGCTCAATTGATGCGCGCAGTTTTCCTGTCGCACTGAGAAGAGGGGTTGACCAAGCAGCACGGATAGAGCCCGGAACTCCGAGCATGGTGCCATGGGGAATTGGGTGCAGTCCGTCTTTCCAGATGTATGCCTCGCCTGTTGCTGGTGAAGTAAGCGCATCGGCAAGTCCAACTTGTTTTATCAAGTCCATCGCAGCTGGAGTTCGTGTGAGAAACGCATCGGCAGATTCATCAAGTGATGCAATGCCTGCAAATGGAGAGGCATGAATTACTCCGCCTACGCGACTCTGTGATTCAAAGATTGTGACGCGCGGAGGGTTCGGGTCATTCAGAATGCGGAACGCTGCAGCAAGACCAGTGATGCCGGCACCAATGACGACGACGTGTTTGTCGTTCATGATTGAGTGGCGGCAATTACCCGTTGGGCGAGGGCGGCCATCACTACAGCATCATCGTTGACGCATGTGGTGCGATCGAACTGCAGTCCATGGTGGTCGGATCGATGCTTGGCTTCAATGTCCAAGTCGTACAACACTTCAAGGTGGTCGGCAACGAATCCACATGCACTGACGAGCACTGCATCTGCCTGTTTGTTCGCGGCAATGGTGTCAATCACGTCAAGAATGTCTGGCCCAATCCATGGCTCTGGAGTTCGACCGGCCGACTGCCAAGCAATTGCCCAGTCATCGCCTTCAACTAATCCAAGTTTGTTGGCAACTGCAGTTGCTGTTGCATGCAATTCATGTGGATATGGATCGCCACCATCAATGATGCGTTGCGGCAACGAATGCGCGGTGAACAATACGCGTGTGCGTGCTGGAAGAGCAGCCTTCTTTGCCGCCATGTCTGTAGCAAGAAAGTTAATGAACGCTGGCTCAGTTGCCCACGATTCAATGCCAACGACGCTGATGCCATGACGCTCGGCTGCGGTTTGAGCACGACCCACGTATTGGCCAATTGAATATGACGAGAAATGAGGTGCAAGGACCAACGCGATGATCTGTTTGATTCCTTGGCTCGCAATGTTCTCAACTGTTTCTTCAATCATTGGGTGCGCATGCTTCAACCCCAACTGCACATCAAATGTGTTCGGTGCAATGTTGTCGAGAGCGCGTTGCAATGCATCGCGCTGTGCTTCAGTACGCGCAGCAAGAGGCGAAATACCACCGATTGCGTCGTAACGAGCCGTGAGGTCGGCAAGTTGTTCGTCGGTTGGAGGTCGACCGCGACGAATATCGGTGTAATAGGGAAGAATTTCTTCTGGGCTGCGTGGAGTTCCATACGCCATGAGTAGAACGGCAGTTTTATTGCTCATCGGTTTATCGTTTCGTTGTGTTGTGAACGTGTTCAACTATTGCAGCAAGCACGTCGGGGTTAGTAGGTGGCTGCACGCCGTGTCCAAGATTGAAAATGTGTCCAGGGTTTCCGCCATTGTCGGCGAGCACGGCATCGGTACCGGCAAGTGCAGTTGCAACATCGCCAAGAACGAGTTCGGGGTTTAAGTTTCCTTGAACGATGGTGTCTGCACCAAGCCTGCGTCGTGCATCGGTAATCGATGTGCGCCAGTCCAAACCAATGATTTGCGGGCCGGCCTGCTTCATCATTTCCAACAGGTGATCGCAGCCAAGCCCAAAGTGAATACCTGGAGCATGCGGGTGCGATTTGGCGAGTTGCGCGAATACGTATGCCGAATGCGGCAACACCATGGTGCGGTATTCCTCATGGGTAAGCGTTCCGGCCCATGAGTCGAATAACTGAAACGCTTGCGCGCCTGCATCGAGCTGACTGGCAATGGATGCAACCGAATGTTCTGCAATTCGTTGCATGAGCGCATTCCACAATTCGGGCTCATCACGCATCATCTGTTTGGTTACCAGGTGATCGCGGCTTGGCTTTCCTTCTACGAGATAGCTGCCGACGGTAAATGGTGCTCCGGCAAAAGCAAGCAGTGGCACTTTCAAGTCAACTGCGAGCATGCGCACGGTTTCTAATACATATGGTGTGTCGGCTTCTGGGTCGAGCGGACGAAGGCGCTGCAAGTCTGCAACTGTGCGAAATGGTTTTTCGGCAACCGGGCCGGTGCCAGGCGCAACATCAATGCCGAATCCAACGGCATGGGCAGGAACCACGATGTCGCTGTACAACACTGCAGCATCGACGCCGTAGCGAGCAACTGGTTGCAGAGTGATGTCGGCGGCCAATCGCGGTTGCTTAATGGCGTCGAGAATGCTTCCTTCGCCACGTACTGCGCGATATTCAGGAAGGCTCCGTCCTGCCTGGCGCATGAACCACACAGGCGTGTGTTCTGCTGGTTTGCCGGTTGCAACGTTAAGAAACGCGGTGGAAGAACTAGTGGCCGACATCGCTTGTAACGCTACCTGTTGAGCATTGCGTCAAGCCGAGCCACGCGGTCAATTGCGGGCGGGTGTGACAACAGCACGCGCGACAAAAACGGTGTTGGCTCACTTGCTGGGGTGCGATGAATGACACGAGTGAGTGCATAACGCAATTCGCGACCAAAGCCCATTGCATGTGCGCGACGGTCTGCTTGAAATTCTGCGCTACGTCCAACTATTTCACCGAGTGATTGTGCAAGTAAAAATCCGATGAGCAATACTCGCGACAGTGAAGTAAGCACGATATTGATGACCCAGCCAACAAGTTTGAACGTTGCGTATTCCACTTCTAGTCGTTTTGAAATGCGAAGGCCAATATCGCGTGCGCGAATGCCAAGTTGAGCGAGTCCAAGAATAGGCATGCTCATCCATTGCGCGACAGTGAGTGCAATGGTGTGCCCACCAAGGTGGTGACTCAGTTCATGTGCCAACACACCGGTGAGTTCGTCTTCGGTGAGATGCTCAATGGAAAACGCTGACACCACCAACATGTGTCCACCACATGCGAACGCATTGATGTCGTCAACATCGGCAACCGACAGCACGAACCTACCGGGGCGAATGCCAACTTGCTGTTCCACAACTTTCCACGCTGGCTCGAGGTGTGCGCGTTCAATGTCGGTTGGTTGTCGTGCGCCAAGCAAGCGAACAAAGAGCACTCGCTGCACCGGCCTTGAAAACAACACAATTCCAAAGAGGAATTCGCCAATTGCAAAGTGTGTGAATGGCACGTCAAACAACATTGCGCAGGGAAACCACAACAGTGCAACTGCGCCAAGCCATACGGGAAACAGGGCAAGAACTGGCGCAAATGCGGTAACTGCGGAGTATTCAACTCTGCGCTTTGACGAAGTCACCAGTTCATTCAACCACCGCGTGAACTATCGTCGTCTACATAAGGGGGATAGGTATGTCGTACGCGGTTATTCCAGGTGCAGAAGCGTGGTCACACGTAGGAACAGGCAATGTTGGTGCACTTGTTGTGCACGGGTTTACTGGCAACCCTTCATCGATGCGTGAAATCGCTGAAGTGTTCGGTGCAGCTGGGTTTCATGTTGAGTTGCCTCGATTGGCTGGGCACGGAACCAATGTTGAAGAAATGATGGATACACGCTGGGCCGACTGGTCGCGCGATGCTGAGAATGCGTTAAACGAATTACGTAAACGTTGTTCAAAAATTGTTGTCGTCGGCTTGTCAATGGGTGGCGCACTTACGTTGTGGCTTGCATCGCGACATGCAGACCTTTCGGGAATTGTGTGTATTAACCCAACGGCGAAATCATCTGCATCAAAACTTGCTGGTGCGCGACTTGCTGTGAAAACAGGAAAGAAGTCGTTGCCGGCAATCGGTAGCGATATTTCAGACCCTGCAGTAAAAGAAAGTTCGTATGATGCAACACCGCTCGCCGCTGCAGTTTCATTATTTGCAGATGGATTGAAACCATTGTCAAAAACCTACGGATCGATAAAGGTTCCCTTGTTGTTGTTCACATCGACTAACGATCACGTAGTGAACCCGAAGGAAAGCGATTTCTTGGCAAGCAAGTACGCGGGAAGCATTGAGCGAATAGTGCTCGAGCGCAGTTTTCACGTAGCGACACAAGATGTTGAAAAGGAAACCATAAACGCGAAGGCGCTTGAGTTTGCGCGGCGAGTAACTGCCTAAGTGAATGTATTCGCATCAATTCCAAGCCCAAGCACAGGAGTGCTGCAGCTCGGTCCATTGAAACTCAATGCGTACGGCGCAATGATTGCGCTTGGAGTTGTAGCTGCGGTGTGGCTTTCGGGTCGACGTTTAGAACAGCGTGGCGCTGGAACCCGCGAAGACATGAGTGCGATTGCATTGTGGGGGGTGCCAGCTGGAGTAATTGGTGGACGCCTGTACCACGTCATCACCGATTGGGAATTGTTTAGTGGTCACCCAGAACGCATCGTGCAAATTTGGAAAGGTGGACTTGGCATTTGGGGTGGCATTTTCTTAGGTGTTGTCGTGGGCATTTGGGAAGGTCGCAGACGTGGTATCTCTACTTCTGTTTTGCTGACCTGCGTTGCTCCTGCGTTGCCGCTGGCCCAGAGCATTGGTCGTTGGGGTAACTGGTTTAACCAGGAACTCTTTGGCCGACCAACAACGTTTCCATGGGGGTTAGAGGTCTCCGACTTTCACACGAGGCAAGCGGGTTATCCAGTCGGCACGCTGTTTCATCCAACATTTTTGTATGAATCACTTGCATGCTTAGTGCTGTGTGGATTGTTGTTGCTGCTTGACAAAGTGGTGAAGCGCGGCGGCTATTTGTTTCTGTATTACACAGCTGGCTACACGTTGTTTCGCTTCTTCAATGAAGGTCTCCGCATCGACCCAGCGCATTCGGCCGGAGGACTCCGCCTCAATCAGTGGGTGTCCATTGTGGTGTTCGCCGTGTCGGTAATCATGTTGGTCATGCCACGTCGCGCCAAATCTGATTTGCCCGCTTAGCCAATAGCATTACGGGTTGTGAGCACCCCGTCGTCAGGTTCGAGCCCAGCACGAATCACCTCTGAAGTAGTGGCCAAGGTTGCCAAGTTGTCCAGCCTGCATTTAAGCGATGCGGAACTGGCACTGATGACCAGCCAACTTTCTGGCATGCTCGATCACTTTGCCGACATCGACAAGCTCGACCTCAGCAATGTTGAGCCACTTGCTCAACCGTTTCCTTTAAAGAACGTATTTCGCGAAGACGTTGTCGTTGCTGGTCTTGACCGGGACGAAGTGTTGGCTGCTGCACCTGCTGCAGAAGATGGTCGCTTCCGCGTTCCGCCCTCATTGGGTTTGGGTGAACAGTAATGACAAAGCCTTTCGCCACCGTTGTTGACATTGCTGCAGATATAGCTTCGGGCAAAACTTCTGCAGTCGAAGTATTAGAGCAGCACCTTGCACGTATTACCGAGCGCGAAAGCGACATCCACGCATTCAATTTGGTGACCACCGAGCAAGCTCGCGCAACCGCACAACAAGTGGACGCCGATATTAAAGCTGGCAAACCTGTTGGCCCTCTTGCCGGTGTTCCGGTTGCTTTGAAAGACAACATGTGCACCCGTGGAATTGAAACCACGTGTTCGTCAAAAATTCTTGAAGGTTGGAAGCCGCCGTACGACGCAACGGTGGTGACGCGTTTGCAACAAGCAGGCGCAGTCATGGTGGGTAAGACCAACCTTGATGAATTCGCCATGGGTTCAAGCACCGAGAACTCTGCATTTGGTCCAACAAAGAATCCACTCGACACATCGCGTGTACCGGGTGGTTCAAGCGGTGGCAGTGCGGCTGCAGTTGCCGCAGGTTTTGCTGCAGCAAGTTTGGGTTCCGACACGGGCGGAAGTATTCGTCAACCAGCTTCTCTGTGTGGTCTTGTTGGTGTGAAGCCAACGTATGGTCTGGTTAGCCGTCAAGGCATCGTTGCATTTGCCAGCAGCCTCGACCAAGTTGGTCCGTTTACACACACGGTTGCCGATGCTGCATTGATGATGGAAGTTATTGGCGGACACGACCCACTCGATTCCACTTCGTTGTCACAACCAATGCCGTCGCTTACGAGCGTGCTTGGTCAAGGCGTGAAGGGCATGCGCATTGGTCGCCTTGCCGACATGCCAGACGGTTGTGAACCAGAAGTGCTTGCGCGAATGGATGCTGCATACGCTGCGTTGCAAGCTGCCGGTGCCACCATCGTTGATATTTCGTTGCCTTCATTGTCGTATTGCTTAACGGCGTATTACTTAGTTGCACCTGCGGAAGCAAGCAGTAACTTGGCTCGCTACGACGGAGTGCGTTACGGATTGCGCGTAGAAACAGGCGACTTGCACTCCATGTACGGCGCAACTCGCGCAGCAGGTTTTGGCGCCGAAGTGAAGCGCCGCATCATGCTTGGAACCTACGCATTGTCGGCTGGTTACTTCGATGCGTATTACGGCAAAGCATTGAAAGTTCGTCGCCTGATAGCCAACGATTTTGCTGCAGCGTACGAAAAGTGCGACGTAATTCTTACGCCAACTTCACCAACTGTTGCGTTCCCATTGGGCGACAAAACAAGTGACCCGCTCACCATGTATTTGTGTGACATTTTTACCATTCCAACCAACCTTGCAGGCCACGCAGCAATGAGTGTTCCGTTCGGAACTGGCGCGTACAACATGCCAGTTGGTGTGCAAGTGCTTGCACCAGCACTTGGCGAACAAACCTTGTTCCGAGTTGCAGCCGAATTGGAGCGTGCATCATGAGCAATGCATCATCTGCTCCACAACACAGCTCCGACTTGCCAAACGGTTGGGAAATGGTCGTTGGACTTGAAGTGCACGTGGAATTAGATACGAAAACCAAGTTGTTTTCGGCAAGCCCAAACCATTTCGGTGACGAACCAAACACCAATATCGACCCTGTAACGCTTGGCCTACCAGGCGCATTGCCAGTGCTCAACAAGCATGCAGTCGAGCTGGCAATTCGTTTAGGTCTCGCACTCAACTGCACCGTGCAACCAAGCACATTCCACCGCAAGAACTACTTCTATCAAGACATGCCGAAGGCATATCAAATCAGTCAGTACGACCAGCCAATCAACATTGACGGTTACATGATGTTGCCTGGTGACGTGCGCATTGGTATTGAACGCGCTCACCTCGAAGAAGACACCGGTAAGTCAACGCACATTGGTGGCACCAGCGGTCGAATTCACGGCAGCGACTATTCACTTGTCGACTTCAACCGCGCAGGTGTTCCACTTGTTGAAATTGTTTCGCGTCCAGACATTCGAAACTCAGATCAGGCACGTCAATACGTTGCTGAACTGCGTTCCATTTTGTTGGCAGTAGGTGCAAGCGACGCAAAGATGGAAGAGGGTTCGATGCGTTGCGACGTAAACGTGTCGGTACGTAAGCCTGGTGCACCCTTTGGCACGCGTTGCGAAATCAAAAACGTCAACTCCATTCGTGCAGTTGGCAAAGCAATTGATTACGAGGCACGTCGTCAAATTGATGTGTTGGAATCGGGCGGAACCATCCGTCAAGAAACGCGCCACTGGGACGACGGTGAAGGCCGTACACACACATTGCGCACCAAAGAAGATGCCGACGATTACCGGTATTTCTTAGAGCCAGACTTGGTGTTGCTCGACCCAGATCAAGAGTGGATCGAAAGCATTCGCGCATCGTTGCCAATGTTGCCTGCGGCTCGTCGCGCACAACTTGCAGCGCTGACTGGCGCGAATAAGGAAAGCGAATCGGTGTATGTCATTGTTGAACGCGGTCAGGACGATTACGTTTCCGCAGTTGCGCAAGCAGGCGGCGACGCCGCACGCGCGTTGGTATACGTGCAACAAGCTTTCGCAGAAGAAGGCGCTACACCAAAAGTTGCTGCAAGTGATATTGCAACGCTCACGCAAATGGAACGCGATGCAAAAGTGACTGCCACTCAAGCAAAAACCATTTTGTCTGAAATGGTTGCCAATGGTGGAGGAGACCCAGTTGCTATTGCAGCTGCGAAAGGTTTCGAAGCACTTGACACCAGCGCAGTTGAGGCAATGGTCGATGCGGCAATTGCACAGCAAGCCGACGCTTGGGCGAAGTATTGCGCGGGCGAAGAAAAAGCTATGGGTGCTCTGGTCGGCGCCATTATGAAGGCATCCCAGGGAAAGGCAGATGGCAAGGTAGTGACGGCCATCTTGCAGGCTCGCCGTGCAAAATAAGCCTTTCGTGACACAAGTTGCAACTGCTGTTAGGTATGCCTAACATCTGCTAATGACCTCTAGCTTCCTCATTACTCTGCGCGAAGGGCTTGAAGCTTCGCTCATCGTCGCCATTTTGCTCACGTATTTAAGCAAGACAGACCGCAAACACGATGCGCGTTATGTGTGGTTTGGTACCGCCTCAGCAATTGTCGGTTGCTTAATTGCTGGCACCGCAATTTATTTGGCAGTCAGTGGTTTGAACGGCAAAGTTGAAATGGCAGTTGAAGGCACGATCGCACTCGTTGCTGCAGCAGTGTTAACACAAATGATTTTCTGGATGCGCAAGAACTCACACCATCTCAGTGCAGAGCTTCGAGCCAAAGTAGACAAATCGGCAAAAACGGCATTGTTCACCATCGCATTTGTTGCAGTGGTTCGTGAAGGCTTGGAAACCGTGCTGTTCTTGCTCAGCGCAGAAACTACTTCTGCGTCTGGTGCATCAGTTGTCATTGGCGGATTAATTGGCCTTGCAGCTTCGGTAGTTCTTGGCGTTGCCATTTTTGCAGGTGGCCGAAAAGTCAATCTCAAACAGTTCTTCAATGTCACTGCAGTGCTACTCATTTTGTTTGCGGCCGGACTAGCGGGCAAAGCGGTGCATGAATACCGTGAACTCATTGGTTGGGAAAACGGTTGGCTCGTTCAACCAGCTTGGGATATCAAGAACGGCATGTGGGCATCAGGCACCTTCTATGACTTCATGAAGGGATTCTTTGGCTGGCACTATGCGGCCGAAAACATTCGTGTCATCACCTATTTCGCATTCCTTTTGCCAACGCTGTACTTCTTCCGAAAGCCAGTGAAGTCAGCAGCATAAGTTACGCAAGTAGCCTTGTGGCTAATGACAAAGCCAACGGAAACCCCAGTAGACGTCAAGCCACGTAGCCGCGACGTAACCGACGGAAATCAAAAAGCTGCAGCGCGCGCAATGTTGCGTGCAGTGGGCTTAACCGATGACGACTGGCAGAAGCCACAAATCGGCATCGCGTCGTCATGGAATGAAGTCACGCCATGTAACGCATCGTTGCGCCGTCTTGCTGACAGCGCAAAAAAGGGTGTTCGCGCAAATGGTGGTGTGGCTCTTGAATTTGGCACCATCACGGTGAGCGACGGAATCAGCATGGGCCACGAAGGTATGCGCGCAAGCTTGGTGAGTCGCGAAGTTATAACCGACAGCGTGGAAACCGTTGTTCATGCCGAACGCTTTGACGGTTTCGTTGGCCTTGCAGGTTGCGATAAGAGCATTCCTGGAATGCTCATGGCTGCAGCGCGCCTGAACTTGCCTAGCGTGTTTGTGTACAACGGCTCCACTATGCCTGGTGTGCATAACGGTAAAAACATCGACATCACCACCGTGTTTGAAGCCATAGGTGCGTGCGCTGCAGGAACTATGTCGCAAGAAGAGCTTGGCGAAATAGAACGTGAAGCGTGCCCAGGTGAAGGCGCATGCGGCGGAATGTTTACCGCCAACACCATGAGTTCCATTGCCGAGGCACTCGGTATGAGTCTTCCTGGCACCGCTTCGCCACCGGCAATCGACAAGCGTCGCGAAAGCGATGCAGAGCGTGCAGGTGCAGCCGTGATGAACCTTGCAATGAAGGGCATTTATGCACGCGACATCATGACGAAAAAGGCATTCGAAAATGCCATCGCCATGGTGAACGCGTTGGGCGGTAGTACCAATGCGGTATTGCACTTGCTTGCAATTGCCAACGAAGCTCAAGTTGATATCGACCTCGATGACTTCAATCGCATTGCGGCAAAAGTTCCGCACATTGCCGACACAAAACCAGGCGGCAAGTATCACATGACCGACATCGACCGAATTGGTGGCGTGCCAGTGGTGTTGAAGCATTTGCTTGACGCAGGTTTGTTGCACGGCGACGTGATGACGTGCACCGGAAAAACGATGGCCGAGAACTTGGCGGAAATTAACCCGCCAGCACCAGACGGTGATGTTGTGCATCCACTGAGCGATCCAATTCACGCAGAAGGCGGCATCAACATTCTCACCGGCTCACTTGCGCCGAAAGGTTCGGTGGTGAAAGTTGCCGGTCTCACCAAAGATCAAATGTTGTTCGAAGGTGAAGCACGCGTGTTCGACGGCGAAGACGGCGCAATGGCTGCTGTGCTTGCTGGCGAAATTCAACCCGGAACCGTCATTGTGATTCGTTACGAAGGTCCAAAGGGTGGCCCGGGAATGCGCGAAATGCGTGCCATTACTGGTGCGTTGAAAGGTGCTGGCCGCGGTTCAGACTGCGCACTCATTACCGATGGTCGATTCAGCGGTGGCACATGGGGATTCTGCATTGGTCACGTTGCACCAGAAGCAACCGATGGCGGTCCAATTGCGTTTGTAAAAAATGGCGATCGCATTCGTATCGACGTGCATACCAAGAGTTTGAACTTATTGGTAAGCGACGACGAACTTGCAAACCGACGTAAGGGCTGGAAGCCAAACCCACCGCGTTACACCAGTGGTGTTTTGGGCAAGTATGCCAAGTTGGTGCAAGGTGCCGAGACCGGCGCCATCACCAACATCATTAGCTAGTTTTCGTAGTTAACTTTCGTGATAGACGGCGGCCAAGTCCGAGCAACACGCCAAGTGTGATGGTGGCAACAATGATGAACGCGGTAGCAATGCCACGATCAAACACCAGTCGTCGTAGTAACAGACCCACAAATACGGTGATTACCCAAGTAGCCACAAATGATGCGCGATTGAACGGGTCGCGCCACGTGCGCAGTCCAATCCAAGACGCACCAAGCGCAATGAGGAACGGCGCAGCAACGCTGAGCACTCCAGAAAGTGCGGTGCCTTCGTCGTGATTGCGTCGCCCAATGGCAACGAACACGACGACTGCAACAACATCAACAAACGCCGTTGTCATAACGGCGCGTTGACTAAGCCTCGTCGTAATATTCGCGTCCAAGGTGTGTGATCTGGTCTTCGTTCATCATCCAACGCAACGTGTTCTTCAACTTTGCAAGCTGAACAAACAAGTCGTGTTCTGGGTGAAGTCCTGGTGCAACCTGTGGGCTCTTGTAATAGAACGACAACCACTCTTGAATTCCACCAAGGCCTGCACGTTGTGCCAAGTCCATGAACAACACGAGGTCGAGTGCAAGTGGGGCAGCAAGGATGCTGTCGCGGCACAAGAAGTTGACCTTGATCTGCATTGGGTAACCCAACCATCCGAAGATGTCGATGTTGTCCCAGCCTTCTTTGTTGTCACCACGTGGTGGGTAGTAGTTGATCTTTACGGAGTGGTACACGTTGCCGTATAGCTCTGGGAACAGGCTTGGCTGCAAGATGTCTTCGAGTACACCCAACTTCGACTCTTCTTTGGTTTTGAAGTTGTCTGGATCGTCGAGTACTTCGCCGTCGCGGTTGCCAAGAATGTTGGTGGAGTACCAACCCGACAAACCAAGAACACGAGCCTTCAACATTGGTGCAAGCACGGTCTTCATCAGGGTCTGACCTGTCTTGAAGTCCTTGCCCGAAATGGCAACCTTGCGCTCGGTAGCAAGTTGACGCAATACCGGAGTATCGACTGCCAAGTTTGGAGCGCCGTTCGCGAATGGAACGCCTTCCAAAATTGCTGCGTAGGCATACAACATGCTTGGCGCAATCATTGGATCGTTGGCATCGATTGCTTTTTCAAATGCTTCGAGGTTCTGGTGCTGTGGTCCTGGCTCAATGAAGATTTCGGTACTTGCGCACCAAATCATGACCAGGCGGTCAACCTTCTTTTCGTCACGGAACTTGTTGATGTCTGCGCGAATCGCATTCAACATTTCACGCTTGGAAATTTTGCCCATGATGTTTTCGGCATCGATGTTCTTTACATAGTTGCGCTCAAATGCAGCTTTCATTGGGCGAATTTCGCGCAAGGTGTCGGAAATTGCTTCCAGGTGCTTGCCGCTTTCCAACACGCCTGCGCGCGTTGCTGCTACATAAGCGTCATCCGGAAACGGATCCCATGCTCCCCACACGATGTCTTCAAGACGTGCAAGTGGCACGAAGTCTTTGATCATCGGGTTGCGGTTATCGGTGCGCTTACCAAGACGGATGGTGTCCATCTGGGCGAGTGAGCCAATTGGCGAGCCGAGACCGCGCTTGGCAAGCTCGACACCTGCGATGAGGGTGCTTGCAACAGCGCCGAGACCGACGGTGAGTACACCGAGGCGGCCTTCTGCAGGCGCGACGGTTGGTGAAGGTGTGGACATGAATTCTCCTGAAAGTAGGGGCCACTGAGAGGGCCTCATAAGGCTACGCCGTAAACGGCCCATTCTCCGCAACCCCAACATTTACGGGCAATCAGGGTGCTTTCGGACCTGAGTCCGAAGTCGGGTCTTGCCACTGTGTGAATCGACCGCGTGACCCGTACACGTGTCCGAAGAAAAATTTGGTACACGGAAAAATATTGATGTCCCTTTTATGCGGGATACCCCTTGTGTCCTTTTTAATTTCGTTGTATATTCGCAACCGTATGCGGCGGCATATTCAAAAACTCACCACCATTGCGTCTGTGCTCACGTTGTTATGCGTGAGCATCGTTCGTGCAGATGTAGGCGGCGGATCTACGTCGATCAGTCGCGAACGAATTGGGTATCTCTCGGCGGGAGACACCCACACATGCGTGGTGCTCGTTGACAACTCGGTGAAATGTTTCGGGTTGGGCAATGAGGGCCAACTGGGCAATGAATCCACATCAAACATTGGTGATGGAGTTGGAGCTTCGGTGGCCAGTTCGTCGGCGATTTCGCTCGGGCTGGGTCGTTCGGCCCGAGCGATCGCTACGGGTACGTCGCACACGTGCGCATTGCTCGACAACATGACGGTGAAGTGTTGGGGTTATGGAGCAGTAGGCGCAATCGGGTCCGGAAACACAACGTCTCGTGGTGACAATGCAGGAGAAATGGGCGATGCATTGGCAGCAGTCGACCTAGGCAGCGGTCGTACTGCTTCGATGATTGCGGTTGGATCCAATCATTCGTGTGCGTTGCTCGACAACG
>JALQUZ010000007.1:49060-49827 GCA_023263695.1 Ilumatobacteraceae bacterium
TGCTACGCGTGGCGATGGTGCCGGCGAAATGGGCAATGCGTTGCCGGCAGTTTCATTTGCGGCTGGCCGAACTGCAACGGCAATTGCAGCTGGGGCAAACCACACGTGTGCATTGTTAGACAACGCACAAATGGTGTGTTGGGGTGACAATGCTTACGGCCAACTTGGTCAAGGAAACATGGACAACATTGGCGACGGTGTTGGTGCAACTGTTGCGGCAACGCCAACGATTGATGTTGGTACTGGTCGTTCAGTTGTTGCCATTTCTGCTGGCGATTTGCATACGTGTGCGTTGCTCGACAACGCAACGGTGAAGTGTTGGGGTTCTGGCGGGAATGGACGTTTAGGTACTGGTGATACGAACGACCGTGGAATTGATGTAAATGAAATGGGCGATTCGTTGTTGCCAATCAACGTGGGAACTGGTGTGAGTGCGGTTGCAGTCACGGCGGGTGGCGCGCACACGTGTGTGTTGTTGAACACTGCGGCAGTAAAATGTTTTGGTAACGGAGCAGATGGTCGACTTGGTTATGGCTCTCAAAGCAACATTGGCGATTTGCCAAATCAAATGGGCAACTCGTTAGCAACGGTGAATCTGGGAACTGGTCGCACGGTGCTTGCAGTGTCGGCTGGGCTCGCACACACCTGCGCCATGCTCGACAACTCAACCGTGAAGTGTTGGGGCAACGGCGGAAGCGGCCGACGAGGGTCGGGCAACACAACACGTGCGGGAACGACAGCTGCGCAAATGGGAGACAACCTGGTTG
>JALQUZ010000080.1 GCA_023263695.1 Ilumatobacteraceae bacterium
AAGGCGCACTTGATGTGACATTCAGTGTTGCTGCTGCGGTAAGCGCAAATGATTTGACTGGTGTGCTGTCGGTGTTGCCGCCTATCAATGTGAACTTCGATCAACCGGTGGTGACGAGCAGTTTTGTTATGCCGGACCCAGCTTCAACTACAACGGTGAAGATGAAAGCAACTGAGACAACACTTCCGCCACAACCGGTTCCTGTTGACAACGAAGTGTTTCCTGCTGGTGCAGCAACGTTGACACCAGATCAAATTTCCAGTGTGCTTACTTCGAAGCGAGTTGGTGAACCTGAACTTGATCGCTTTGCGCGAGTGAAGTCGGTGTGGACGGGAATTGCTGCAGCGGTTGGTGAAGGGCTTACTCCAGAGCAAGCACAAATTTCGGAAACCAGCGTTGTTGGTGAAATACCGAGTGATATTGGTGCGTTTATGCGCAGAGTATTTGCCGGCCCAATTCAGGTGTGGCAGCTGAGCGGGCAGCCTTTGTCTGGCGCCGATAACCCTGCAGGGCTAGACCTGTATGCACTGGACAAGTTTGAAGTGCTCATGATTTTGGCCAACGTGGCGCCAAGCAGTTTGTCGTTGCCAACTGGTTCGCTTACCGTGCAGATCGATAGCTCGTTTAATGACCCGAATATCACTCACGCTGTTGTGGAGCGCCTGAATTACATCGGCCTTTCCGTGGCGCTGATTCGCGAACTTGAAGGTGAAGTGAAACAACAGACGCAAATTCGCTATTCCGACCCGGCCATTGTGGACGTGGGTAAAGCTGGCTTGGAATCGGTGTTAGGCAAGATCAAGTTCATGAAGAAGAAGCAACCCGTGCAGGGAATTAGCGCCCAAATTGTGATTGGCAAAGACTTTTTGGACTTCATCACTGCCAACCCAGAGCTTCCAAGCACTACGGTGGCGCCAAGTGAATAAGACAATGGTGGAAACAATAAACAAAACCGATGCCGTAAAGGTTGCTGCGATCGCGGCGCGCGCCGCCGATGAAAAACAGGGCAGCGACATCATTGTTCTCAACGTCGGTGACATTCTGGCCATCACTGAAATGTTTGTGATTGTGAGTGCCAGTAACTCGCGCCAGTTGCGAACTATTGCTAACGAGATCACATCCAAGATTCGCGAAGAGTCCGAGCGTCCCTTGTTACGCAGCGAAGGCATGGCCGAACAGCAATGGGTATTGCTCGACTACGGCGATGTGGTGGTGCATATCTTTTCTGAAGAAATCCGCGAGTTCTACGAGATTGAGCGCCTGTATCAGGACGTTCCCGTTGTTGACTGGCGCGCTTCTTCGTAATTTCACCCGCGGTCTCTGTGGCAATATGGGGGAATGGCAATTGATGTTTCGCAAGTAATTGACCTAGAGCGTTATCCCATTCATGAAGATGGAGAGGCTCGAAGAAATCTGGTTTCCAGCCTGCAAAGCGATATTCGTTCTGTAGGTTGCGCAGTAATCAAGCAATTCGTAAAACCTGAAGCCATTCCCGCACTCGTTGCTGAAGGTGACCGAGTTTCACATTTGGGTCATCGCAACTTCAATCGCACGAATCCGTATTTCACACAGTTGCCTCCAGATCTTCCTGACACACATCCACTTCGTCGTTTTTACGACCGATCAAATGCTTTTGTGCCCGCCGACAATTTCGGTGAAGACAGCATCATTCGTTCAATGTACGAGTGGCCATCGTTCGCACCATTTATTCAAGAGGTGTTGGAAGAGCCGTCGTTCTATCGCTATGCAGACCCTTTGGCTGACGTGATAATCAATTTGGCTGAAGAGGGGAACGGTTTCCCTTGGCACTTTGACACCAATAATTACACCGTTACGTTGGCTATTCAGAATGCTGACAGTGGTGGTGAGTTTGAATACAGCCCGAACCTGCGCACGCCAACAGATGAAAACTATGACGGCGTTGGAAAAGTGTTGGATGGCGATCAGTCGCTCATTCATTCGTTGCATCTAGAGCCTGGTGATTTGCAAATTTTCAAAGGTCGGTATTCGTTGCATCGTGTAACTCCACTCAGTGGACCAACCATGCGGTACGTAGCGATTTTTAGTTTCACTGAAATGGAAGGAATCGTAGGTAGCCCCGAGCGCACCAAACAGTTGTATGGCCGCGTTCTTCCTATACACCTTGAACGTGCGGGCATGCGCGGCGACGCGTTAGTGGACTAGCCCATTTCCACTTAGCCCGTATAGGCTCTTTCAGGAAATAGCGGGGCTATAGCTCAATTGGTAGAGCGCTTGCATGGCATGCAAGAGGTCAGGGGTTCAATTCCCCTTAGCTCCACAACTAAGCGGTCGGTGCAAAAGTTCATTACACACCTTTAGCACCTGAAGAACGTACGAACATGTGGTTCGTAATAACTCAGCGAGTGTGATTCGTAAATTGGATCAAATGAAACCTGGTCATACTTCGCACAAAACTCTGCAGTTAATTCGTAATACGGGCTATCGATGTATGCATCACGTGCGTGTTGATTGAGTCCAATGTGTTGCCAAAAGTAGTAGCCCTGAAATATTCCATGATGTGCAACCATCCAGTGATGCGCTTCTGAAACGAATGGTTTAATGATTGCTGCGGCAACTGCCTCGTGATTATCGGGTGCAAGGCTGTCGCCAATGTCGTGCAAAAGAGCGCACATTACGTATTCCATGCTTTTGCCATCGCGTTCTGCACGCGTTGCGGTTTGTAGCGAGTGTTCAAGTCGTGTCACGGGATAGCCGTCTAATTCGCCGTCGAGTTTGTGCAACTGCTCCAGAACCTGGTTGGCGACATCGCGCTGTGTCTTTTTATACAACTCGGTGATGTTGTCCCAGTCTTGCTTGGTGGACTCACTGAACCTGGTGAATGTTGGTACGTGTTGCGAAGCCATATTTCAACTGTAGTGAAACGTGTTGGACTAGGTTTTACCCATGACTTCATTAAGCTTTCGATTAGATGGTTTGCGTGCGTTGGTAACGGGCGGAGGTTCGGGAATTGGCAAGGTTATTGCCGATGCAATGCGCGATGCGGGTGCAACCGTGGTGGTATGCGACGTAAACGATTCGACTAAGCCCAACTACATCTGCGATGTTTCAAAAACTTCTGATGTTGAAGCAATGTTCAAGGGAATTGAGCGCGACTTAGGCGGGCTCGACATTTTGGTGAACAATGTCGGTGTTCCTGGGCCGACCGCACGTGTAGACGAGATGGATCCAGATGCCTACGACGAGTGCGTGCGAGTGAACTTGGGAGGAACTTTCCGTGTTACGCACTTTGCGGTGCCTATGTTGTTGAAGACAAAAGGATCAATGATCAACATTTCGACAAGCGCCGGAATTTTTGGTTACCCATTGCGTTCGCCATACGTTGCTGCGAAGTGGGGAGTTATTGGACTGACAAAGTCGTGGGCAATGGAACTTGGCGAATTTGGAGTGCGAGTAAATGCAATCTGCCCTGGGTCGGTAAGTGGTCCGCGCATGGATGGTGTGATTGAACGCGAAGCGAAAGCTGTTGGTAAGACACCAGAAGAAATTCGCACTGGTTATGAAAAGCAGGTATCGCTACAGACGTTCATTGAGCCTGACGACATTGCAGCATCTTGTGTATTCCTTAGCTCGCCGGCTGGTCGTTTTATTTCTGGTCAGGTATTGCCAGTTGATGGCAACATTGAAACTATGAGAAGTAATTAATTGTGATTATTGACCTGCAGGTCAATCAAGGCCAATGCACATGGCCTGAATTGTGGTCTACGGCGCATGCCGCAGACCGCGCTGGGTACAACACACTGTGGATTGCCGACCATTTGTCGGGTTCGGTTATGAATGCGCCGTCTATGCCTGAATGCTTCGCCACGCTTGGTGCGCTTGCTGCTTCAACTCGCAACATAGGGCTTGGTTCGCTTGTGGTGAACGCGGGTCTGCGTGACCC
>JALQUZ010000081.1 GCA_023263695.1 Ilumatobacteraceae bacterium
GGACCTGCAAATCCTATTTCAAATGAACCAAGACCTGATAGAGTTAAACGAGATGGTCCTGCAAACCAATTAAAATAATGAGACAAGATAAGATAGACAAAGGTTTGGCCTCGTTGAACCGAATTAGACTTTTAATGGAGTATGATTTAAAAAAAACTTATTCTGAAAATATTAAAGAAATAATTTCTGAACAAGTAGATAACATGGATTATTATGGGTATGTAAAGAGAAATGCACCAAATGGGGTTTTTTATGATTTAGTAAGTTACCCAAGAAAATTTGATATAAAAGCAACCAACATTTTTCCATATGTTAAATCGTATAACGAATTACCAAAAATATTAGCATACGACTTTAATTCTGTTGGCGGCACTACTCCAACCAAATCTCAACTATATGGTGGACCACCTCAATTGAATGTTCCAAATTTTACACAAAATTCAAGTAATACAACATCAGAATTTATTGAGCCATACACCTGGGTGAACTCAGGTGGACTCGGCACCATGGGCTTTTCAGTTCCTGCTGCAATTGGTGCAAAAGTTGGACGACCCGACAAAACCGTGTGGGCAGTTGACGGCGATGGTTGTTTCCAAATGACTGCACAAGAATTGGTTACTGCATCACTCGAGCGCATTCCTGTGAAGATCGCCATCTTGAACAACTCGTACCTCGGCATGGTGCGCCAGTGGCAAGAAATGTTCTACGAAGAGCGTTATAGCGAGGTGTACTTGTCACAAGACACGCCGAACTTTGTGAAGTGGGCAGAAGCAATGGGTTGCGTTGGTATTCGTGTTGACGACGAATCAGAAGTTGCTTCAGCAATCGACAAAGCAAACTCCATTAACGACAAGCCAGTTGTTGTTGACTTCCGAGTTGATGCTGGCGAAAAAGTGTTTCCAATGGTTGCAGCAGGTCAAAGTAATGACGACCTCATGTTGCATCCAAGTCAAAACTCACGAAGGGAGTTCCTCCGATGAACACCGCTAACCCATACGGAAGCGCACCAACACACCACATGTTGTCGGTGCTTGTACAAAACAAGCCTGGTGTTCTGGCGCGCGTGGCATCGCTGTTTGCACGTCGTGGTTACAACATCTTTTCGTTGGCTGTAGCGCCAACAGACGATCCAGAGTTCAGCCGCATCAGCATTGTGGTCGACTTGGAATCTGCACCGCTCGAGCAAATTGTGAAGCAATTGTTCAAGCTCATTGAAGTTGTGCGCATTTCAGAACTCGACCCACGCAAGTCAGTGGAGCGCGAACTGATGGTGGCCACCATTCGTGCTACCCCAGAGCAACGCGGTCAGGTAGTGGAATTGGCCAATATTTTCGAGGGCAAAATCCTTTCCGTTGGTCAGGACGCAATCATCCTGTCCATGGACGGCAGTCCAGAAAAGTTGGACGATTTTTCAGATTTGCTGCGACAATATGGAATCATCGAATCGCAACGAACTGGCCGCGTGGCGCTTCCAAAGCTCGACCGCGCCGCAAAGAAATAATCCGTTTTAATCACAAGTTCAAGAACACAAGGGAAAGGCAAGACCATGGCAGCAAACATTTATTACGAGAAAGATGCTGATCCAGCACTCATTCGTTCGAAGAAGGTTGCAATTATTGGTTACGGCTCACAAGGTCACGCACACGCACTCAACCTGAAGGAATCAGGCGTTGATGTTGTTGTTGGTTTGCGCGACGGTTCGTCGTCAAAGGCCAAGGCTGAAGCAGCTGGCTTGAAGGTCTTGAGCATTGCTGATGCTGCGAAGTACGCAGACCTCATCATGATTCTTGCTCCAGACACCGAGCAGAAAAAGATCTACGAAGAGAGCATTGCTCCAAACCTCACTGATGGCAAGGCACTTGCGTTTGCTCACGGATTCAACATTCGTTACGAGCGCATTCACCCACCAAAGGGTGTCGACGTCATCATGATGGCGCCAAAGGGCCCTGGCCACTTGGTCCGTCGTACCTATACCGAAGGTGGAGGAGTGCCAGCACTCATCGCAGTTCATCAAGATGCAACCGGTAAGGCAAAGGCTCTTGCATTGTCGTATGCCGAAGCAATTGGTGGCGCACGCGCAGGTGTTATTGAAACCACATTCACCGAAGAAACAGAAACCGACTTGTTCGGTGAGCAAGTGGTGTTGTGTGGAGGTCTTACCTCACTAGTACAAGCCGGATTCGAAACACTTGTTGAAGCTGGCTACCAGCCAGAAATGGCGTACTTCGAGTGCTTACACGAAGTGAAGCTCATCGTTGACTTGATGTACGAAGAAGGAATTGCAGGAATGCGTTACTCCATTTCTGACACAGCTGAATACGGTGACGTTTCACGTGGTCCTCGCATTATCAATGCATCAACCAAGGCCGAGATGAAGAAGATTCTTGAAGAAATTCAAAACGGTAAATTTGCCGAGGAATGGATTGCAGAAAGCGACAGCGGTCGTAAGCGTTTCGGCGAGTTGCAGAATGCAGGACGTAACCACCCAATTGAAAAGGTTGGCGCACAGTTGCGTTCGATGATGCCATGGATCTCGAAGGGTAAGCAGAAGGTCAGCGAAATCTCCGGCGGCTGATTGCCACTCAATCCCGTTAAACCCAAGTAATACAAGGGTTCTAAATCCCGAGTTGTTTAGTCAGGAATTAGGCTTTAGCCTGCCTGAAATGACAAACAACTTGGGTTTTGAAACACGTCAGATTCACGCCGGCCAAGAGCCAGATCCAACAACAGGCGCTCGCGCGGTTCCTGTGTATCGCACTACCAGCTATGTGTTCCGCGATGCACAACATGCACAGAACTTGTTTGCGCTTGCTGAAATCGGAAACATTTACACGCGCATCATGAACCCAACTCAGGGTGTGCTTGAAGCGCGTTTGTCATCACTTGAAGGCGGCACCGCAACTGCAGTTGGTTTGCCTGGTGCGCTCGCGGTATCGAGTGGACAGTCAGCAGAACTTCTTGCCATCCTTACGCTTGCTGAAGCTGGTTCACACATTGTTGCGTCACCAAGTTTGTATGGCGGAACATACAACTTGTTTCACTACACGTTGCCAAAGATGGGCATCGAAGTCACCTTTGTTGATGATCCAGACAATTTGGATCAGTGGAAATCAGCAGCACGCCCGAACACCAAAGCGTTCTACGGCGAAGTATTGGCGAACCCACGTAACAACGTGCTTGACATTGAAGGAATTAGCAAAGTTGCACACGAAGTTGGTGTGCCACTCATTGTTGACAACACGGTTCCAACTCCGTATTTGATCCGTCCTCTTGAGTGGGGTGCAGACATCGTTGTGCATTCACTCACCAAGTTCATCGGCGGACACGGAACCTCAATTGGTGGTGCAATCATCGACGGTGGTTCATTCGACTTCAGTCAGAACGACAGGTTCCCTAACTTCACCGAACCAGATCCTTCGTACCATGGCCTTGCATATTGGCCAGCGCTTGGTGCAGGTTCGTACATCATCAAGGCACGCGTGCAAATGTTGCGCGACCTCGGCATGGCAACAACACCAGACAATGCCTTCAACTTCTTGCAAGGTCTTGAAACGTTGTCATTGCGCATGGAACGCCACTGGGCGAACGCACAAAAAGTTGGTGAG
>JALQUZ010000082.1 GCA_023263695.1 Ilumatobacteraceae bacterium
AACACGGGTTCGGTCACCAGGTAATCAAGTGGTCGACCATCGCTGAAGCGTAAACGCAAATCGGTGCTGCTCACTTCAAGTCGCGGCGACTCCACACGTAACCAGTTGAATTGTTTTGGTAACTCCACGGCAACACCTGGTCTATCCACCACAACCAACTGGGAATACTCCACAACTTGTTCAACACGTGTCCACGATGTAAGTCCGGCTGCCGCATCGTCACCCACAATGGTGAACAACTCTGCACCTGGGTGCTTTTCTGCAAGCGCCATCAACGTGTCGGCGGTGTAACTCGGGCCACCACGGTCAATTTCATCACGACCCGCAACCACTCCATCCACCACACTCACCGCTGCTTCCACCATGGCAAACCGATCTTCTGCGGTGGTCACATCGCGCGAACCCGATTTTTGCCACGGGTCATTGGCCACCATCAACATGACGAGGTCCAAGTTGAGGGCATGCCGCACGTTTACGGCAGTTACCAAGTGTCCAACATGTGGCGGATCGAAGGTGCCCCCGAAAAGACCGATGCGCAAACTGTCGGTCGAGGTCACCCTTGCAGTCTAGAAACCAATATCTATAAGGGAAATAAAAATAAAAAAGTTTCTGCTAACCCCTTCACAAAAACGTGCCGATGAACTAATGTCAACTACCCCGCTGCTACCCCTTAAAACGGGTTTTAGCAACCCCCACCCCCGCAAGAAAAGGTCCAAATTCACATGTCTGACGCAATCGGTCTCTATCTCAACGAAATCGGCAAAGTGCCACTTCTGAACGCAGAAGATGAGCGCAATCTTTCAAAGGCCATCGAAAAGGGCCGCGATGCCACCAAGAAGCTTGAGGCTGGCGAACGTGGTGCTGCACTTCGCGCCGACCTTCGTGCGGCTGCCAAGGCCAAGGACCACTTCATTCGCTCGAACCTCCGATTGGTGGTCTCCATCGCCCGTCGTTACCCGTTGCCACAAGGCATGGACTTGCTCGACCTCATTCAAGAGGGCAACTTGGGCCTCGAGCACGCAGTAGACAAGTTCGACTGGCGCCGCGGTTTCAAGTTCTCCACCTATGCAACGTTCTGGATCCGTCAGGCCATTGGCCGCGCACTCGACCAAAAGGCAAGCCTCATTCGTATTCCTGGTGACCGCTCGGCAACCTTGCGCGCAGCACTTCGTCAGGGTTCGGGCGATGCCGAAGGCCTCGACGCCATGAACGCCGAATTGCACCGCCTCACCACCCCAGTCTCGCTCGACAAGACCATTGGTGACGACGGCGACGCAACTCTTGGCGACCTCGTTCCAAACGACGACATCAGCCCAGAAGAAGCCGTGATGTCCATGGTGGACACCGACCTTTTGGATGACTTGTTGAACACACTTGATGAGCGCGCCCGTTACGCCGTTGAAGCACGCTTTGGCATGCACGATGGTGAGCGCAAGAGCTTCCGCCAAGTTGGCGAAGAGCTTGGCGTAACCGCTGAAGCAGCCCGCCGTTTGGTGAGCCGCGCAGTTGATTCATTGCGTGACGACGCCGGCGATTTCCTGACCGTCTAAACCCTTCGGGTTTAGCGGCGCCTCATTCGTACACTGAGAGCCCTCTCATGAACAACAACTGGACTCCTTCATCGTGGCAGACGTTTCCCGCCGTGCAACAACCACAGTGGCCAGACAATGGCGCGCTCGATAACGCACTCAAGCAAATTGCCACGTTCCCACCATTGGTGTTTGCAGGTGAAGCGCGGTCGCTACAGACCGCACTAGGTCAGGTTGCAAGTGGCAATGCGTTTTTGTTGCAAGCCGGCGATTGTGCAGAAAGCTTTGAAGAGTTCAGTGCGGTAAACATTCGTGAAAAGCTGCGCGTCATTTTGCAGATGGCCGTCATGCTCACCTATTCAATGGGCGTGCCTGTTGTAAAAGTTGGTCGCATCGCTGGTCAGTTCGCCAAGCCACGCTCAAATAACACCGAAACCGTAAATGGTGTGGAGTTGCCAGTGTTCCGCGGTCACATGGTGAATGGTCCTGATGCATATGCAGAGGCCCGCATTCCTAACCCTGACCGCTTGGTGCAGGCGTATCACCAGGCTGCAAGCACACTCAACTTGGTGCGTGCATTTACCAAGGGTGGCTTCGCCGACTTGAATCGCGTGCATGCATGGAACCAAGAGTTCGTTGCACAAAGCGCCGAAGGCAAGCGTTACGAAGATGTTGCTAGCGAAATTGAACGCGCACTCGCGTTCATGCGCGCATGTGGCATTGATACTGAAACCAACACGGCATTGCATCAAGTAGACGTGTACACCAGTCACGAAGCACTTATCTTGGGTTACGAAGAAGCACTCACCCGCCAAGACTCCCTCACCGGTGGTTGGTACGACTGCAGCGCACACATGTTGTGGATCGGTGAGCGCACTCGCCAACTCGATGGTGCACATGTTGAATTCTTACGCGGTGTTGGCAACCCAATTGGTTGCAAGATCGGCAAGACCACCGACGTTGACTACGTGCTCTCGTTGTGCGAAACCTTGAACCCTGCTCGCATTCCTGGCAGGCTCACGCTGATTTCGCGCATGGGTGCAAACGATGTTGAAGAAGCATTGCGTCCGTTGTTGCGTGCAGTTCGCGATGCTGGTCACCCAGTGGTGTGGGCATGCGACCCAATGCACGGAAACACCTACAGTGCGCCAAACGGTCGCAAGACACGACACCTCGAAGACATCGTGAAAGAAATCACCGGCTTCGTGAAGGCGCACCGCGCCGAAAACACATGGCCAGGTGGAATTCACATCGAACTCACCGGCGAAAATGTGACCGAATGCTTGGGCGGTTCTGAAGGCCTTGGCAACGACGATCTTGATACTCGCTACGAAACCGTGTGCGACCCTCGCCTGAATGGCCGTCAGTCAATTGACTTGGCATTCCGCGTTGCAGAACTGATTCGCAGCAATAATTAGTGCCTGTGGGCGCTGCAACTTTGGAGTCATTGAAACTCATTGACTCATGGCCCGTTGATGGCGTGGCCGCTGGCGTAATCGACAATCACGGCAACCTGTTTACGCGTGGCAAGCACAATCATTCGTTTCGCTTGGCTTCTATTTCCAAAGTGATGACTGCTTGGGCGGCACTGATTGCTGTTGAAGATGGATCCATTTCGCTCGACGATCCAGTTGGTCAACCTGGTTGCACGCTTCGTCACTTGTTGTGTCACGCAGGCGGGTACGGGTTCGATTCCGAAGCCAGCATCATTAGCCCCGAGCGCAAGCGTGTGTATTCCAACACCGGGTACAACATTGCTGCACAATATGTTTCCGAATTTGTCGACATGGGCTTTGCGCAGTACTTGCAAGAGGCACTGTTCGCACCGCTCAACATGCCAACCGCGCAACTGCTTGGCTCCCCTGCTGCCGACATTCATTGCACCATTGAAGACATGGCCACGTTTGCACAAGAACTACGCCGTCC
>JALQUZ010000083.1 GCA_023263695.1 Ilumatobacteraceae bacterium
TCCAACGACGGGTTTGCTAGCGCACTGAGCCCGTTTAGTTGGTTTGGACACACGGGCGGCAGCGCTGGCGCAATATTGATTTTGCGATTTGTGCTCGTTGCTGCAGCGTTTTGGGTTGCATTTGACCCAGAGAAAATTGTTGATCCAACAACGCAAGTTCCTGCACTCACCATCGTGACCTTGATGATGGCGACGTATGGACTTACACGAGTTGGTCAGCATGTTTCATTCTTTAACTATGTATTTGGCGTTGGACACGCTTTAAGTATTGGCTTGTGGTTGGGCGGAATGATTTTGTTGGTGCGCACCGTGCTTACTGGTCCGGGTGATTCCGATCTTGTACAGGCAGTGCTCGGCTTCACCAAAATTTCTGGCCCACTCATGATTGTTGGCGCCATTACGGGTTTCATTCAAATGTTGTTGCTTGACGGATTGGCGATTTTCACTTCTGGTCATGGCCGACTCGGAATTTTGGGCATCGTCTTTAGTGCACTGATGATTTTCCTTGCGCTGATGCTGAAGAGTTTCGTTGCCACAAAGTTTGCGCGCATTGAAACCCTGACGGGGAAAATGGCATGGCGGTTGCGCCGTGTTCTCACTGCAGAAATCGTCATTGGCATTGTGGTGCTTGCACTCACCTCGTGGATGATTCCCATGAAGCCCCCACAAGCAAACGCTGCTGTTATGAAGTCGAGTGTTGCTTATGAGTTCCGTGAAGAACTACAAAACGATCGCTTCCACATTGTGTTGTCTATTTCGCCAGCAACAACTGGCACCAATGCCATGCGTATTGAATTGTTAAACCCAAAGCGCGTCAACAACTTCACCATCAAGTTGATTCCACCCGACCCGGCGTTCGAAGGCATTCAAATTAATGTTCCACTGAAACGTCGTGGTGCGGCCATTGTTGCCTACGACGGACTCTTCAATTTGAAGGTGGCCGGTGTGTGGTCCATTGAAGTTACGGGAGCCACCACCACGGGTGAAATGGTTCCACTTGCCACCACACTCACCGTGGTGCAGTCGACTACCCCAGAAACCACGATTGCCCCCGAGACCACCCTGCCAACAGAGACCTCTGTCGGCGGCTGAACCCCGCTTGGGCACTAGCGTCTAGCGCGTGAGTAGCAACGCCATGGACGCCAAACTGCAAGACCTTCAAGCCCGCAAAGAACAGGCATACAACGCCGGTTCGCCACGCTCGGTAGAGCGTCAACACGAAAAGGGCAAGCTACTCGCACGCGAGCGCATTACCACCCTGCTCGACCCCGAAAGCTTTCACGAACTCGACTTGCTTGCGCGTCACCGCGCACATGCTGCTGGTCTTGAAGAGCGCCCCTATACGGACGGCGTCATTACTGGTTGGGGAACCATTGATGGACGCAAAGTGTTTGTGTACAGCCAAGACTTCACCGTGTTTGGTGGAGCACTGGGCGAAGTGTTCGCCGAAAAAATTCACAAGCTCATGGACTTGGCACTGAAAGTTGGTGCGCCGGTTATTGGTTTGAACGACGGTGCAGGTGCACGAATTCAAGAAGGCGTGGTGTCGCTTGCCAGTTACGGCGGCATCTTCCATCGCAATGTGCAGGCTTCGGGAGTGATTCCACAAATTTCAGTAATTCTTGGACCGTGCGCAGGTGGTGCAGTGTATTCGCCGGCCATGACCGACTTTATTTTCATGGTGCGCGAAACCAGCCACATGTTTATTACTGGTCCAGATGTCGTAAAAACCGTGACCGGCGAAGAAGTAACGCTTGAAGAATTGGGTGGCGCAATGAGCCACGCATCGAAGAGTGGCGTTGCAACATTTGTGAGCGCCGACGAACAGTCGTGCTTACAAGACGTGCGCTACCTGCTCAGTTTCTTGCCACAAAACAATTTGTCTGAAGTTCCTGCTGGCGAAGCGACTGATAGCCCAACTCGGTTGTGCGAATCGTTGCGCACCATTCTTCCTGCCTCGGCAAACCAGCCATACGACATGAAGAAAGTTATTGCCGAAGTCATGGACGACGGCGAGTTCTTTGAATACTTCCCACATTGGGCCAAGAGCATTGTGTGCGGTTTCTCGCGATTGAATGGCCAAGCAGTTGGCGTTGTTGGCAACCAGCCAATGGTGTTGGCTGGTGTGCTCGACATTGAAAGCAGCGAAAAGGCTGCGCGCTTCGTACGCACGTGCGATGCATTCAATATTCCAATCGTTACGTTCGTTGACGTTCCTGGATTCCTTCCTGGAGTAGACCAGGAATACGGCGGCATTATTCGCCACGGTGCAAAATTGTTGTACGCATATTGCGAAAGTACCGTGCCACGCATTCAAGTAATTACACGCAAGGCATACGGCGGTGCATACGTGGTGATGAACTCAAAATCCATTGGTGCCGACCTCGCATACGCATGGCCAACTGCAGAACTTGCGGTGATGGGGCCACAAGGCGCTGTCGAAATTGTGTACCGCCGCGAATTGCAACAAGCAGCAGACCCTGTTGCTCGCCGCGCCGAATTGGTAAACGAATACACCGAAAAGTATTCGAACCCCTATGCGGCAGCTGAGCGTGGTTATGTTGACGACGTCATTGACCCAGCGGAAACGCGCATCAAGCTGATTGCCGGTTTTGACATGTTGAAGTCGAAGCGCGAAGAGCTGCCACGCCGCAAGCACGGCAATATGCCGCTATAGGCCTGCTATGCAACACAGCATCACTCCTAACCCAACTGTCGAAGAAGCAACAGCAATTGCTGCTGCAATTGAAGCGCTGTGGCCAAAGGTTGGACCATCAATTCCACGCGAACCTTCACACACTGCGTGGCGTTTCAGTGGTCGCTGGTGGAATGACTCTGCTGTTACTCGACGCACGCGACCTGGCTTTTAGTTTTATCGGCAACTGCCAATGAGCGGGCCACTTTCCGATATTCGAGTACTTGATATTTCCACGGTGCTTGCCGGACCAAACTGTGCTCGATACTTGGCCGACTTTGGCGCCGACGTCATCAAGGTTGAACGACCAGACACTGGTGACTCACTTCGCGGAATGGCGTGGCGCGACCCGCGCGATGGCAGTGGCCTGTGGTGGAAGTTAGTAAATCGTAACAAGCGCAATATTGCACTTGACCTCAAGAATGCCGATGACCGCGAACTGTTTTTGAAGTTGCTCGACGATGCAAACGTGTTGGTTGAAAACTTTCGACCGGGAACACTTGAACGCCTTGACCTTCACCCCGACGCGCTGATTGCGCGCAATCCAAAGCTTGTCATCGTTCGTGTTTCTGGCTTCGGCCAAGACGGGCCGTACGCAAAACGACCAGGCTTTGCTTCAATCGCCGAGTCGATGGCTGGTCTTGCTGCAAT
>JALQUZ010000084.1 GCA_023263695.1 Ilumatobacteraceae bacterium
CTGAACGCCGACATTATTAATGAAGGCATCGTAAAACACGACATTGGGTACATCTGGACCTACGGCGGCATCATGCTGATCGTCACTTTCCTACAGGTCATCTTTTCTGTTTCGTCGGTATACATAGGCTCGAAATTGGCGATGGGATTCGGTCGCGATGTTCGACGCAGCCTGTTTCATCAAGTGAACGACTTCTCTTCACGTGAGGTTGCCCAATTTGGGGCGCCATCACTCATTACTCGCATCACCAACGATGTTCAGCAGGTGCAGATGTTGGTACTGATGACCTGCACTCTGATCCTCGGCGCACCATTCACCGCAATTGGTGGAATCATCCTTGCCATGCGCCAAGACCTTGGCTTATCGCGCATCTTGATGGTGTCAATACCGCTGCTTACTGTTTCACTCTCTCTCATTATTGGAAGCATGGTGCCAACATTTAGGCGCATGCAAGAACGCATCGACAGAATCAACGAAATCCTGCGTGAGCAACTTACGGGTATCAGGATTGTTCGCGCCTTCGTGCGTGAGCCAATGGAGAAAGATCGATTCAGAGTGGCTAACGCAGCAGTAACAGAAACTGCGCTTACCGGTGGCCGCCTTCAAGCGCTCATGTTCCCGACCGCAATTCTGGTCATTAACTTTTCAAGCGTTGCTGTGGTGTGGTTTGGATCAGACCGTATTAGCCAACAGCTCATGAAACCTGGCGCGATGATTGCGTTCCTTACGTATCTCACCCAGATTCTGATGTCGGTCATGATGACCACTTGGATGGCTGCGTTGCTCCCACGCGCAGCCGTTAGTGCGGAGCGAATTCAGGAAGTGCTGAACACGCCAACCAGTGTTGTCGTTTCTGTTAATCCGATAACCAAGGTTTCACAAACCGCAGTGCTCGAATTCAACAATGTCGGTTTCCACTACCCCGGAGCCGAATCTCCTGTGCTGCAAGGTATTTCGTTCGCTGTTCGCGCAGGTCAAACTCTGGCAATCATTGGAAGTACCGGATCGGGCAAAACGACTTTGGTCAATTTGGTTCCACGACTCTTTGACGCAACTAGTGGCGTTGTTTCGCTAGATGGCGTTGATGTTCGCGACCTTGCACCAGAGGCTCTTTGGTCGCGAGTGGGAATTGTTCCCCAAAAGCCTTACCTCTTTTCCGGAACTATTGCGAGCAATCTCACATACGGAAAAGAAAACGCAACTGAAGAAGAAATGTGGGCTGCTTTACGTATTGCCCAGGCCGAAGACTTCGTTCGCGCAATGCCGGGTGGCCTAGACGCAGCCATCGCACAGGGTGGTTCAAATGTTTCTGGGGGCCAACGTCAACGACTCGCAATTGCCCGCGCTTTAATTCGCCAACCCGAGATCTATCTGTTTGACGACTCATTCTCGGCCCTCGACCTTGCAACCGATGCGAGATTGCGCGCAGCGCTCCAGCCAACTACTCGTAATTCAGTTGTTGTGGTTGTTGCACAGCGTGTTTCCACCATTCGAGATGCGGACCAAATTCTTGTTCTCGAAGGTGGCCATTGTGTTGGTCTAGGCACACACGTAGAGCTCCTGGATACATGCCCCACCTATCAAGAGATTGTTGACTCCCAGGCTTACGTAAACGGAGAAGTGTCGTGAACGATAAGCAACCCACAACAGCAAATAAACCAGCAGGACTTCCCGGTTCCGAGTTGCGTAGTAGTCGAATGCACAGCGTTGGCATGCCAGTTGAGAAGTCCGAAAATTTCACTGAGGTTTCCAAACGACTCATTCGCTTAATGGCGGACGAAAAATTCCTAGTAGGCATCATCATCGCCATGGCAATTGCCAGCGTTGCGCTTGTGGTTGCTGGCCCGAAAGTTCTCGGACATGCGACTGACATTTTGTTCAACGGACTAATGAAACGCAAAGGCGCCACAGGTGTTGACTTCACCGCGCTGCATCGCACGCTTGAATTTGCACTTGGTTTGTACGCAATCTCGTTTCTGCTTTCCTACAGCCAAACATTCATGCTTGCCGGTGTCGTTCAGCGAACCATGTTCACACTGCGAGCAGACGTAGAAGCCAAGATTCACAAACTTCCACTCAGCTACATCGACAAGCAGTCTCGCGGCGATTTGCTCAGTCGCGTTACGAACGACATCGACAACATCTCGCAGAGCTTGCAACAGTCTCTCAGCCAACTCATCACTTCCCTGCTCACCATTGTTGGTGTACTTGGAATGATGATCTGGGTTTCGCCGATTCTTGCGCTCATCGCTGTAATTACCGTTCCCGTCTCGGTTCTTGCGATGAAGCAGATTGCTAATAGGTCTAAAGCAAAATTCATTGCACAGTGGTCGCACACAGGTGCGTTGAATGGGCTTATTGAAGAAACGTTCACTGGTCACGCAATTGTGAAGACGTTCGGTCGCCAGCGCGAAGTTGAAGAGCGATTTGCCGTTACCAATGAGAAGCTGTACGACGCAGGTTTCGGCGCACAGTTCATGTCTGGTTCAATTCAGCCTGCGATGATGTTCGTGGGCAACCTCAATTACCTCATGATTGCGGTTGTTGGCGGACTAAAGGTTGCATCAGGAACCATTGGCCTTGGAGATGTTCAAGCCTTCATACAGTATTCACGTCAATTCACCATGCCTCTTACACAAACAGCATCAATGATGAACATTTTGCAATCTGGTGTTGCCTCTGCCGAACGAGTGTTTCAAGTTCTTGACGCAGAGGAAGAAAGTGTTGAGCCGGCATCGGTTACTCATGTCGAAGTTCAAGGTCGCATTGCTTTCGAGCACGTTTCCTTCTCGTACCACCCAGATCGCCCGCTGATTGAGGACCTCTCGCTCGTAGCCGAGCCTGGCACGACGGTAGCCATTGTTGGGCCAACTGGTGCGGGAAAAACCACGCTCGTCAACCTGATTATGCGCTTCTATGAATTAAACAGCGGTCGCATCACACTTGATGGTCGTGACATTTCCCAAATTCCACGAAGCGAACTTCGTTCGAACATTGGCATGGTATTGCAAGACACGTGGTTGTTTGGTGGAACTATCCGCCAGAACATTGCCTACGGCAATCCGCTTGCCACCGAAGCCGACATTCTTGCAGCAGCCAAAGCCACATATGTAGACCGCTTCGTTCACGCCCTACCAATGGGTTATGACACGGTGCTCGACAACGAAGGTGGCGCTGTGAGCGCAGGCGAAAAGCAATTGCTCACCATTGCACGCGCATTCTTGGCAAACCCAGAAATTCTCATTCTCGATGAAGCAACGAGTTCAGTTGACACTCGCACCGAGGTACTCATTCAGCGCG
>JALQUZ010000085.1:0-2028 GCA_023263695.1 Ilumatobacteraceae bacterium
CCGTTACTTGAAGAGAAGTACTTCGTTGGTGCGTTGTACGACGAAGACGAAGGTTCAGTAGACCCTTACGGCGTTACTCACGCATATGCAATTTGTGCACGCAACCGTGGAGCCGAGGTGTACACCAACACCATGGTGAACGACATCAAGCAGCGCCAAGATGGCACATGGACCGTGTACACCGACAAGGGAGAGATTCATACCGAACATGTGGTGAACGCCGGTGGTTTGTGGGCACGCGAAGTAGGTCGCATGGTTGGACTCGAATTGCCGGTGTTGGCAATGGAACACCATTACCTCATGACCGAGCCGATGGATGAAGTTATTGAATACAACAAAACACATGGCAAAGAACTGCCGCACATGATCGACTTCGCAGGCGAAATTTATGCCCGCCAAGAAGGTCAAAGCATCTTGCTCGGAACCTACGAACAAGACAACCGTCCATGGGCAGCAAAAGACACTCCTTGGGACTTCGTCTTCCAGTTGTTGCCTCACGACCTTGAGCGCATTGCTCCAGAACTCGAGCGAGGATTCGCTCACTTCCCTGCAGTTGGTCGTGCAGGAATCAAGAAGTTCGTCAACGGCCCATTCACCTTCAGCCCTGACGGCAACCCACTTGTTGGCCCAATCAAGGGCATGCCAGGAATGTGGTCGGCTTGTGCCGTTATGGCCGGTTTGTCACAAGGAGGCGGAGTTGGATTGTCACTTGCTAACTGGATGGTGCACGGCGACCCAGGTGCAGACATTTGGGGAATGGACGTTGCTCGTTACGGCGATTTCGCAACTCTTGCGTACACCAACAGCAAAGTGCGCGAAAACTATTCGCGTCGCTTCCGCATCACCTTCCCGAACGAGGAGCTTCCAGCAGCACGTCCGTTACTTACCACCCCTATCTATGACCGTTTGATCGAACACAACGCAGTGATGGGTGCTGGCTTTGGCCTTGAGCACCCACTGTGGTTTCAAGACAAAGGTAAGGAGCCAAAGGAAGACGTCACGTTCTACCGTTCGAACGCGTTCAACAACGTTGCCGAAGAATCAAAAGCTGTACGCGAACGCGTTGGCTTCTCAGAGGCATCAAACTTTGCCAAGTACAAAGTCAGTGGCGCTGGCTCAGCAGCATGGCTCACCAGCCTGTTCACCAACTCATTGCCAAAGATTGGTCGCACCGTACTTACGGCGATGTTGAACCCAGAAGGCAAGATCGTTGGCGAATTCTCGGTGTCACGAATTGGCGAGGAAGAGTTCTTCTTGTTCGGGTCGCAAGCTGCAGAAGTACACCACCCACGTTGGTTCATTGCTCACCTGCCAAAGGACAGCGCAATTCGTTTCGAGAACTTGTCGTTGTCGATGGTTGGTCTTACCGTTGCAGGCCCACGTTCACGTGACCTCTTGCAGAAGCTCACCGACACATCACTTGCAACCAAGGACTTCCCATTCATGGCATTCCGCAAGGTGAACATTGGCATGGCACCAATTTGGTTGTCACGTATGACCTACACCGGAGACTTGGGATACGAAATGTGGATTGCGCCTGAATACCAGCGCTACCTGTTCGACCTCATCATGGAAGCAGGCAAAGAATACGACATGCGTTTGTTCGGATTCCGCGCACTCATCACCATGCGACTCGAGAAGAACTTCGGTACCTGGTTCCGCGAGTATCGTCCGATCTACACGCCGCTCGAAGCTGGTATGGATCGTGCAATGAAATTTGATCATGAGTTCATTGGTCGCGCTGCAGTTGAAGCCGAAATGAAGAATGGTGGACCAAAGCGCAAGCTCGTGATGTTCAAGGTTGATGTCGACCCAGAGCGTCCAGCAGACGTCATAGGTGACGAGCCGGTATGGCACAACGGACAAGTTGTTGGCTGGATCACCTCTGGTGGTTATGCCCACTACTCCGGAGTGTCACTTGCACTTGGCTACATTCCAACCGAACTTGCAGCAGAAGGAACCACCGGTTTCGAAATTGAAATCATTGGCAAGCTTCGCCCAGCTACGTTGCAACTTGAGCCTGTCTTG
>JALQUZ010000085.1:2038-3240 GCA_023263695.1 Ilumatobacteraceae bacterium
CAGAAGGAACCACCGGTTTCGAAATTGAAATCATTGGCAAGCTTCGCCCAGCTACGTTGCAACTTGAGCCTGTCTTGGACCCAAGCGGCTCGCGCATGCGCGCCTAGTTCGGGAGCACTCCATGTCCACGATTACTCGAATCGAGATCACGCATCATCAGTTGCCGCTTGATCCACCGTTTCCTGCTTCGTGGGACACTCGCCCACGCACCCAATTCCCTGCCACCATCGTTCGCGTATTCGACGATGCGGGCAACTGCGGTATTGGTTCTGGCGATTCCATGTATGGCTTCTCTGACTACCAGCGCTACTTCATTGGCGAAGACCCTCTGAACATCGAGCGTCACGCGGCGGTGCTGTCCAACATTGAGTTTCATGCTGGACGTCCGTGGCCACTCGACTTGGCGCTGTGGGACTTGATCGGAAAGATCAAAGGCGAGCCTGTATGGAACATGATCGGTGGATTCAGCAACAAGATCCGCGCATACGCATCCTCTGGCGTTCACCGCAGTCTTCCCGACATGGTCAAGGTTGCGCGCCAAGCTCGAGAACTTGGATTTCCTGCACTAAAGATTCGTTTTGGACGACCAAATCTTGAAGATGACCTTGCAATCATCAAGGCCATTCGCGAAGACATGGGTGACTCCATTGAACTGATGGTGGACTGCAACCAAGGTTGGCGCATGCCGTGGGACACGGCAACCCCATGGAGTATCGATCATGCAACTGCCGTTGCACTGGTTCTAGAAAGCCACGGCGTGTACTGGATGGAAGAACCACTTCACCGTGGCGACTACGAAGGCATGGCAGAGCTACGCAAGCGTGTGAAAATTCGCATTGCAGGTGGCGAGCTCACGCGTGAACCATACGAATTCCGTGAACTTTTGCAGCGTGGATGTTTCGATGTATTCCAACCCGACGCCGTATGCACGCAAGGCATCACTGGTCTTGCCAAGTTTGCAAAAGAAGTTGTTGCCGCAGGAAAGATCTTTACTCCGCACACGTGGGGTAACGGAATTGGCGTCATGGCCAACTTGCACCTCACCGCAGGTACCGTTGGCGCACCGTTTATTGAATTCCCATTTGATCCACCAGAGTGGTCAACAGCGCGACGCGACTACATCATGACCGAGACCATCGAAGCCGACAGTGAGGGATGGATTCATCTTTCCGACAAACCAGGTCTTGGTTTCACTCTTGATG
>JALQUZ010000086.1 GCA_023263695.1 Ilumatobacteraceae bacterium
GTTGCGATGTTAAGGCTGTGATTAACCGAGGCACCAGATGCACATCCATTATCGGTATTTGCAGTACTTACTTTCGGAGACGATGCGCTGCAGGCTGTGAGTGTTGCGATTAATGCGAAAACTCCAACGCACCGGCGAATCAAAATCATTTTGTAATTGTAGACATACTCTTTCGACGTTTGCGTTGTTGGGCGATGACAACCAACAAGGAATACCCAGTCAGCACTATTGCCGCTACGGAAATCACCATAACAAGACCATTTACAGTCGGATTCCTATCTACTTTCGTTTCATGCGTGAGTAGGTGCAGAAAATGGAGATTCATAATGCTTTTAGCGGTGCTGAACGTTTCGCTGAGCGCTTAGGTTTAGCCAAAATTGCAACGCCGATACTGATTGCTGCACTAATGATGTGCACGCTTTCAAAGTTGGCGTGCACGTGCTCTTGCGAGTTATCGAATACCCCAGTGACTGTTTGCAACAGCAACATGACAAATGTGATTGGTAGAGCAAATACTGCGAGACGAGGGGAATAGGCGACTGAAATGGCGACAAGCCCAAACACAATTCCGATAGCTCCATCGCGCGATAAATGGCTCGTATCGGTTCCCGCAGTTGAGTTCCAAAAAGGTGAAGATCCAAATAGCCACGGAAGTGCAAGTACAAGTTGGAAAACGCCAAGTACGGCAAGGACCAACCGACCCTTGACCGATCGATTCGAACGCCTCGCAACTTCGTGGGCAATTGATTCAACAGATGCTGAGATTTCTGCACCTGCGCAATGAATGCAGGTGCGTACGTGTATACGTGCTTCTTCCATCCTGTTTGCATCGGCGATGCTCAGGAGCACCGTTTTTTGCGCTTCAACACAGTCCATCTTTACGAACCGAATGCGATTTGGTGTTCGGACTCTTGCAAAAGGTGAGTCATGTTTTCTCGTGCACGCGCAAGACGTGAGCGGATAGTGCCAAGCGGCAATTCAAGAATTTCGGCAGCAGTTTCATAGTCGTAACCAAGTAAGCCACAGAGCACCAGTACTTCACGATGTTCGTTACTGAGGGCAGACATGAGGTTGATGAGGTCACTTTGCCCAAATTGGTCAACACAATCGGCAACTTCTTCAGACACTTGAAGGCTTGTTAGTGCCCATTTTGTTCCCAAGTCAGTCATGACATTTCGACAGATTCGGATAAGCCAGGATCTGGAAGAGTGCTCAGCGCGCAAAGTGGGGTAGTAACGCCAGGCGCGTATAAACGTTTCTTGAATTACGTCATCGATAATTGCTGGGTTTCCACAGGTAGCACGACAAAATAGCGTCACCGAAGTCATGTTGTCATTGACAAATGCCTCAAATGGGTCAATTTGTCTGCGGGCCACGTTTTTATTCTAACCGTGGAACTTTTCTTGCCCTGTAGATGTCTGTATGGATGACCCTCGAAATAAGGAGAACTCATGAAACGATCTATACGACTGACATGCGCGGTTGCGCTAATTGGTTCGGTGTTAGGAATAGCTAACTCTGCGAGTGCACACGTATCGGTGTATGTGGCTGGAATGGCTGGAATAGCGATCAATGCAGATGGCGCAACTACTTACGAAGTTGCATTTGCGCCAGGACATGGATGTTCTGGTCCTCGAACTACGGAAAATCCAAGTGGTGCATACACCACTACACGTTTGGTAGTAAACATGCCACGAAACGCCGCAGGACAGTTTATTTTGAGCGATCCAAAAGTTCTTAATGGTCAGGGCTATACCGCAAAAATCAACAGAGTGGTTGATCCCACCAATGCAGCCGCATATCGAGTTGATTCGATCGAATATTCGAATTTTGCACTACCAGCAGTAAACAACGGTTGGGCTGCCAAGGACTCACAATTTTTTTCCATCTTGGTGAAACTTCCAACACTTGCTGCAGTGAAGTCAGCGAATACTGCATCGAGTGGCACTAGCGCAACTGCCACTGGCGCAAAGATTTACTTCCCAACGATGCAGTATTGCGATGTTGCAGGACAAGGTGTTGGAGTCCAGGTTGCTGGTTCGGTTCCTGCAGCATCCACTTCGGCTACTGATGCAAAGTGCACCGCACAAGATCAAATTGAAGAAGTTCTTTTTGATGACTGGACAACCAAAGGCAACACGCCAAGCTTGGTTATAGGCACTAGTAACGCTGCAGCAAACGTGATTGAAATTTTGGGGAATGCGCCAACGGTTTCGGCAGCGACCGCCGAGACATATTGCTACGACCCAAATGGTGTTAACCCGGCAACAACTCGGCTGCATGGTGCACTTACTGCAACTTTGCGACCACACGCTAAGAAACTTGACGTCGTTATAGATGCCTCACCGATTAACGCTGGGGCTGCATTTACAGTTCAGAATTCAAGTGGGAAAATCATTGCAAGTGGAAAATTGAATGCAAGTGGTGAGTTTGGAAAATCTGTAACTGTGGATAAAGCATGGAAGTTGCATTCGGGATCACAAATTCGCTTGTACTTCGGAAAGAATGCAGTCGCAGCAGATCTTGCATGAAGTTAGGTAGTTCATTATTCGGAAAATTCAAATTCGTAACAGCCGTTGCACTTGCAGGAAGTTTTCTTGTTGGTGCAGCAGCTGTTGCGCATGCCCATGCGCCAGTAGGTGCACGCACTCCTAGTGAAAACCAAGTCGTAACAAAAATGCCTGCAAACATTTCGTTGCTAGTACTCGATGAAGGAATTGGCAATTCAATCGACGATTACATTCGTGTATGGAATAGCAATGGCCAAAACATTGCGGCAAAGATGTCGGCATCGCCTGCCACCGATGGAACAATCCTTAGCGCCCCCTTGCTCTCGAGTGCTCCTGGTTGGTATTCAGCGAATTGGAGTGTTCAGTTTTCAGACGGACATATCTCAAGTGAGTCCATGCCGTCGTGGTGGGCTTTTGGGGTTGGGGTAAAAACTGCTGCCGCAAAAGTTTCGAGGTTTACGTTGCCCTCTTCATTTGGCACTGATCCCGCAATTTCGATCTCTATTTCTGGTCTCAAAGTTGGACTGCGAAAACTTTCATTACCAATAAAGGGCAATATTCG
>JALQUZ010000087.1 GCA_023263695.1 Ilumatobacteraceae bacterium
TTAGCAAAACTGGCGGGCGTGAAACGTTCCTCGGCAATCGAATTCCGTTTCGCAAAGCTGAAGTAGTGAACGAAGATGGATCCCCCGCAGGAAAAGTTGAAGCGCTTGAATTGGTGACTATTGGTCAACGTAAAGGCCTCGGTATTCCTGGCGGTGGGCCAAAGCAATACGTAGTAGATGTTGATACTCCAAACGCTCGTGTCATCATTGGTGAAGAGGCGAGCTTGTACCGCAAGTCGCTCGTGGTAAACGACATCATTTGGTCCGATGCACTAGATATTCAACGTTTGCGGACAACCAATGATGTGTTGGTGCAGTCCAGTGCGCATGGCACTGCAATTCCAGCAACAGTAGAAATTCTCTCCGCTGACTCAGTTCGAATTACGTGGAGTGAAGCACAGCGCCGTATTGCCCCCGGTCAATCGGTTGTGCTCTACAACATGACGAACACACATGTTCTTGGTGGCGGTATCGCCACAGCAGAATAAATGCGATTGATTAAAAAAACGATTTCTGCTGTTTTTGCTTGTGTTGCACTTGCAAGCGTGAGTATGACTTCCCAAGCAACCGCACAGGGAAACATTCTTGAACGCAGAGTCATTGGCACTTCAATTCAAGGTCGTCCAATTGAAGCCATTCACATGGGGGATCCGAAAGGAGTAACCGTCGCCGTTATTGGTGTTATTCATGGCAATGAAGAAGCTGGTCTGCTGATTACTGATGAGTTGGTAAACATGCAAATTCCAAAAGGTGTGAACCTGTGGGTGATTCCAACTATCAATCCCGATGGAACTGCATTAGATCGCCGTGGCAATGCAAACCGCGTTGACTTGAACAGAAACTTTCCATACGGATGGGCGCGAATTGGTCAGCCTGGGTACTGGCAATATGCAGGACCTAGTCGAGCATCAGAACCAGAGACCAAAGCAATCGTCGCCTTCTTTCGCGAAATTAAACCTGCTCTTGGCCTGTGGTATCACCAGGACTTAAACATCATTTCGCCTGGTGTGGGTTTTGAGGGAGAAATTCGAGCTCGTTATGGCGCCATTACTGGCTTGCCCATGAAACGCATTACGGGTGGCACCTATACAGGCGTTGCAGCAACCTGGCAGAAACATGGACTGAAAAACTCCATGGCCTTTGTGGTGGAACTGGGTAAGACGCTCAGCGTGGACGAAGCCAAGGTGCACGCCAGTGCAGTACTGGATATTTCAATGATGTTGCGCGACTCGCTATCTAGCAAACTAGGCAAGTGAAAATTTCAAAACAGCGCGCGCTGATATTGATGGCGTTTGGCACGGCGGCAGGTTTGTTGTCCGGCATGTTTGGCCTTGGTGGCGGAATCATCATTGTTCCTGGGCTCATGTTTGCACTCGGCATGGACCAGCGTCGTGCGCACGGAACTTCTCTTGCCGGAGTATTGCCCATTTCGATGGCGAGCATTATTACCTATTGGACGCATGACCATATCAATTGGCATGTCGCTCTGTGGCTCACCATTGGTTCTGTTGCAGGAGCGTTAATTGGAGCGCGCTTACTTGCAGTTCTTCCAAAACGAACATTGACACTGATTTTTGTTGGTGTTTTAGCAATTGCTGGAATTCGAATGTTTTTTGAGATAGATGCAACTGGCTCGACGGTAATTACAACTGGTACTGCTATTGCATTAATCGTGATCGGTTTTTTTGTTGGTGCACTTGCGGGAATGTTAGGAATTGGTGGAGGATTGATCACGGTTCCTATCATGATTGTCATTTTCCACGTACCGCCAGCAGTCGCGAAAGGCACGGCACTCGCAGTAGTCATTCCCACCGCGTTAAGTGGAACTATCCAGAATCTTTCAAATAAAAATGCAGACCTTTTGGCTGCATGCATGGTGAGTGTGACCGGAATTTTTTCTGCGATTGCTGGTGGATGGGTTGCTGCTCAAATGTCAGCTGGGCTATCAAATTTCTTGTTCGCGGTTCTGCTTATGACTATCGCGGGCAGAATGTTGTTGCAACTACGCAATCAAAACGAAGTTACGCCAGTAGGCGAGTAATCCCGATCAAGTTTTCGTACTGATTAATTTCGTTGTACATGTGGGCAGAAAGTCTGACGTACGACTTTCCTCGAACGGTCATGCACATGCATTCGGTGTTGAGTTCGAGCCCAGCACGCTCAACCATCACATCAATTTGTGGTTTGGTGAGCGGTTCGGCAACAGGTAGTTGCACCATGCGCAACCATGGGGCTTCAACGGTGTTGCCGAGATGATTGGTGGTTCCCCATGCGTTGCGCAATAAGTCGGCAGCCCCATCGGCGACTGAACGATTGTGCGAGTTTCGCTGTGTGTACGACCATTGTTCCTGGAACGAAATCGCTGCCGGAACCGACAAGTACGCCGAATAGTCACTGGTTCCTTGCCATTCAAACGATGTGGGGAAACCATCTTCGAAGCCCCACGATGGTGCAAGCGGCTTCATGATTTCACGAACTTCGGGAGAGCCGCAAATGAGTGCAGCGGCAGGTCGTGGTGCGCACAGCCACTTGTGTAAGTTTCCAACCCATACGTCAAAGTGTGCGGGCAGCGGATGTTCCAGCATGCCTGCGGAGTGCGCTGCATCAATGACAAATTTGGCGTGCGGATGCGTTGAACGAATCGCAGAAATAATGTCGTCGACAGGGAAAAGCACGCCCGTTTCCGAAGTGATGTGATCGAGTACAACAACGATTGGCTCGCCGTTTGTTGGCAGCAAGCCTTGAATTCGCGAACTAATAACTTCGGCGGTTACATCGTGCGGGTACACCACATCGGCTACTGCGTAGGTGGCGTTGCTGCGTGCAGCGATGTGTTGCATTCCGTACAAAACGCCTCCGTAGCCAAGTGATGTGGCTACAAGATGCGTTCGTTGATTTTGGGATGTTACGTCATCGACGAGTGACTGAATTGCGGTGACAACACCTTGAGAAGCATTTGGCACGAATGCGAAAT
>JALQUZ010000088.1 GCA_023263695.1 Ilumatobacteraceae bacterium
GTCACGATGGCTGTTGGCAAGTTTTTTGGCGCTGCTGTCGCCTAGCAACGCTGCACGGACACTACGCACACCGTTCCGCTTACGAGCGAAATCATTTCCGAATCACACTCCAGCATTGCGTCGTGACGTTCAAGATCAATCGTTGAATCGCCAAGTCGCACGTGCGCATTGCCACCAACTGCAACAACGATGCTCGCACGGCCCATCAATCCCAATTCTGAAACAACAGCCATCTCGCCTTCAGCTTCTTTTCGTCTCATCATCAGGTTGATATCGGTAATAGGTCCATTGGTTAACGCAGCTTCGGTAATTGCATCTCCACGGAAACGCACCACCTGTAATGGCTGGCATTGCAGTTTCTTGCGGTCTACCGACAACAACATGCCATTGCCTTCAACCACTGCCAGAAACCGATTAACACACTCAATGCGCGAGAACGGCCCGTCTTCGTTTACGGGTGCCATGGCAAGGCGCCATGTCCACTCACCGGAATCATTTCGATCGCTAGCGATTTCATAACTTGTGCCTCGCCCGTTTGCCCACGGCATAGGTGTGTGTTCACTACTTCGTTGAATTCGCACTCAGGCAAACTACACCGCCTATGGTTTGGACATGGAACACACACCAAAAACCGAATGGGCACGTCCAGTCGTCTATTTCGAAATTGAAGCCCTAGACGAAAACGTCTTGATTCCCTTCTACAAAGAAATGTTCAACTGGGAAATTGGTGGAGGTCCCATTCACCGCATTCCAACAGGTATTGGTGGACCAGAAAACGGAATTGGTGGACACATTCGCAAGGGCAAGCGCGGCGGAATAGCCCTCTACATCCAGGTTAAAAATGTTGAGAGTTCACTACTTCAAGCAGTTGAACTCGGTGGGAAAAAGACAATGGACCCGTATCAAATTCCTGGTGGAGCGCTTATTGCTGGAATCACCGACCCAGAAGGTAATGCACTCACTCTCGTGCAGCAATAGTTTCTAAAAGAGCGAAAACACTTCGTGCGTGGTTGAACCTGCAGCAATGCACGACAACCATTCAGAACCTATTCCTGAATAGTTGCGATACCCAGCATCTGCCTGACTTGATTCACCAAACAATGTGACGACAATAAATTTTCCTTCGGAATCGACGGCAACCGTGCGGCGCGCTAAACCTGGACGATTGAGATAGCACCACTCCTGCATCGCTTCATCAAGAGCGTGAAACTTTTCCACTGACACTCCATCCACGAGGGTGAAGGTTTCAACTTCAATAACGGCCATCAGCACATGCTAAAGCACTGACAGTCACTCCACCGTTGACACACATTCGTTAGTGTTTGAGGGTCATGGCTACGAATCAAAGATTGTCGGGAACGCTGTTTGTCATGGCCTCCAGCATGGGGTTTGCTGTTGTTCCATCAATCACCAAGACTGCTTACGACCAGGGTGCTAACGCACTCGGCGTCATGACTCCGCGATTCGCCATTGCCGCACTACTCATTACAGCCATCCGATTGCTATTCGGCAAAAAAGAAGGTTGGCCAAGCATCAAATTAATGATTGCTATGTTTTTCATTGGTGCTGTGGGTGTTACAGCAGTATCACTGCTCTACTTCATTGCAATTGGCCAAATAGATTCCAGCCTCGCAATTGTGTTGTGGTACGCCTATCCCGTTCTCGTGCTACTGATTGCGTGGGTCTTCGAGAAGAAACGACCATCAGCAACCATTGTTGTGCCGTTGATTCTGACTCTTACTGGCATAGCTATTTCTGCTGGACAAGTGAAGGGTGGGAACACTGGGGCGATTGTGCTTGTCGTTTCATCGTCAATGATTTTCGCGGTGTACATCACCGTGCTCTCCAAAGTTTCTCAAAAGATGGGACTTCTTACCGGAGCATCAATTCTCAATATGGGTACAGCAACTGGATACATCGTGGTCGGGCTATTCTCGACCAGTTCATTTGCCCCCGTATTCCCGACTACTGGAAAAGTTTGGCTACTTATTGCTGGCGCTGCAGTAGTTGGCACGACATTGCCATTCCTCTGTTCGCTTGCAGCACTGAAGCGCATCCCAACCGGCATGTACTCAGTAATCACCACACTTGAACCGGTGTGGCACATCATCATGGGCGTCATTTTTTTGGGCGAAGTGATGACCACAAATCGCATCATTGGCGCAAGCCTGACGGTTGGCGGCTTGTTGCTGTTCTCTGCACTCGAAGTGCGAAACAAAGACACGTCAACACCTGTGACGATCTAATCAAGAAAGTTCATTCCGCTTGTGGATCAGAAAAACAAGAACAAGCACTAAATATGTCACCTACCTTTATTCTTGATGAAGGCTTTTCGCCTATTCTCCATCCAACCTGAAACTTCTTCCTCAGAATACGGCATGACATGAGACATTGATAGATAACCAATGAGCCAAAGCAAACCCGTGATTGCTTCACCTTCGGCTTGTTGGGCAGTGAGTCCATATTCAGACTGCATCTGTGTTCTAACAAGAGCCAAAATTTGGGTTATCAATCTCTGAAGATCTGCAGCAAGATCTGGATTGTCACGAATATGGATGTAGATACGAAATGCCAAGACTACATTTTTATTCAATTTTGAAAACGAAAAAATCTCCGAACTGGTCAGCGACGCCATTCGTGATACGAGCAAATGTTCAAGTACCGAAATCCACAGATTGTCAGTATTTTGAAAAAAATGATTGACATACATTTTGTCAACATCTGCATGTTGAGTTATTTTCCTCGCCGAGATTTTATGTATTTGATCTTCAGATTCGAGCAGTGCTATCGCTGATTCAATAATTCTTAACCGATTTTCCTCAGCGGAAACATACTGTCT
>JALQUZ010000089.1 GCA_023263695.1 Ilumatobacteraceae bacterium
ATATCCACATCATTTTGTAGGCTAAAGGAACAAAAAAACGATCGTAAAAACCCAACTGACCGCTACCGACTGATTTGATGGCAATAATTCGATACAAGAACCAATAGGGAACTATAGCTATCGGGTTGAAATATTGAATCGATTCCACTTCAAAACCAGATATCTCAGCCACGGTCTTCAGTTCATTAAAAGTGAACCGACGTTGATGTCCAGAAAGCGAATCAACAGACCCGTAGAGCCTTGGCATGCTTGGGACAACAACAATCGCTTTACCGTTTGATTTTAACTGTTGTTTAGCTAATTTCATTTCAGACACATCGTCTGAAATGTGCTCTAACACATGGATATACATAATACGATCAAATTTCCTTACCTCTCCACCTGCGCCGGCCGAAGATACAAAGTCAAACAGCGTCCCACAAAAACTTTCAGTATTTCTGAAATCTTTTAACTTTTTAGCTAATTCGTTATAGAACTTCATGTTCGGCTCTATAGAAACAAGTCTTGTAGCAACTTCTGAAATTGAATGGCTGAAGGATCCTGATCCTGCACCAACTTCAAGAATATTTCCTTCTAAGTTGTTTCCGAGGTACTTAATGAGCAAACCTGCGGTCTTGGCTTCTGCACACACCATGACCTCATGGTCTTGCTGGCTCAACTCACTCCCGGCAACTGCATCCATTCCAAACTGCTTATTCAGTTTGCAACGTCGATAGATCATTGTTGATCGAGACCCAATCGCCCAGAGTTGCGCTGCTGTTTCAGCAATTCTTGCCAATTTCATTTTTGATTCGCCAGCCCAGCGCGGACGAAATCTAATTGGAACCTCGGATATCTTTAATCCATTTGCAGCCGCGCAAGCAATTACTCCACCAAAGAATGCATAGCCCTTGAAATCAATTACTTCTCTCATCGTTTTTTCTAACGCAGAACGCCCGTAAACACGAAAGCTGGTTGTCGGATCCTTAATTGTGGTCGGAACACCAACACGATGGAGCAGGACGGCAGAAACTTTAGAGAGAATTTTCCTCTGAAAAGACAATCCAGGAGCAGTTCCCCCTTTTGTCCATCGCGATCCAATGGTTATTGCGCTTGATGTAGCAAAGTGTGCGCGTATTAAGTCGGGCATCTGACGTGCATCATGCTGACCATCGGCATCAAGATTCACAACAAAATCAATTTTCTGATTAGAGAGAGCAGACTGGAACCCGCTTAATAATGCAGCACCTAGCCCCATGTTTGGACCTTCAAGTACATTTCCTCTTAGTCCCAGCGCTGAGAGTGATTTTTTTACTAGGTCTATAAACTCGCAGTCGAGCGAGTCATCAATCACGAGAACTTCTAACTGATATTCGGAAGCCTCCAATATCTTCACACTTTCAGCGATTTCCTCAAGAACAAATCGAATAGTCTCTTGCTCACCTAGCGTTGCTAAAAGAATCGCTCCATTTCGTCCATGGTTTTGTGTATATTCGCCATTCATTGCGTTTATAGGTTAGTCATTCCAAAGCCATTAGATTTGACTATATGTCCTTCCCAAACGAAGAGTTTGCAGATGTTTTGCTCGCTAACGAAATGTTTGTTTTAGGATTTAAGCACTCGGAACTTACTGGTACAGCTCGAAAAGGCCTTGCAATCGTTACCTGTATGGACTCTCGCATTAGTCCTCTAGCCGTTGTTGGGATGAAGGCGGGTGATGCAAAGATATTGCGCAATGCCGGCGCACGCGTTACCGATGACGTTTTGCGAACACTCGTGCTTGCTTCCTACCTACTCGGTGTGAATCGTGTATTAGTAATGCCGCACACCGACTGCAGAATGGCTATCGCAGATGAGGCAAGCATCCATGCCACCATTCAGCAACAATTCGGGGTTGATACCAGCAGCCTCGAGTTCCGCACCGTTTCTAATCAGCAAGAAGCACTGACCGAAGACGTGGCACGCATTCGTTCCTACCCATTGCTTCAAAAAGGTGTGTCGGTTGCCGGCGCTATATATAACGTGTCAACCGGCAAACTAGAACCAGTCGACTGCTAAACAACTAGCTCAGTACTCCACCGTTTTGCACAAACACCACTGCGGCTTCAAGTTCTGGTGACAAATACCTGTCTGGGCCTGGCCCAGCAACAGTTGCGCGCAATCGGTCGCGGACAGCTTTAGTAACTGGTCCAGGTTGCAATGGTGCGCGTAAGTCCAATGCGCGAGCAGCGGTAAGTAATTCAATTGCTGCAATGCGTTGAGTATTGGTAATTGATTGACGCAACTTTAGAGCGGCACTCCAACCCATGGAAACGTGATCTTCTTGCATTGCAGAACTTGGAATGGAGTCTGCACTTGCGGGAACGGCAAGGCGCTTGTTTTCCGAAACCAAGGCTGCCTGTGTGTATTGAGCGATCATTAAGCCAGAGTCAACACCCGGGTCGTCTGCAAGAAACGGTGGAAGGCCGGCCGAGCGTGCACGGTCGAGCATGCGGTCGGTTCGTCGTTCCGACATTGAACCCAAATCGGCAAGTGCAATGGCAAGGAAGTCCAATACGTAAGCAACAGGTGCACCGTGGAAGTTTCCATTCGAACTCACACGACCATCGGGCAACACCACAGGATTATCGATTGTTGCAGCGAGTTCACGGTCGGCAACTGTTGCCGCCCATGAAATCGTGTCCCGAACCGCACCAGTTACTTGTGGGGCGCAGCGCAATGAATATGCATCTTGCACTCGGTCATCATCGTTCACGCGCGACGCAACAATTGGTGAACCTTGTAATGCAGCAAACATGCGAGCAGCGCTTACTGTTTGGCCTGGGTGTGGGCGCAAGGCTTCGTGCAGTTCTTG
>JALQUZ010000008.1:0-42034 GCA_023263695.1 Ilumatobacteraceae bacterium
AAACCAAAACGTCACCCAGGTTGCGCGAGCGGAGTTCCTCCATCACACGTGGAAATAACGTGAGATGCGCACCTGACAACAGCGACAGTCCAACTGCATCGACGTCTTCCTGCAAAGCAGTTTCTGCAATTTGCTCTGGCAGCTGATGTAGCCCCGTATAAATCACTTCGAAACCATGATCGCGCAATGCACGAGTGATGGTTTTGGCGCCTCGATCATGGCCATCTAGGCCAGGCTTGGCCACTACAACGCGGTAAGGACGTTTCACGACTACAGAACCCTACGCCCTTCGACGTGACCGATACCAACCCGCGGTCTGCCCCGATAAGTAGGCGCCGGTCTGCCATTTCGGCAACACTGGAGACATGGCACGATGGTCTAGTTCACCCTTTACCCGTGCGGTATTGCCCATAATTGGGGGCATCGCGTTTTTCGCCGCGCTATTTGGTTTGACATGGCTGATGGCGACATTGGTCACGAACAAGGCCGAATCGACAACCGTGCCCGGTGATCGAACATTCGTCGTTGGCCAGGTTGTAGACATCGCCAAATCGATAGATGAGAACGGACCGGTGCTGTACCCAGACCTTCGTGATCCAGAGGGCAAGCGATCAATCGTGATTGAACACAACGGCACCGACGCGGCAAAAGGTTGGCAGGTGTATTACGCCTACCCCGCAGATAAAACTCCAGCGTGTCTTGTCACCCAAATTCAAAAGACTCATACCTTCACCGATTGCGATGGTCGCACGCTGACCGTTGATCAATTGACGGCCCCAACTGATGTTCGTCCAATCGTTGAAAACAGGACCACGCTGCTTATTGACTTACGGGGAACCATGAACCCCGTAACGCCGTAACCAATTTTATTGCCCAGATTTTTTGAGCGGTGCCCATGCAAGTGAGAGATGTTTCTCGCCAACGAGGCGAAAACGAATTGCTGCTTCTGCTTTTTCACCTTGACCACGAATGTTGATGATGATTCCTTCACCAAACGTTGGGTGAACAATTTCATCGCCAATTCGCAAACCATGATTCTCGGTTTGCAAATGCGCAGTTGAAGCCGGAGCAACACTTGGACCAGTTCGTGACAAGCGCGTAGTTGGCGCGTAGCCCCGATCGGCTTGTGAGCGATAGCTATAGCGCTGAGAGTCGGCGCCGGAATCGGTGTTGCCTTCACGTTCAATAAGTTCGTCCGGAATTTCGGCAAGAAAACGCGATGGCGGGTTGTAGTTGGTATTGCCGAAAAGACTTCTGCTCCAAGCATGACTGAGTACCAAGCGTTCTTTCGCGCGCGTTATGCCCACGTACGCAAGTCTGCGCTCTTCTTCCAACTCGACCGGGTCGGTGAGTGCACGGTTGTGTGGAAAAATTCCTTCTTCAACTCCGACGATGAAGACAACTGGAAACTCCAGACCTTTCGCCGAGTGCAAGGTCATCAGCGTGACGTGATTTTCGGAATCAATTTGATCGGTGTCGGCAACAAGTGCAACTTGTTCGAGGAATTCGTCTACTTGCATAAATTCGCTGGCAACGCCAATGAGTTCTTGCACATTTTCTTCACGACCGGCAGATTCAACAGTGTCTTCTGCAACAAGTTCCGCAAGGTAGCCACTTCGCTCCATTGCGTGGCGCAACACCGGACCAGGGCCTTCTTCAAGCATGGCTTGGCACTCATCAAGCAATTGGATGAACGTATTAATTCCACGTACACCTGCCGCCCCAACTCCTGCTTCGGCCGCACGACGCAAAGCAAGCGCAAATGAAATGCCGGTTTCGTTGGCAAATGTGTCAACTTTGGTAACCGTGGTGTCGCCAATACCGCGCTTAGGCACATTGAGCACCCGCTTAATGCTCACTTCGTCGAGCGGGTTCGAGGCAAGGCGCAAATACGCCAATGCATCTTTGATTTCACGGCGATCGTAGAACTTGGTTCCACCAACCACTTTGTAGGGAACTCCGCCGTGCGTTAACGATTCTTCAAGCACACGGCTTTGAGCATTGGTGCGATAAAACACCGCCAGATCGCTCCACTTGCGATGTTCATCTTCGTGCAGTTCCTTCAATCGGGCAATCACCCACTTGGCTTCATCGAATTCATCATTGGCGAAGTAGCGAACAATCTTTTCGCCTTTGCCCTGATCGGTCCACAAGTCTTTTGGTTTGCGCCCCGCATTATTGGTGATGACTGCATTTGCTGCATCCAGAATGGTTTGTGTGCTTCGGTAATTCTGTGCAAGCACCACAGTGGTGACTTCAGGAAATGCATTTTCAAATTCCAAAATGTTGCGGAAGTCTGCGCCACGGAATCGATACACACTCTGATCGGAATCGCCCACTACACATACGTTGTGATGCAAAGAACCCAACATGACCACAATGGCGTTTTGCGCCATGTTGGTGTCTTGATATTCGTCAATAAGGATGTGCTTAAAGCGCTCCTGATACACGCGCAGGATGTCGGGGTGCTGACGGAACAAGCGCACCACATTGGTGAGCAAATCGTCGAAGTCCATTGCTCCGGCACGCTCTAGGCGTTTCTGATATTCGCGATACACATCGACGTATTTCTGGTCGATGGTGTTATTCACCTGCTGAGCCGCATCGTGCGGAATAACGAGTTCGTTTTTCCACAAACTGATGCGAGCCTGCACTCCACGAGCGCTGTAGCGCTTTGGGTCAAGGCCTAAGTCGCGAATGCAGTAGCCAACCAATCGCTGTGCATCGGATTGATCATAAATAGAAAACGTTTTCGGATACCCCAAGTGCTCTGCCTGGGCACGCAAAATACGCACACAAGCCGAGTGAAACGTGCTGACCCACATTTGCTTGGCAACCGGGCCTACAAGCGCTTGCACGCGGTCGCGCATTTCCTGGGCGGCCTTATTCGTGAACGTAATAGCCAAAATGTGCATGGGGTGTGCACCATTGGCAATGAGGTACGCAATTCGCTGTGTTAGTACTCGAGTTTTCCCCGAGCCCGCACCAGCAACGACAAGTAGCGGGCCGGTTGGATGCAGTACTGCATCGCGTTGATCTGGGTTTAGAGCATCCAGATCAATACTGGATGGCGGTTGCGAATGCGACACGAATTAAGCGCGTTGCGTAATTCGTACTGGCAATTTACGCGGGCCACGAACCTGACCAAGGCTCCACGTAACTGCACTTGCATCTGCAAGTTCAAACTTCGGGAAGCGCTGAATAAATACTTCAACTGCTACACGAAGCTCGAGGCGTGCAAGGTTTGAACCAAGGCAACGATGGATGCCGAGGCCGAATGCAACATGCCGATTCACTTCGCGATCGATAATTACTTTGTCAGCATCGGGAAACACCTGTGGATCACGGTTTGCAGCAGGGAACGGCAATAACACCGATTCTCCACGCTTCACGGGGCAACCACCGATTTCTGCATCTTTGCTAATAATTCGCGCCATGGTGACTGGTGCGTATGCGCGAAGCAACTCTTCAATTGCAGTTGGGAGCAAATCTGGTTCGTTCACCATTCGCTGCAAGTCGGACGGATGCTGCGCAAGATGCCAAATTGATGAACCAATTGAACTCCACGTCGTGTCAATGCCAGCGACCATCAGCAAAATAATGGTGCCAACAACATGTTGTGGAGACAACGGTTGATCATAAATTTTTGCATTCAATAAAAAACCGATGAGGTCGTCTTTGGGATTGTCAATGTGATCTTGCACATGCTTTCCTAAATACGCTTCTAACTTTTCGAAGCCACCTTGACGCTCGCCGAACTCGGCACCAATTTCTTCAAGTACTAGGTGCACGGTTTCACGGAAATAGTCACTGTCTTCCAATGGCAAGCCGAGCATGCGAGCAATGACATACACAGGAATGTTTTGCGCGTACTGCACCGCAGCATCAACGGTTTCGATATTGCCCATGTTGTCGATGAGTTCGTTGCACAAGCGACGAATTTCTGGTTCCCATTCGGCAACTACCTGAGGACTAAATGCAGGCAGCAGGAGTCGACGCGCGTCAGCATGAAACGGCGGATCGGATGTAATGGGTGGAGCACCGCCAATAGGGGCCATAGAGACCCACTCTTCACGCGGTGGCCTGTTGGACAACACGGCTCCTTCGGATGAAAAATGATCGGTATCGCGAGCAATTGCCGAGACATCGGCATGAGTAACTGGCAACCATGCGCCGCCGTAACGATTGGTGTGGGCAACGGGGCATGTGTCACGCAATTGGTCCCAAATTTGAGGTGCGTTCTGGTTGTATGCCGGATCGGCGTGATCCCAGTCGGTTTCCCAACTTTGTACTGGTTTTACGGTTGCCATGCCCAAAGGATACTCATGGGTAAGGCAGACTTTCGTGTCGTGGCGCCACTCTTCATACTCTTACCTCCCTCAGAGGGCAAGGCAGAAGGTGGAGTTACATCTGCAAAATGGCGTGAATCATCTGGTGTGTTTGGAAAGCAACTTGCGACTCAGCGCAAAGCACTAGTGGATCAATTGGCAAAAACCAAAGGTGGTGATGAAAAACTCCTTGGCGTCGGAAAAGCGCACCTTGCACGAGCCAAGTCGGCGAACATTTCATTACGCGGTGCGCCAACACTTGCCGCACATGATCGATACACCGGCGTGGTGTGGGACCACCTTGATCTTGCAACTCTTACTGCGACACAACGAACTCGCGCACTACATAGCATCGTGGTGATATCTGGACTTCTTGGTGCCTTAAGTGCCCATGACCCTATTCCTGATTACCGATTGAAGATGGGCGCACGTTTTGCACCATTTGGTTTGCTGTCGAAATGGTGGCACGACTCGTTATCAGAAACTCTGAATACAGCATTTTCGGGTGCTGTAGTAATCGATTTGCTCCCCCAGGAACATCGCGCCGCATTCACTCTGGACGCCGAATTGCTCAGCAAATATTTCGTCGTTGGGCTAAATGAAAAAACTGGAAAAGCTGGCGGGCACGACGCCAAGGCTGCAAAGGGGAAACTCGCGCGCCACCTCGTCACCGAGTGCACCACCGCAAGTAAAGCTCTGCAGAGCCTAAAGAGTTTTCGTGATCCTCGTTTTGTTGTAGAAATTGAATAGTAATTACTTCAGTAATTTCAATTTCAAAAATTCAAGCACGCGCACTACTCCCTCTTCCTGAATCTGTTCAGTAAGCACAGAGTGATCCTGCTTTGTTGACGACTCAAACTCCACTGCAACAAAAGCATCGCCAAGAAGTTTGCGCAATGATTCAAAACGAGTGCCAACTAACTTGTCGCCCGTAAAACGCAGGCCCAACACCTGGCATCCTGCTTGCGCACGTTCAACAATTCGTGCTTCGTCGCTTGGGCTGAGGTTGAGATCTGCTGAGCGATGTGCACCGATTGCAAACGGCATCGAAGGCTGAGACAACACGGGCGCGACCATAATGTCGTCGACCATCATTCCAAGCGCAAACCCACCACTAAAACACATGCCCACTGCACCAACGCCAACGCCACCAACTTCACGGTGAAGCTGCTTCGCGAGTGCACGTAGCCACGAGATAATTGGCGAAGTTTTGCGCATTGCCATGGTGGTGAACTCGCGCGAAATGCAAATTTTGCTCATTGAAGAAGCGATATACCCGCCTGATGGTTCGCGTCCAACCTCGCCAACGAGTAATGGCATCACCACAGTGAATCCTTGCGCAACAACTCGTTCTGCAAACTCCAAAACCTTTGGCGTGATGCCTGGAATTTCATGCACAACGACTACGGCAGGTCCATTTCCCTTCCGATATGTCTGATGAGTTATGCCATCGTGAGTGAATGCAGAATGTTCCCAACCCGGAATGCTCATAGTCATATTTTCTATCGCGGTCGAACTACGCCAACAACTTTGGACCAATACACGGCACTCACTTTCACCACATCGCCAGTTCGCGGAGCATGCACCATTTGACCATTGCCCAAATACATCGCCACGTGGTGGATTGGGTACCCACTAAAGATCAAATCTCCAGGCTGAATTGCAGCTGTTGGAATATGGTTCAGGCCTGCGTATTGCGTGCGCGAAGTTCGTGGAATTCCCACTCCAGCTACTCCCCACGCCCACGACGTAAGACCCGAGCAATCAAAAGAGCTGCCGGGAGACTTTGACCCGAATCGATAGCGAACTCCGAGTTGCGAAAGTGCTGCACGAATTGCCGCCCCAGCTTTTGACGATGCAGGAGCAACGTTTGCATACTTCGAGCCCTTAAATTTTGCAGCTTCTGCCTGAGCTGCTTCTAGTGCTGCTGCCTCTCGGCGCTGTCGCTCTGACTTCAATGCTGAACCCAAATCCCGCTCTGCTTGCGCTTGCATTTGCTCGTATTGACTTGAAAGAGCTTCAGCCTTATCCAACTTTGCTGCCGCATAATCAGCCGCAGCTTCGGCTTTTTTCTTTTGCTTCTCTAACGTTGCGCGTTCCTTTGCTAGGTCGTCAATTACACCCTGCAGCGCATCCGTGTTTCCCACTCCCGTGTTAAGTGCTACTCCCGTCAAATACTTTTTGCGGACTATGTCACTGAGCGAACTCGTAGAGCCAAGAATGCTGGAAAGCCCACTTGACAAACCACCGTGAGTGAATGCCTTCAATGCAACCTGCTTCAATTCTGCTTGCATCGTTGAAAGTTCAGCTTCTTTTTCTGCAATTCGCTTTTCGGTGTTTTTAATTTCAACGGCAATGTCTTCCATGTCGTTGGTTGCAAGTGCATAGTCTTCGCCAAGTGCGTCAATTTGTTCGCCGATGCGATCGAGTTCGGCAATGATTTGGTTGACTCGCTGTTGCTCGTCGTTCGAAGATCCATTTGCCGGCAATTGACCAACAGCATTGACGGGCGCAACGGGATAACCCACAGCCACCGAAGTGGTGAGGATGATGGCCACCAATACTGGTGCGCTTCGACGTATACGCCCAACGGCGTCACGGATCATGATGCATTCATCCTACCGATAGTTACGGTTTGATGTCATTCAGCGAAAAGCCCTGAAATTACGCGCTTTTATAGTTTTGAATTAACTTGTAAATCAATTTTTCCTTGTTCTGTAAATTTCCACCAAGGAAGCGACTCACCGGTCCGCAAAAAGTGTTTGACGGAAAGCAATGTGTAATAGACACAAGGATCATGGCGCTTCCCCATGACTGTGCGTAATTCGTCAAATATTGATAAAAGATTGCGCTTCTCAATATCGGAAGAAGAATTAATTCCAATCTTCTTCAAGTCGGCTGCAATTGCCTTCCCAATATTTGGCAGGTCAGTAAGGCTGCAGTTCATTCCCACTCAATGGTTCCTGGTGGTTTCGACGTCACGTCGTACACCACTCGGTTAATACCTTTCACTTCATTAATGATTCGTGACGACATTTTCTCGAGCAGCTCATATGGCAATCGTGCCCAGTCTGCCGTCATTGCATCTTCGCTAGTGACCGCACGAATGATGATTGGCCGACCATACGTGCGCTCGTCGCCCATCACACCAACTGAACGAATATCCGCAAGCACTGCAAACGCTTGCCAAATTTCGCGCTCAAGACCCGCGAGTTTTACTTCTTCACGCACGATCGCATCTGCTTCTTGCAAAATCGCAACTTTGTCTGGGGTTACTTCACCAATAATGCGCACGCCCAGTCCAGGGCCAGGAAACGGCTGACGCCACACAATTTCGTCTGGCAATCCCAATTCGGTTCCCACTTTGCGCACTTCATCTTTAAATAATGTGCGCAGAGGTTCGCACAACTTCAATGTCATGTCGTCTGGAAGTCCGCCAACGTTGTGATGGCTCTTAATCACGCTTGCAGTTCCGTCTACACCACCGCTTTCAATGACATCTGGATACAGCGTTCCTTGTACTAAAAACTTTGCGTCGGTGATGCCACCAGTGTGTTCTTCGAAAATACGAACAAAGGTTTCTCCGATTGCCTTGCGCTTCGCTTCTGGCTCGGTAATGCCCTGTAGTTTTTCGAAGAATCGTGCACCTGCGTCAACATGAATCAATTCAATACCCATGTTGCGCTTAAACGTTTCAACAACTTGCGCGCTTTCGTTCTTGCGCATGAGTCCAATGTCTACATACACGCAGGTGAGTTGATTACCAATCGCTTTATGTACCAATGCTGCAGCGACCGCGGAATCCACTCCGCCCGACAATCCGCAAATCACACGCTCTTTTCCTACGAGTTCACGAATTGCAGCAACTTGCTCATCGACGATTGATGACATGGTCCACGAGCGCTCCGCACCAACAAGTCGATACAGGAATTGTTCCAACACATCTTGGCCGTGCTCGGTGTGCCCAACTTCTGGGTGATACTGCACTCCCCAAATTTTGCGAGCCGGACTTTCAATAATCGCCATCGGTGCATCGGGCGTTCTTGCTGTTGCAACGAACCCGCTTGGCAATACAGACACGGCATCGAAATGACTCATCCACACACTGAGTTGGGCTGGAATTGCATCGTGGTGTAATTGCGAAGTTGAACCCTCAATGCGCTGCAATGCGGTTCGCCCATATTCGCCTCTTCCCCCGCGAGCAACTTCTCCGCCTAGTTGCTGAGCAATGAGTTGGCAGCCATAGCAAATTCCCAAAATGGGAATGCCTAATTCGTAGATCTGTAGGTCAAGAAGTGGTGCGCCTTCAACGTGCACGCTGGCCGGACCACCCGACAAAATGATGCCAATTGGCTTGCGTGCAAGTACTTCTTTGGCCGTTATGCGATGCGGCACTATTTCTGAGTACACCTGCGCCTCGCGCACTCGACGAGCAATCAATTGGGCGTATTGGGCGCCGAAATCGACCACCAAAACCGTGGGTTGCAGCGTGGATTCGGAAGCCATAGAGACACATGACCTTAGTTGAGGACTGGCATTTGAGCCCAAGAGGTGTGACGATACAGAGGTGAGTTCAGATACCACCCAACCAATTGCGCCAACAAGCGAAACCACCATTCCCGACTTATTAAATGGAATGGATTACAGCGCCTGTGTAGGTCTGTACCAAAAGCCTGGTTGCGGAACAAAGCCAGTGTTGTCGGGCGATCGCGGCGGGCCAATGCAAATTGCGGTGTTTGGAATTTTGATTGCCGGAATGACATTCATCGGAATTCGAATAGCGCGCAGCGTGATGGCTCGCGACCGTGAACGCGACATCACTTCAGGCACGAAGCCTTAACGCCAGCGACTAGTTTTTCCATGTGTTGAAAAACCGTGGAGTACTTGGAGTGCTGTTTGGACTTATCAGCGCAACGCTGTACGGCATTACTCCTATCTTCGTCTATCACGCATTTGATCATGGTGCAGATGCGTTCGGCCTGATGTGTTCTCGCTACATCATTGCCAGCTCAATTTTACTTATTGTGCGCTTTTTCAGAATTGGATTTCGCAGCTGGCCAGCAAGCAAGCAAATGCTAAAACTCTTTTTGCTTGGATCAGTAGGTCTGTACTCAAACAGTATTTGTATGTTCACCGCATTGAAGTACCTGCCAAGCGGACTTTCCATGGTGCTGTTTTATTTTTATCCGATTCTTGTTGTGCTCTTTGGTTGGTTGTTTTATCGACATGTTCCACCAAAAATTATTTGGCCGTGTCTCGCAATCACACTGCTTGGTGTTGCACTCAGCGCAAGTGACTTATCGGGTGGGCAGGCTAAAGGCGTCGCCATCATTGTGTTCGGCGCATTTGCTTACGCCATGTATTCAGTACTCGCAGCAGCAACGATGCCAAAATCTGATCTGCTCACTGGCCTCATTTTCATTTTCGGTGGTGCAGGATTTTCTTTTGTTGTGGTGTGGCTGCTCGATCCGCCCGGGCTTCCCACTTCAATGCCATATGTTGCCGATGTATGGTTACCCGCCTTAGAAATTGGAATTGTTGGAACCATCGGCGCGATGGGAATTTTCTTTGCAGGAATGAATCTGATTGGTGCAAGTAAGAGCGCAGTGGTTCAAACTTGGGAAGTTCTGGTTGCCATCTGCAGCGGCGTCTTCTTCCTGAATCAAAGCTTCAGCATCCGGCAGTTATTTGGCGCCGTGCTTATTTTGAGCGGTGTAATCGTGCTACTTCGGGTAGAGGCCAAGCAAAATAACGCCGATATCCTGTTACCCACATAGCAATGTGAGTACTTCTTGCAGGGTTGGGTGAAATCCCCTACCGGCGGTGAAAGCCCGCGACCCCCACGAGCAATCGTGGGGCTGATCTGGTGAAATTCCAGGGCCGACGGTCAGAGTCCGGATGGGAGCAGGAAGGCGAAGGTTGCGCTTGCGTTTGCACGTACCGCAGCTTGCGGTCTGTTCGCACATGCCGGTGTTGCTTTTGTCGTCTTCGCTCTGCCCTGCACCTCGTGCAAACTGCGCGAAAACAAAAGGGCAACACACGTGAACACACTCGACGAACAACACATGCGCTTGGCGGTCACTACTGCCAACGATGCTCGTCTGCGTTCGCGGCCAAACCCATGGGTTGGTGCAGTTGTTGTGTCATTAAGTGGTGAAGAGTTCACCGGTTCAACGCGTGAACCAGGCAATGCACACGCAGAAATTGTTGCGTTGAGCGCGGCAGGAAACAAGGCCGCTGGCGCCACGTTGTATTCAACGCTTGAACCATGCAGCCACACTGGGCGCACTGGCCCCTGCACCAAAGCAATCATTGAATCTGGTGTCAAGCGTGTTGTCGTGGGAACCCTTGATCCCGATTCAAAAGTTTCCGGAAAAGGCGTGCAACAGCTGCGCAATGCAGGATTAACCGTTGACGTAGGCGTGCTTGAACACGAAGTGCGTGCACAACTTGCGCCTTATTTGCACCATCGTTCAACAGGGCTACCGTTTGTGGTTCTCAAAATGGCAAGCACCATTGATGGACGAATTGCGGCAGCCGACGGATCAAGCAAATGGATTACAGGTGAAACAGCACGCAAGCGCGTTCATCAATTACGTGCCGAAAGCGATGCAATTGTGGTTGGAGCCGGAACCGTTCGCGCCGACAACCCGTCGCTGACGGTGCGTGATGTTCATGGACCATCGCCACGTCGCATTGTGTTGGGCAGCATCAGCCCGCAAGCACATGTTCATCCGTGCATGGAGTGGACTGGATCGCTTACCGACTTGCTCGACACACTCGGCAACGACGGAGTTGTGCAACTTCTTGTAGAAGGTGGTGCGCGAGTTGCCGCATCATTTCATCGTGAACGCCTCATCAACCAATACGTCCTGCACATTGCACCCGTCATTGCAGGTGGAGACAATGCCGCAGGAATTTTTGCAGGGCCAGCAGCAGCCACTATGGCCGACATGTGGCGCGGGCGCGTGGTGTCAACCACCAATCTTGACGGCGATATTGAAATCATTCTCGAACCGAATCTCAACTAAAGGACCCCAAATGAGCAACAAGCAGGTTGAAATGTCACCAATTGAAGATGTCGTTGCGGCCATTGCGCGCGGCGAAATGATCGTGATGGTGGACGACGAAGATCGCGAGAACGAAGGCGATCTCATCATGGCCGCACAGTTCGCAACCGCAGAGAAGATCGCCTTTATCGTGCGCCACACTTCTGGTGTTGTCGTTGCCCCATTGTCGGGCGAGCGCTGCGACGACCTCCGACTCCCCCTCATGGTGGACAACAACACCGAGAGTCACCGCACGGCGTTCACCATTTCCGTTGACCTCTTGGAAGGAACCAGCACGGGAATTTCAGCTGCAGACCGCGCAGCAACCCTGCGTGGTCTTGCCGACCCAAACATTTCGCACTCTGCATTTGCGCGACCAGGGCATATTTTCCCACTGCGTGCACGCGAAGGCGGAGTACTTAAGCGCGCCGGACACACCGAAGCTGCAGTGGACCTTGCTCGACTTGCAGGTTTACAACCAGCCGGAATTATTTGCGAAATTCAAAACGACGACGGCACTATGTCGCGCTTGCCAGACCTCAAGAAGTTCTGCGCTGAGCACAACCTCTTGCTCTCCTCTATTGCCGACCTTGTTGAATACCGACGCCATCACGAACGCCTTGTTGAGCGCGTTGGGTCTGCAACTGTTCCTACCGAGTGGGGTGGCTTCACCTGTGTTGCATACAAGAGCACCATTGACGGAATTGAGCACCTTGCGTTTGTGAAGGGCGACGTCAGCGATGGCACTCCAGTGCTCACTCGCGTGCACAGCGAATGTTTAACCGGTGACGTGTTTGGCAGCAAGCGCTGCGATTGTGGTCCACAACTTGCGGCTGCGATGCAACAAATTGATGAATCGGGCAAGGGTGTTGTTGTGTACTTGCGTGGACACGAAGGTCGCGGAATTGGAATCGGCCACAAGATTCGCGCGTATTCGTTGCAAGATGAAGGTTTTGACACGGTTGATGCCAACACTGAATTAGGTCTGCCAGTAGATAGTCGCGAGTACGGCATTGGCGCACAAATTCTTGCCGACCTTGGTGCACGCGAACTTCGTCTTATGACGAACAACCCAGCCAAATACGGCGGCATCGCCGGATACGGTCTGCGCATTGTGGAACGCGTTCCACTGAGCATCGAACCAACGCCAGAAAACGAAGCGTATTTGCGCACGAAGCGCGAGCGCATGGGCCACGTTTTCGACTCGTCAGACATTTCAGGAAAATAAGGAGAACAACATGACCACATTTGAAGGATCACAAGACGGCAAGGGATTACGCGTTGGAATTGTGTGCTCGCGATTCAATGAATTCATTGTGAGCGCATTGCTGGATGGCGCAAAGCGCGGACTCGCGAATCATGGAGTGGCGGAATCTGACATCGACATCGCATGGGTACCTGGTGCGTACGAAATTCCGGTGACCACAAAAGCAATGGCACTCACCGGCCGTTATGACACGCTCGTCACGCTTGGCGCAGTTATTCGTGGCGAAACCGCACACTTCGAATATGTGGCTGGCCCTGTTGCCGACTCCATCGCCCAAATTCAATTAGAGACGGGCATGCCAATCGGTTTTGCAGTGCTCACTGTTGAAAATGTTGAACAAGCAGTAGCGCGCTCTGGCCCTGGTGCAGGAAACAAAGGCGAAGAGGCAGCTGTTGGAGCACTTGAAATGGCAAACGTGCTGAAAGCAATTCGCACAAAATAGTCAAAGATCAGATAACCCGCACTGGGTTAAAGAAGCAATATTTGTTTATAAATATGGTTTGTCGCCAAGAATTGTTGCGCGATGCATTACTCGACGATGCGGCATGTAGTCGGCAGTTGCATAATGTTGCGTGAGTCGATTGTCCCAGAACGCAAGGTCGTACTGCTTCCACTTCCATCTCACGGTGAACTCTGGCTTAGACACGTGCGATGTCAAATAGCTGAGGACCATTTCACTCTCGCGGGTTGATAGCTCCATAATTCGCGTAGTAAACGAATAATTGACAAAGATTCCGCGTTGTTTGCTTACAGGGTGAGTTCGAACAACTGGATGCACCACCGGTGGGTTTTTTACTCGCGCGCTCTCCACCATTTTGCGAGTCTCTAGTGAATTGCCATAGCGCTCTATCGTGAATGAAGCAGCAATGTCGTGTTCTGCAGTCAAGGTGAGAATGAAATCTTTAAATGAATCAGAAAGAGCCTCATACGCAGCGATGCCACTTGCCCACAATGTGTCGCCACCGAATGGTGGCAATACTCGAGCAGAGAGCAGCGCCCCTAGTGGAGGTCGTTCGATGAAAGTCACGTCTGTATGCCACTCATCACTGTCTGGCGGGTTCTTGTCATTTGTATCGAGCACAATGATTTCTTTGGCATCACCCGAATTGGGGTAGATGGGATGTACGTGCAATTCTCCAAATCGTTGTGCTAGATCTCGGTGCTGTACTGGAGTGAGTGGTTGATTCTCAAAAAATAAGACCTGATGTTCGACAAGATTTGCCGAAATTTCATCACGCAGGTCATCAGATACGGGCTGGCATAGGTCCACACCTGACACCAGCCCACCGAGAGCTGGAGATATACGGGTTACCTGCATACAAAAAAGATTAGCGACCATGCACCAAACGCCTCGAAGTGAATCTCCTGCGCACGCGCAACACGCTCAAGCACACATTGCCTACAGGGCACCCGCCCAACATAGGAAAGGCATCGATCATGGGCATTGTGCTCAATTCGCTCGTTGCGGTCACGAGCCTGCTGACCGTCCATATTCCCCACCGCATCACACCGCCCACTTTTGAAACCCCAATTGAGGCAGTGAGTTATGTGGTGTTTGATCTCGATCTCGCCACTTTTTCACAAGAGAAGTTCTCGCTTAAACGTGCATTCCCCTCACTCGACTGGACAACGGATGGTTGTTCCGCACCTGTAGTTGGCAACGAAGGCCGGTCATTCAACTTCACACAGGCCTGCACTCGCCACGACTTTGGATATCGCAATACCAAAAGGCTTGGCCAGTTCACCGAATCCGTGCGCGCGAAATTGGATGAACAGTTTCACCGCGACTTAGAAACCTCCTGCGCAACTCAAGTACGCACCAGAAAGATTCGCTGCCTTATGTGGGCAGAAACATTTTTTATTGCGGTTCGTAATACTGGCGGCTAAACGCTTAAGCCCAATCTTTTAACACCGCAATATTGATGAGTTGGTGCAACATTTTTCCTGTGGCACCCCACACCGTTTCATCGTCTAAGTGGAAAAAGTGAATTTGATATTGATTCGGTGGAGTACCCCAATGTTCTTCTACATAGGTATCGTCGCGAACCAAGTCGACAAGCGCAACAGAAAACACCCGATCAACCTCTGCGTTCACCGCACTCATGGACGGCGGTGTTTCTAAGTACGCCAATACCGGAACGATGTGGCTGTTGCTTACATACGTTGACAACGCGCTGAGTTCGCCAATGACCTGCACATGTGCTGGGTCTAGATTGATCTCTTCGTACGCTTCGCGAATTGCAGCCTGAACGAATGTCTCTCCCTCATCCACTCGCCCGCCAGGAAACGACACTTCGCCTTTGTGGCTCGTAAGTGCTTTCGACCTTCGGGTGAGCACAACTTCTGGTCCGCTTGGTCCATCAAAAATTGGCACCAACACCGCTGAAGCTCGTGATCCTTCTGGTGGTGGTGTTTGCTCAAGCGTGTGAGTGAAGCGCTGCAGTCTGCCCAAAAACTCATGGGTATTGCGCAGTGAAGAATGATTTAACCGCGCAAACGGATTAGTGGGACGCACCCATACGGCCGCTGGGCGCGGAATTTGTTGATCGCCGCCCGCGCGAAGCATGGTGCAAATTTACGCTTGAGGAGCCCAGCCGCTTGCAATCAGTTGGCGAATGACTTCATCGAGGCCAGCTGTTTTGAGGTTTGCAAGGGTTTTGCCAGGTTGCTCTTCGCCACGCTCCCAGGTTTCCCAAGCTGTACGAATTTTTTCAAGATCGGGTGCTGGTGTTGTGAAGCCCATGAGTTCAGCCTAACGACGAGGTGTTGATTGCGCACCACGCTTAGCGAAGTTGGTGCCAAGAACAACGACTCCGAGTACAAGACCAACCCCAAGCAGCGCGAGCCGTCCATTCGCTTCAATGTCGACCACAAACGACAACACCAGACAAGCAATAATGATGAGCCAATCGATCACGCGGTGCACTCCACGATTGATCCATTTGAACGCACTCAATAATCCGTCGGTAATTGCAGTGTTTACCAACATGATCAGTCCCATTACTGCAGGAATAGTTGGTTCTTTTAACTGCGCCGACATCATGACCAGCCCGCCTGCAATGAAATACTCCACGAATTGATGCATCCAGAAACCGCGACCGTTACTTGCCATAGTTCCACACACTAGAAGAGAAATGAAAATGCCTCGGGCTTTCGCCCGAGGCATTTTCGACTATTTGATGTTCGTTTGGGAAAACGATTTACATCATTCCCATTCCGCCACCTGGCATGCCGCCGCCTGCTGGTGCGCCATTCTTTTCTGGCTTGTCAGCTACGAGGCATTCGGTGGTGATGACCAGTGCGGCAATCGATGCTGCGTTTTGCAACGCTGCACGAGTCACCTTGGCTGGGTCGATGATTCCGGCTTTCACCATGTCGACGTATTCGCCAGTTGCAGCATTGAGACCAATGTTGCCCTTCTCTGACTCCACACGCTGGATGGCAACTGCCCCTTCCAAACCTGCGTTGTCGGCAATGTGACGACCAGGAGCCGTCAACGAGTCGTAGACGCTGCGTGCGCCAGTTGCTTCGTCACCCTTGAGTGATTCAACAACCTTAAGTACTGCTGGACGAGTGCGAATCAGTGCGGTACCGCCACCGGCAACCACGCCTTCTTCAATTGCTGCACGAGTTGCCGATACGGCGTCTTCAATGCGGTGCTTCTTTTCCTTCAGTTCAACTTCGGTTGCTGCGCCTACCTTGATTACTGCAACACCGCCAGCCAACTTGGCCAAACGCTCTTGCAACTTCTCGCGGTCCCAATCGGAATCGGTGTTGTCGATTTCAGCTTTGATTTGGTTGATTCGGCCAGCCACTTCGTCCTTGGCGCCTGCGCCGTCGACGATGGTGGTGTTGTCCTTGTTGATGATGACGCGCTTTGCACGACCCAAGAGGTCGAGCGACACGTTTTCCAACTTCAAACCAACTTCTTCGCTAATGACTTGTCCACCGGTGAGCACTGCCATGTCTTGCAACATTGCTTTGCGACGATCGCCGAATCCTGGAGCTTTCACTGCGGTTGAGTTGAAAGTTCCACGGATCTTGTTGACAACAAGTGTCGCAAGCGCTTCGCCTTCTACGTCTTCAGCAATGATCAGCAACGGGCGGCCGGTCTTCATGACGCCTTCAAGTACTGGCAACATTGCCTGCACGGTTGCTATTTTTCCTGAGTTGAACAAGATGTACGGATCTTCAAGAACTGCTTCTTGACGGTCGGTGTCGGTGACGAAGTATGGCGACAGGTAGCCCTTGTCGAATTGCATACCTTCGGTGAACTCAAGTTCTGTTCCGAATGTGTTGCTCTCTTCAACGGTTACTACGCCGTCTTTGCCAACCTTGTCAATTGCATCAGCAATAACTTTGCCGATTGATGCATCAGCTGCAGAAATAGTTGCAACGTTGGCGATGTCACCCTTGTCGTCTACTTCTTTAGCTTGTGCCTTAATCGACTCAACCGCTGCTGCGACTGCCTTTTCGATTCCGCGCTTCAAACCCATTGGGTTTGCACCGGCAGCGACGTTGCGCATTCCGTGTTGCACCATTGCTTGCGCAATAACTGTTGCCGTAGTTGTTCCGTCACCGGCTACGTCGTTGGTCTTGGTTGCAACTTCTTTAACAAGCTGAGCGCCCATGTTCTCGAATGGATCTTCGAGTTCAATTTCCTTTGCGATCGACACACCGTCGTTCGTAATGGTTGGTGCGCCGAACTTCTTGTCGAGCACTACGTTGCGACCCTTAGGTCCGAGTGTCACTTTTACTGCGTCGGCGAGTTTGTTCACACCGGCTTCAAGAGCGCGACGTGCTTCTTCGTCAAACTTCAATTGCTTGGCCATGTTTGTTTTGGTCCTTTGCGTGTTGGAGGTAAATGGTTAGAAAATCAGGCAACAACTGCGAGTACGTCGCGGCTGGTGAGAATGAGAAGGTCGTCTCCGCCATGGGTGACTTCCGTTCCGCCGTACTTGCTGTACAGCACTACGTCGCCAACTTTGATGTCGAGTGCGAAATGCTTGCCTTCGTCATCGCTCCAGCGGCCAGGTCCAACTGCAAGAACGGTTCCCTGCTGTGGCTTCTCTTTGGCGGTGTCTGGAATAACAAGACCAGATGCGGTGGTCTGCACTGCTTCGCTTGGCTTGACCACGATGCGGTCGTCTAGGGGCTTCAAGTTCATATGTGAGGTCCTCCGTGTGGCGTGTTCCAAATGGTTCACGCGGTTGGTTTTTCGGTTAGCACTCAACGAGTGCGAGTGCTAATGATACGGACCTAGGCCCCAATTTTCCAACTGAGCCCACATTTGGCAAGCAGGTCGGAAAGGGGCTCCAGAGGCAGTCCCACGACCGTGGTGAAGCTTCCCTGCACGGATTCCACCAGTTTCCCACCGTCGCCCTGCAGGGCGTACGCCCCTGCCTTATCCAGAGATTCCCCAATGGCCAAATACCAGTCCATGAGCTCGGGCGTGATGTGCACCATCGTCACCGACGCCGAGTCCACGGTGTGGGCCTGTCGGTCCCCTCGAACAACCGAAATGGCCGTATGTACGCGATGCGTGCGACCTGACATCTGGCTCAACATGCGGCGGGCATCGTCAAGATTTTCCGGCTTACCAAAAATTTCGCCTTCCACATCGACAGTGGTGTCGGCACCAATCACCACGACATCGTGTTCACCAAAACGCTGAGCAATGACGTGAGCTTTACTTTGTGCGAGTCGCTGCACATGCGCGAGTGGAGTTTCGTGAACGAACGGCGTTTCATCGATATCAGCAGGCTCGATGTCAAATGTCATGTGGCCTTCGCCAAATGCTTCGTCTAACAACTTCGTCAACAAATCAATTCGTCGCGGTGAACGCGATGCGAGAACAATTTTTGGTTGAGTGCTACTCGGAGGTTCCATGTCGAGATCAGCCACCACTCAAGCGCATGACATCACCATCATCTGGAATGGTCATATCGTCACGGTCGTCTAGGTAACCCTCTGGCAAAATCACTTTGATCGGGCCATTGGTGTGCCCGCGAGCAATGCGTTCTCCGCCTTCAACGATTGGAGCATCCGCATCCAACTGCGCAGCAAGAGCCCGTAGTTCTGCCAACGATTTCACTTCAGCAAACTTGCGGCGCATTTCTCCACCAACTGGGTACCCCGTGAGATACCAACTGGTGTGCTTACGGAAATCTCGAATGCCGCGATCCTCATCAAGATGTGCACACAGTCCTTCTGCGTGTTCAATCATGACCGACAACACTTCACCAAGTTTTGGAGTGCCACTCACTGGTCGTCCACTAAATACATCAACGAGATCACGGAACAACCATGGGCGACCCAAGCAACCTCTGCCAATCACCACTCCATCGCACCCAGTTTGTTCCACCATGCGCAACGCATCGTCAGCTTCCCAAATGTCACCATTGCCAAGAACTGGAATAGTTTTCACTGCTTGCTTCAGTTGACTAATGGCTTCCCAATGTGCGCTCGGTGCATAGTGCTGCTGTGCAGTGCGCGCGTGCAGTGCAACTGCAACTGCGCCTGCATCTTCGCAAATCAATCCTGTTTCAATAAATGTGATGAGTTCATCGTTAATGCCCATACGAAATTTGCACGTCACCGGAATTCCGTACTCTTTGCCCGCAGTTACTGCCGCTGTAACAATTGCACGCAATAATTGACGCTTTAGTGGTACTGCCGCTCCGCCGCCGCGACGAGTCACTTTTGGCGCTGGACAACCGAAATTCAAATCGATGTGATCGACTGCGTTCGCCTGACCAAGTTTGTGCACTGCGCGGCCAAGCATTTCGGGATCACTTCCATATAACTGCAACGAGCGGAAATCTTCATCTGGGCCAAACTTCAACATGGTGTCGGTTTTGCGATTGCCGTGCACAAGTCCAGTTGCCATGATCATTTCATTGACGTACACAAGCCCAGGCCCAAACTTTCGGCACAACGAGCGAAACGGCGCATTAGTGACGCCGGCCATTGGCGCAAGCACCACCGGTGGCCAAATGCTGCGCTCGCCCAGTTGCAGCGCAGGCACTGTTGTGGCAGTAGTTGGTGTGTCAGTTGCGGTCATGGTGTTATGCAGTGGTTCGGTCGGTCAGCTTCAGATTTGGCATGGCACCCATGCTCAATGCGCTTGGTCCGTCCTGCAATAAACGGTACCAACCAGCCGAGGCAATCATGGCTGCGTTGTCGGTGCACATGGCCATGCTGGGCAACACCAAACGCCACCCGTGCTGGGCACACATTGCGGTCATCTGTTGGCGCAACAGCGAGTTTGCGGCCACACCGCCACCAAGGGCAACGGTCTTTGCGCCAACGTGCTGTGCAGCCTTTACCGATTTAGCCACCAGTACATCAACCACCGCAGTTTGAAATGATGCAGCCACATCCTGCGTAGAAATCGATGGATACTTGCGCACGTAGTTAACGACTGCAGTTTTTAATCCACTAAACGAAACATCGAATCCGTCATGCAACATTGCGCGCGGAAATTCAATTGCTTGCGCATTTCCCAACTTTGCTTCGCGATCAATGGCAGGACCGCCCGGGTGTCCAAGCCCGAGAAATCGCGCAACTTTGTCGAAGGCTTCGCCAGCAGCGTCATCAATTGTCTGACCAACAATTGAGTACTTGCCGTGCGATTCCATATTCACCAGCAACGTGTTGCCGCCAGATACCAACACGACCAACATGGGAAATTCAACATGTGGGTCGTCGAGTAGCGCTGCATATAAATGCGCCTCCAAATGGTTCACACCAATGAAAGGTTTGTTCAATGCAAGCGCAATCGACTTTGCTGCAGAAACTCCAACGAGCAACGCGCCAACAAGACCGGGGCCAACTGTTGCAGCAACCGCATCGATGCGTTCAAAGCCAACACCCGAGTCGCTGATTGCTTTGCGAATAACAGGTGTCATTGCTTCAACATGGGCGCGACTGGCAATTTCAGGAACAACACCACCAAAACGTGCATGTTGCTCAATTTGAGTAGCAACAACCGATGACAGAACATCGTTGCCACCCATCACTACTGCTGCTGCAGTTTCGTCGCAGCTGGACTCAATGCCAAGCACCACCGTTGCTTCATCGACACGAATCATGGTCTGGTCTTTTCAATGTTGCGCAACCGATCGCGGAATGCGTCATCTTGAATATCTTGACACCACATCACAATGGCATCATCCGTATTCTCGTAATACTTGCGACGCACTCCTGCAGGAACAAAACCGAAACGTCGATACAGCTCTTGCGCAGCCGTATTGGTATGGCGAACCTCAAGTGTCAGTGCCTCGCATTTTCGTTGGCGAGCTTGCCATGCAAGTTCGAGCAAGAGCTCGGTTGCAATGCCGCGTTGCTGCCACTCTGGATGCACCGCAATATTGGTGACATGCGCATCGGTGTCGGCAAACAACAGGCCGCAATACCCCACTAATTCGCGACCAATGTGAGCTACGGCGTAATAGCGGTGGCCCCTATTCATCATTTCAATTTCGTCGGCAAACACTTTTTGGGTCCATGGCTTTGGATACACCACTTCTTCAATTGGCATGATGTCGCGAATGTGGCGGCGGTGCATTTGCGCAACCTCAAGCACGGGATGCACCAGTGATTGCTGAGTACTTCCAGCCTCTACCTTCTTAATCAAGCGGTCCAGAATGCTCATTGTGCACTCCGTGTTGCCCAGTTAATTTCGGCATCAGGTGCACGCAAATACATGGGAACCACTTCGTCAACGAGTACCCATTCGCCACGTAATGCACGTTCGTGGGCAATTTCAACCAGCGTGGAAGCCAGTGGCATTGAATACTTGTCGTCTGCAAATTCCAGCCCAGGAAGTACGGGGTTCAGTCGTTCGCGAAACTCGGTTTCGTGTTTTTGCGCACCGGTGCCAACGAGCAACGTTGACTGCCCACGATCAAGCACATCAACCGCGCACATTTCGGGCGAACCAATTTGCGGCTTGCCCACCTGTTTCAGTTTTCCATCCGACATGCGATACAGCGACCAATACACCTCGCTACGTCGAGCATCGACCACGGAAGCAATGACTTCGCTGTTCGTCTGCACTGCTGCGGCCAAGATGTCGAGGCTGGTGACAGGAATGATTGACACATCAATCACCTGCGCAATTGCCTGTGCAGAAGCAATACCAACTCTCATTCCTGTAAACAGGCCTGGACCAATATCAACAGCAATTCCACCAACATCCCACAGCTCAATGGATGCTTGTTTGCACACGAAGTCAATCATCGGCGTAAGTGCCTCGGCATGTTGACGGTCGCTGCGAATTTCACTGCTTGCAAGAACCACATCGCCATCGTGCAATGCAACGCTTACCGCATCGGTTGCCGTATCAATTCCCAAAATAATCATGCCGACCACCGCGCGAGCGATGAACGGAGTTTGTCCCATCGCGATTCCCACTGCTTGCCGCGCCAACCAATTTCTATGTGCCGTGAGTCTTCGTTTCCCTCAACATGATTCAACGTAATGGTGAGTCCGTCGCCAATGTCATCACCCACAACATCGCCCCACTCCACCAATGCAACTCCACCTGCTTCCACGAGTTCAGCAATTCCTAAGTCTGCAAGTTCGCCAGTGCGCTCTAGGCGATACAAGTCGGCATGATGCATGGGAAGTCGACCGCCCGAATAGTTGTGTAGCAAATTAAAAGTTGGCGAAGTGATTGGCTCGGATACGCCAAGTGATTTACCAAACTGTTGCGCAAAATATGTTTTCCCCACACCCATTTCGCCAATCAACACAAACATGTCTCCTGGTTTTGCCAAGCCAGCAATTGCGGCGGCAATGCCGGCGGTGTCTGTTTGGTGCGGTGCAGTCAAGGAAATCATGAGGAAAGGCGTATTCAGCCTAGGTAGTAACGCGGGCGAACTAATTGATGTAGTTGCGCGGCATTCGAGCGCTCATTGAGCACACGATTTCGTAGCCAATAGTGCCCATTTTTTGAGCCCATTCATTGGCGGTAACAACTTCAGAACCCTGTGCGCCAATCAGCACCACCTCGTCGCCAACGCTCACTACATCATCTGCGCAGTTCACCATGACCTGATCCATCGTGACTACGCCAGCAAATGAGCGGCGGATTCCACCGATCAGTACAGACCCGCTCTCCCACAGGCCACGCGGAACGCCGTCTGCATAGCCAAGCGGAATGGTGGCAACTGTTGAATCTTGTTCAATCACTCGTTTAAGCCCATACGACACACCTTGCCCCGCAGCAACTCGTTGCACGTGAGACACTCGCGCATGCACCGACATCACCGGACGAAGATCAAGTTGATGGGTAGCACCAAAAGAATTGGTGTGTGCATCGCCTGGAATTCCGTACATAGCAATGCCTATTCGCGCCATGGTGCAACCAGCGCTTGCATCGAGCTTGCGAATTGCAGAAGCGGAATTTGAAACGTGTACGTGACGAACTTCAATTCCGCAAGCACGGACTTGTTCTACAGAACGCGAAAATACCGAAACTTGTTGTTGCGCAAACTGCGTATCGGCAACATCGGCAGTAGCCAAGTGCGTAAACATTCCTTCTAGTGACAGCCAAGGTGACTCAGCAATGAGTTTGGCAACCTTCGCTGCTTTTTCGGGCGACACACCTACTCGGTGCATTCCCGAATCCACTTTCATGTGTACCGTCGCCATAATTTCAAGTTCGTTTGCGGTGTTTGCAAATTGATCAATGGTTGTTTCGTTGTACAACGTGGCAATCAGTCCATACGAAATCATGTCGCGATGCTGTTCAGCTGGCTGCTCGCTCATGACCAGAATTGGAGCGTTTATACCGGCTTGGCGAAGCGCGATTCCTTCAGACACCAACGCAACGCACAGACCCTGTGCTCCTGACTGCAGAGCAACTCGCCCACATTCAACAGCACCGTGACCGTATGCATCTGCTTTGACAACTGCCCACAGTTGTTGCGAGCCAATATGGGTAGCAAGCGTTGCAACATTGTGGCGAAGCGCACCAAGATCAATTTGAGCCCAAGCCCAACGATGTGCATTCATCGGTTTCTACTCAGCAGCAACGACAGCGACTGCCACGCTGTCGGTATGTGAAATTGACACTTGCCACGACGTAATTCCACGAGCATCTGCAAGTTGTTTAGCGCGTCCTTCGATGCGCAACGTTGGCTGACCCGAGGACAACTTCATTACCGATACGTCGTGCAGATCAAATGCTCCCAGTCCAACGCCAAGGGCTTTCATCGTTGCCTCACGCACAGCAAAGCGTGCGGCAAGGCTAGAAACCTGGTCCGACTTGGCGCTCAGCGACTGCAATTCATCTGTTGTAAACAGACGATCTCGCAGCTGTGGGGTGCGTTCAAGTGCAGTACGAAACCGCTCAATGTCTACCGCGTCGATGCCAATGCCCTGCATCACTATTTCCCGTTTTGCGTGGTGCGCCAGTGATTTGCCGATTCGCTGATTGGCAAAATAAGCAAGTCGGCAACCGAGACTTCAGCCAACCGATCTTCGCTGAATGAACCTTCAGTTTCCGTTACCCAGTCAACAAGTCGGTTGTACCGATCGTCATAACCCTGCAACACATTCTTCATGGTTGACGAAGGCAAACGATCGTGGAACAACACGTGCAGCAAAGTGATGCCAGTTGTTTCCGTTCCTTTTGCTTCTGGAACAAAGATCACGGTGCGGTCATCGCGGCGACCGCGGGCAACCAACACATTGCGATCGCTTGCAACACGATGCTTGGTTCCTACCAATACGGAATTGCCATCAACTCGCGATGTGAGTTCAAGTGAAATGCCACCCCGATCAATCACCTTTACCGTGGCAGTATTTGCTTCAACATTGCCTTCAATGCCATAGCGAGTGAATCCAACAATCGATGCAACAGCCGGATCAAGATCGGCAATCACTTTCAGCGTCTTGTACGACAAGCGATCGCGCGACACTCCTGCTTTCAGAACTTCTTGAACCAACGAACGATCGAGCAATCCTTCATCGCTACGTGAAATTCCAACGGTGACCGTTTTCGCCTGATGTTTAATGGCGTCAACAGGACGTGTGAGTTCGTCGATTGAATGAGTGAGTGCGCTGGTGAGATCATCAAGAATTGCTTCTGGTGTTCCAACCTTTCCGGAACTTTGTTGGTAAGCCTGCAGCGGATCATTCGACATCGCGTCGCGCAACATCGTGACTACACGAACCGCGGTGCTTGCTTCAAGGTTTCCGTCGTACATTCCCGTGGCCAGTGCTTCAAAGAACCTGGTTGCTGGGACGCCAATTTCAGAGCGAACTTTGGCAAGCAGTTGGCTGCCTACACCACCACGTTCAACTGCATGTTCAACAACTTCTCGTGCCGAACGCAATGGACGTGCAAGCGAGTCAATTGCCAACGCAGCTTCGTAGCCAAACAAGTGTCCGACCATCACACTCAAAATGAACGCCACTCGTGGGTCAACTCGCGGTACAGAAATCACTGCTGCAGCAGCATCGAAGCGTTGCTCCCCTTCTTGGGCAATCACAATTGGCAACGCCTTATGTGCACGATAAATAGCGATCTCTTTCGCCACGTCCGAAGCGGTGCCATCCGACAAACCTGTTGCGCACACGATGATCATGGGTTCGCACGACAAGTCAATGTGCTTCTTATCTTCAGTGATGTCACAGGCAATTGACTTGTAACACAGCTCGGAAAGCTTGATTCGAACTTCTTCTGCAGCAACTGCATTGAAACCGTTTCCAACAACCGTCCAATAGCGACGAGCTGGAGCAAACTGACGTGCTGCTTCGGAAATTTGTGGGCGTAGTGCTAACACCTGGAACATGGCGTCAGGAATTGTGCGCAATGCTGAAAGCAATTGATGACGCTCGTCGTTAGTACCGGTTCCCAGTGCTGCCGAAATCGCGCATGACAGCAAAGCGCCTGCAGCAACTTGCGAATAGAAGGCTTTTGTGCTGGCCACGCTCATTTCCACGTCGCGGCCATCTGAGGTGAACAACACACCATCGGCTTTTGCCGACAGTTCGCTACCACGTCGGTTCACAATGGCTAATACAGATGCACCGCGCGTACGCGCTAAGTCGACCGTGCGATTGGTGTCAGTAGTAGTTCCACTTTGGCTAATTGCAATGATCAACGTGTCGGTCATATCAAGTTCCAACTGGAATCCCGACAACTCGGTGGCTGGCAATGCATCTACTTGCACACGGTGGTCCACCATGGTGCGCAACAACTGCGCCAAGCTGCGACCAGCAATGGCTGCAGTTCCTTGACCAATTACACGAATACGCGTAAAAGTTCCGGCGGTGAGCTTTGCTCGAATGTCCTCTGGCAGCACCGTGGTGTCTAGCGTCGCTTCAAGCTGTCCGTTGCGCTCAGAAATTTTCCCACGCAACGTTTTGCGGAAGCTCAGCGGTGCTTCTGCAATTTCTTTCGACAGAAAGTGCTTGTGCTCGCCACGATCAATGTCGCGCGTCGTTACTTCGGCAATGTAAACGTTGCTGTCTTCAAGTGGAATTGACGTTCCATCGTAGGCAAGCATGCGCATGCCGGCAAGCGACCCCGCGTTATCGCCATCAAGTGCAATGACCTGGCCGCGGCTAGACGGATTATTTGCATCGGCAAGTGACTCACCATCCATGCGCACGTACTGCAAGGTCTCTTCAACAACACCATATGGCTCGCTGGCAACGATGAACCGATCTTCCGCAATACCGACATACAAACCTTGACCGCTTCCGCGTAGCGCAAGCATCATGGAGTTTGGTTCGTCAGCGCTTGCAACCGCAATTGCCACACTGCCTTCAAACTCGGCAACAGTTTCTCTAAACGAATCCACCAATGACATGCCAGCGGCGTTCTTGCGCGCGACAACTGTTGGGATGACCTTTGCATCGGTGGTAATTGGTTCTGCAATGTGCAATCCATTGCGAACTTTGATGTCGGCATGGTTGTCTACGTCGCCGTTTAGTGCTGCCAACATGTACGGCGCTTCGGAATTGCCGCCCACTTCTTCACTGTTCACTGGGTGAGCATTTGGTTCAGAAATAATGCCCACACTCGCCCAACGGGTGTGCCCAAGGATGGACACTCGCGCCTGTGGCTGACTTACGAGCAAACGCAACAACTCGTCGCTTGCAACTGCAGTGCGCATTGCACGGGTGTTGTCACCAAGCTCGCCAATTTCAGCGGCAGCTTTGTACACAAACGACCACGCACGATTTCCAGCACCAACACGCACCGAGCCATTGGTGAACAGCACATCGTCAAGACGGCCATCAAGCAACGGAGCAACTCGCTTATCGGTTGCATCTAAGCCATGACCCCACACCAATACGTTCACACCAGCAGAATCGCGACCGCGAACCTCCATGCGATCAAGCGCCGAAAATGCCTGCTGAATAGATAGGTATGCGTTGCGAGCACTTGCGCTTGCGTCTTTGCCAGCCAATTCGCCAACAGCTTTTGCTGTGCGCAATCGGTCATTGCGCAACGACCAGGTGGCGTCACGCAGCGCGATCAGTTCGTTGCTTCGTCGTTCAACTTCGCGCGTCGACAACCCAGACTCCGATTCCAGCTGCGCTTCTGCCCCCGTTGCCAATGCATCCAATTGATCAACGCGCGACACCAAGCCAGTTACCAAAGCAACGTTGTCAATAAGGGTTCCAAGCCCAGACTCACCGCGCAATGAAGCATCCGCTTCGCCTACTAAGCGGCCAGATTCAGCGATGTTTCCGGCAGTGCCAGCGGCAATTGCTCGGTCAAGGGCATCCAGAATGTCGGCGGCAAGTGGCAACGGTCTTGCCGAGGGCCGCGACACAACGCAGATGATGCCGCACATGGGTACTAGGTTACCGAACCCCGCCGAAGCGCTGTGATGCAACCTCAGCAAGCCCTTGCGCCACAGCATCTGCGGTTTCCTGCGATGCTGCTTCCACCATCACGCGAACAACTGGCTCAGTTCCGCTTGCGCGCAACAACACACGGCCTACTCCGTTCAATTGCTGCGTCGCTTGAGCAATTTCGGATGCAAGTTGTTCTGCAGGGTTACTCTCCACTTGCGCAACTCGAACGTTGATCAGTGTTTGTGGAAGCGACGTCATTGCGTTGCGCGCAAGTGTTGCCAGTGGTTGCGCTTCACGTCGCACCAAATCAACAAGCATCGCACCAGCTAGCAATCCGTCTCCTGTTGTTGCATGGTCACGATAAATAATGTGCCCGCTTTGTTCTCCGCCCAACACCAATCCATGTTCGTCAAAGGCGACAAGAATGTTTCTGTCGCCAACTGGCGTGGTAACCACATTGATTCCCACTTTGTCCATGGCTTGGTGAAAACCAGCGTTTGTCATGACCGTTACTGCAACCGAGTTTGACTTCAACTTTCCACGTTTGTGCAAATCAATTGCGGCAAGCGCTATGAGGTGATCGCCGTCAACCACATCACCAATATGGTCAACGGCAATCACGCGATCTCCGTCGCCATCAAAAGCAAGACCTAAGTCGGCTTTGTGCAAGCGAACTGCTTCGCTCACCACTTCTGGGTGTGTTGCACCACAACCTTCGTTGATGTTCTTCCCATTCGGTTGATCGTTCAACACAATGACCGTTGCACCAAGACGTGCAAACACCTCTGGCGCAACATCGCTCATTGCCCCATTGGCGCAATCCAATACCACGCGAATGTTGGCAAACGCCAAAACTGGAAAAAGTCCAACAATGTGAGACGCATACTCGCCCATCAAATCAACTTGAGTGGCCAAAGCAGAAGCCACGGTTGCCGAACCAGTCATGTGTGATTCAATTGCGTCTTGTTGCGCATCGCTTAGCTTCAGGCCTCCATTGGCAAACAGCTTTACACCATTGTCTAAGTACGGGTTATGCGAAGCGGTAATTGCTGCGCTGGCACAGCCTCGTTTTGCAGCCAAAAATGCAATTGCGGGTGTTGGGGCTACGCCAAGTAGTTCAACCGAAACGCCACCGGCAAGCAATCCATTGGCGAGCGCAGTCTCCAACTGTTTGCCAGATTCGCGAGTATCGCGACCAACCAAAACTTTGGTGAAGCCAAGTTCACGCGCAGCAACCATCCCAAGTTCTGCAACATATTGCTCGGTGAGTTCCGTGAAGGCGACTCCACGTACACCGTCGGTGCCAAATCGAAGCATCGTTTACACACACATCCGCGCGACGAACATCGCGCGAACCAACACGTGATTAACGCTTCGTGTACTGAGGCGCCTTGCGCGCCTTCTTGAGGCCGTACTTCTTGCTTTCCTTCTTGCGCGAGTCGCGAGTAAGCAAGCCGGCCTTGCGAAGCACTGCGCGCTTCGTGTCATCCAACTCAAGAATGGATCGAGCGATCGCCATGCGAAGTGCGCCAGCCTGGCCTGCGATTCCGCCGCCCTGAATGTCACAGTCAACGTCGTATGCGGTTTCTGCTTCTACAACGCGAAATGCTTCGGTTGCTGCAGCACGCTGCAATGCGTTTGGAAAATAATCTTCAAACTCGCGTCCGTTGATTACTACTTTGCCAGTGCCTGGACGCAAACGCACGCGTGCGACTGCTTCCTTGCGACGACCGGTTGTCTGTGTCAGTGGCTTTGTTCCCACGTTTACTCCTCTATTCGATCTTTGCTAATCAGCGCGCTTTTGCGTGCGGGATGTTCAACACTTTTGGTGCTTGTGCTTCGTGACCGTGTTCTGGTCCTGCGTGAACCTTCAACTTCTTGATCATCTGACGACCAAGTGGTCCTTTTGGCAACATGCCGCGAATGGTGCGACGAATTGCGTCTTCTGGCTTACGGCTGAGCAAATTAGCGTACGTCTGTGAGCGCAAACCGCCTGGGTAACCGCTGTAGTCGTGTACGAGTTCTTTGTCTGCCTTGCCCTTGGTCATCACGATCTTCGAAGCGTTGACAATGACAACGTGGTCACCAGTGTCCATGTGCATGGAGAACATTGGCTTATGCTTGCCGCGCAAAATCGATGCAACTTCTGTGCACATGCGACCAAGTACCAAGCCGTCGGCATCAACAACATGCCACTCGCGCTTAATTTCACTTGCTTTTGGACTGTACGTGCGCATCATAAAAAACTACTTTCGAAAACTGAGGACTTGGCCAGAAAATCAGCCAAACGCTGCCCCTATGGACCGTTTCAGGATAGGGGTCTAGAGGGCCTAATCACAATCGGCTGGGTAGCCAACTTCCCACAAAATCAAACCTTGCGGGGGTGCCACGGGTGCCGCCTGTGACCTATCGCCAGACACGATGAGCCCGCGCATATCGCTTGGTGGGCGCTTGCCAAGGCCGATCTCAATGAAGGTGCCGACCAGCGCACGCACCATCTGATGGCAGAACGCATTAGCCCGAATATCGAACCTCAACACTCCCTCGCCAAGGTCGCGCCAATCAGCATTCATGACGTGCCGACGCATGGAGTGCTCAAACGTGTCATTTTCATCGGCAGGTTTTGGCTTACGACAAAATGCCGAGAAATCATGTTCGCCAATGACCGCATCGGATGCGAGCTGCATTGCTCGGAGCTTGAGTGGCTTCATGATGTGCCAGGCCGAGTCGACCATAAATGGGTTTGGCGTTTCTGTGTTCAACACGGTGTAGCGATACGAGCGCCACAGTGCGGTATATCGAGCATGAAAATCGGACTTTGTCCACACTGCTTCACGCACTGCAATAGATGGACCACATAACGAGTTCAGTTGCTTCATGAGCACGGGCAAATTCACGCGATCAGGTAGATCTGCGCCAATTATTTGTCCCCATGCGTGCACACCTGCATCGGTGCGACCTGCAGGAATGATCTTTACTTCCTCTTGCAAAATTTGTTCGAGCGCACCTTCAATCGTGGACGCGACGGTGTCAACTCCAGGATTAGTAGCAAAGCCATGAAATTGATCGCCCTTGTAGGCGATCGTCATGCGTGCGCGACGCATGGCCATGATGAATCAGACGAGTTCGATACGCGCCATAGGTGCATTGTCACCATGGCGTGGACCAAGCTTGAGCACGCGGGTGTATCCACCATTGCGGCCGGTATAGCGAGGTGCAACAACGTTTACCAACTTGTTGGTCATTTCCTTGTCATTCAAGTACGACTGAATCTGACGAATGCGGTGAATGCGCATTGGGCCTTCGCCCTGCGCCTTGATTGCCTTCGTGATCAACTTCTCTGCGATTGGGCGAAGTGCCTTGGCCTTGCCTTCGGTGGTCACAATGCCCTCTGCAGCAAAAAGTGATGCAGCGAGGTTTGCCATCAACAATTTTTGATGGTGTGCGCTATGTCCGAAGTTTCGGGCTCGTCTTGGTGTTGCTGGCATGTGTCATCGTCTCCTATGAAGTGGTGCGTATTGGTGCGCTATCAGATGCGCAGTGACAATCCGCGTTCGTCGAGCTTCAACTTGATTTCATCCAACGACTTCTGACCGAAGTTGGTGATGTTCAAAAGATCTTCTTCACTACGAAGCAGCAATTCGCCAACAGTGTTGACCTGTGCGCGCTTCAAGCAGTTACGTGGACGCTCGCTCAAGTCGAGGTCTTCGATGCTCAAGTCGAGGTCTGGCGAACCAGCACCCGTTCCCGCAAGCTCACCAAGTTCGAGTGCCATTGGCGCATCGCTCATGGTTGCTACAAGATCGACCAATGAACGAAGTGTTGCGCCCGCTGATGCAAGTGCTTCGCGTGGCTCAATGGTTCCATCGGTTTCAATGTCGATGACGATCTTGTCGTAGTTCGTTGACTGCTCAACACGTGTTGGCTCTACGAGGTAGGTGCAACGACGTACTGGTGAGAAAATTGCGTCGATTGGAATGATGCCAATGACCTTGCGGGTGTCGCGATCGCTTGATGCGTAGCCTTTGCCTCGCTCAATCGTGAGGTCTACAACCAAACGACCCTTTGCCGACAATGTGGCAATGTGCTGTGACTTGTTCAGAATTTCAACACCGGTTGGGCACACGATGTCGGCTGCAGTGATGTCTGCTGGGCCCTTCACATCAAGTGTGATGACCACTGGTTCGTCACTTTCAGAGACAACAACAATGTCCTTCAAGTTCAAAATAATTTCGGTGACATCTTCTGTGATGCCTTCGATGACATCAAACTCATGAAGAGCTGATTCAAACTTGACTGATGTGATTGCTGCGCCAGGAATTGACGACAACAACATGCGGCGAAGGGAGTTTCCAATGGTGTGACCCAAGCCTGGCTCGAGTGGTCCAATCGAAAACTTCTGACGGTTGCCTTCTGGTGAACCGATTGCTTCAACTGATGGGCGCTGAATAACAAGCATTGATATCTCCTATTGCCAATTCGTTTAGGGGTTACTTCGAGTAAAGCTCAACAATGAGCTGTTCACGTACTGGTACATCGATTTGCTCGCGTGATGGAAGTTCGCGAACGGTGACCTGCTTGCCACCTTCTGCACGATCGATCCAACCAACCATCTTGTGGTCGAGGGTGTCAATGTTGTGCTGAATAACGATCATGTTTGCGGCCTTCTCGGAAAGCGTGACAACTTGTCCACGACCAACGCTGTATGAAGGAATATTCACGCGCTTGCCATCGACCAATACGAGGCCGTGGCTTACGAACTGACGTGCCTGCGGACGGGTGTTTGCCCAACCTGCGCGGTACACCACGTTGTCCAAGCGGCACTCAAGCAAACGGAGCAAGTTTTCACCGGTTGGACCAGCCAAACGCGTTGCTTCTTCGTATGCCTTGCGGAACTGACGCTCGAGTACACCGTAGATGTACTTAGCCTTCTGCTTTTCCTGCAATTGCAAGAGGTATTCACTGCCAGCTCCACGACGACGTGTGCGGCCGTGTGTTCCTGGTGGGAATGGGCGACGCTCAAGAGCCTTTGAGCCCTTGGTGTTTTCGTAAATGTTGACACCGAGACGGCGCGAAATACGCACCTTTGGTCCTGTATAGCGAGCCATGACTTACGGCCTCTTTCGCTTTGGCTGGAGGCAACCGTTGTGTGGAACTGGCGTTACATCTTTAATGCCAGACACTTCGATGCCAAGGTTTTGAATAGAACGTAGTGCGGTATCGCGACCCGAACCTGGGCCCTTTACATGCACTTCAACGCGACGAAGACCTTGTTCCATTGCTGCACGGCCTGCTTTTTCTGCTGCCATTTGTGCTGCGTATGGAGTTGACTTGCGCGAACCGGAGAATCCAACGCCGCCCGACGATGCCCATGAAATGACATTGCCTTCTGTGTCGGTGATGGACACGATGGTGTTGTTGAACGAGCTCTTAATGTGCACAACGCCGGTCGCGATATTTTTGCGATCGCGCTTGCGCTTACGAGGTGCTGGTGCCTTTGCCATGATTTACTTCCTCACTGCCATCTTCTTGTTGGCCACAGTCTTCTTCGGACCCTTGCGAGTACGAGCGTTGGTGTGTGTGCGCTGACCACGTACAGGGAGACCCTTGCGGTGACGCGTTCCTTGGTATGAACCAATTTCAATCTTGCGCTTGATGTCGGTCTGCACATCGCGGCGAAGGTCGCCTTCAACCGTGAGGTTTTGTTCGATGTACATACGAATCTTGTTGACTTCAGAGTCGGTGAGATTGCGAACACGGGTGTCTGGGTTGAGATCGAGTTCCTTGCACATCTTTTGCGCAGTGGTGTTACCAATGCCGAAAATGTAGGTAAGCGAAATCACCAAACGCTTTTCGCGTGGGATGTCTACTCCTGAAATACGTGCCATCTGATGTTCCTTCTCAGCCTTGACGTTGCTTGTGACGAGGGTTTTCGCAAATCACCATCACGCGACCGTGCCGGCGAATGACCTTGCACTTTTCGCAAATTTTCTTGACGCTTGGTTTAACTTTCACTTCGGCCTCGTGATTGATGTTCGATTATGTGGTTATGAAATCTTTATTTATGTCGGTATGTAATGCGACCTCGTGTGAGGTCATATGGCGTTAGCTCTACTTGGACTTTGTCCCCTGGCAAAATACGGATGTAATTCATTCGCATCTTTCCTGAAATATGAGCTAACACTGTGTGTCCGTTTTCGAGTTCGACGCGAAACATTGCGTTAGGCAGCGACTCTGTAATTGTGCCTTCCAGCACAATTGCATCTTCTTTGTTTTTTGGCAGGGCTTTCTCCTCAAACACACGGACATACAAGCCAGTCGGAAGGAAATCCCTCCAAAAGGCGAAGGGTTATGCTACCGCCGCATTTCCCTGTCCCAAAACCCCAAAACACAAGGAGATGGGTGAATTCAGCAGGGTCATGATTAGCGATTCTTGATGCCGGCAACAGCCGTATGGAGGCGGGCAAACACTTCATCAGGGGTGCCAAGGCCGTCGACTACAGCCAGTTTGTTCTGGTCCTTGTAGTAAGCAATCAAAGGCGAGGTCATGGCGTCATAGAGGTCGAGTCGATGATTGATGGCTTCAGGGGTGTCATCGGCCCGCTGCACCACTGATCCACCGCACTTCTCACACGCCCAAGGGTTCGCTTCACTGCCAGTAGCCACATAATTGGCCTGGCATTGCTCACACACACGTCGCGCGGACAAGCGACTCAATACCAATTCACGCTTCACCTCAAGATCAATCACCATGTCGATTGGTCGAACTTCGCTGATGTGGTCGAGAGCCTGAGCCTGAGCAACAGTGCGCGGGAAGCCATCCAAAATGAAGCCATTCACACGTGCATCTTCTTCGCCAATGCGACCTTGCACCAGGCTAATCATGAGTTCATCGTTGACCAGTTCACCCTTGTCGAGCACTTCCTTTACAGCTCGTCCGAGCGGAGAATCTTTACGCACTGCTGCGCGCAACATTTCACCGGTTGAAATATGTGGTGCGCCAAACTCTGCTGCGATACGCACACACTGTGTGCCCTTTCCTGCGCCTTGACGGCCAAGCATGATGATGCGAATTGCATTCGACATGGTGGTGATTCTTTCGTGAAATTCGTGAAATGTGTTTCCTAAAGAGGAAACGTCACTTCAAGAAACCCTCGTAGTTGCGCTGCATCAACTGGCTATCAATTTGGCGCATCAGTTCGAGTGCAACACCCACTGCAATGAGCACTGTGGTTCCTGCAAATGGGAATGACTTCACATCGCCTACCCACAAAATGATGTACGGCAAGATTGCAATGAATGCAACAAACAATGCACCTGGAAGTGTGATGCGGTTAACAGTTTTTGCCAAGAAACTTTCGGTCTGTGGTCCAGGACGAATTCCCGGAATGAATCCACCCTGTTTACGCAGTTGATCTGCTTGACGAATGGGGTCGAATGCGATGGAGTTGTAAAAGTATGCAAACGCAATGATCAACAGGAAGAAGATGGAGATATACAACATGTTTTGGCTGTTCACCAAGTAGTTGTTAACGAATGAAGCAATAGATCCGCGCCAACCTTCACCGCTACCAAGCATGTTTGACAACAGCACAGGTAACAACAGAACCGAGCTTGCAAAAATAATTGGCACTACACCGGCCTGGTTTACCTTCAACGGAATGTAGGTGTTCTGGCCACCGTATTGCTTTCGGCCAACTACACGCTTTGCAAATTGCACGGGAATTCGGCGGCTGCCTAGTTCAACACGAACAACAGCAAACAAAATTCCGATAGATACCGCAACTAACACAATGAACGTGACTGTTTTCTTGCTTTGCAACAGCGAGTAATAGTTGTACGGCAAACCGCTGACAACCGATGCAAAGATCAGCATCGACATGCCGTTGCCAATTCCGCGTTGGCTAATGAGTTCACCAATCCACATCAACAATGCGGTTCCTGCAACAAGTGAAGGAATCACCAACAATGCACGAGGCATGAACGGGTTCAACAACACGACGTCTGGGGCTTTACCTGCTGCACCAAAGAATGCTGATCCCTTACCTTGACCAAAAATGAAGGTCAGACCAGCGCCCTGCAAGGTGGCAATACCAATTGCTACGTAGCGAGTCCATTGCGTGATCTTGCGTTGGCCAGTTGCACCCTCTTGTTGCCACTGCTCAAGCTTTGGAATAACAACACCCAGTACCTGCATGATGATGCTGGCCGTGATGTACGGCATGATTCCCAACGCAAAAATCGAGAAGCTTCCGAAAGCACCACCCGAAAACAAGTTCAAGAATCCAAGTGCGCCTTGCGAGTTTGATGCTTCGCGCAACTGGCGAACTGCTTGTGCATCAATACCAGGAACGCGAAGTGACGCGCCAAAGCGATACACAGCGATCATGGCAAAGGTGAACAACACCTTGTTACGAAGGTCTTCCACCTTGAAGATGTTCTTCACATTCGACAACATCGTGGGTGCTCCTGTACTTGAAGCGCGCCGGCGAACCGGCGCGACATCACTATCGGTTAGTGAACTGGTTGCCCTTAGCGGCTGGACGTGGGCCCTTGTGCGGCATTGGCAAGATCGTTACCGAACCACCAGCAGCAATAATTGCCTGCTCAGCAGTTTTCGATACAGCGTGTGCTGAAACACTGACTGCTTTGGTGATTTTTCCACGACCAAGAACCTTGATCAAGGTGTTCTTGTGAGCAGCGCTCTTGTCAACAAGTACCTTTGGGTTTACTTCTGCAAGTCCCAAGGCTTCGATGACATCGAGGTTAACTGCGTAGTACTCAACGCGGAACGGGTTATTAAAACCCTTCAACTTTGGTACGCGTTGCTTCAATGGCATCTGACCACCTTCAAAGCCTCGCTTCACGGTGTTACGGGCGTACTGACCCTTGGTACCGCGACCTGCAGTCTTTCCACCCTTACCGCCGATACCACGACCGACGCGCTTTGGCTTCTTCGTTGATCCCTTTGATGGGGCGAGTTCATCTACGCGCATGGCTTACTTGCCTTCCTTGATTTCAATGAGGTGTGGAACACGTGCGATCATGCCGCGAATTTCCGGACGATCTGGCAACGTGTTGGTGTGACCAATTCGGCGAAGTCCGAGAGCGCGCAACGTTGCACGGTTCTTTGGCTTGTTGCCGATTTCTGAACGCACCTGAGTAACGGTGATCGTTGCACCAGTTGGTTCAACCTTCACACGCTTTACTTTGCGAGTTGATGTGTTGCCAGATGCAGCCTTCAACGCAGCGGCTGCTGCGCGCTGTTCTGCTGCAGCCTTCTTAGCTGCTGGCTTACGGTCGCGAGTGGTGCGACCTGGTTTTTTAAATGCTGCCATGACTAGTGAGCACCTCCGTTTGACTTCTTACGCTCGTTGAACGCACGAAGGAGACCTTTTGGAACAAATGAATCGGCAGGAATTCCGCGACGCTTTGCAACTTCGTCTGGGCTCTGCAATTCCTTCAAACCGTTAATCGTTGCGCGAGCAACGTTGATTGCATTTGACGAACCAAGCGACTTCGCAAGTACGTCGTGAATGCCGGCTTCTTCAAGAATGATTCGAGCAGCTCCACCAGCAATTACTCCGGTACCAGGAGCAGCAGGCTTCAGAAGAACGCGGCCTGCGCCATTGATTCCCAAAATTTGGTGGGTGATGGTTGAACCAGCAAGAGCAACGCTGAACAAGTTGCGCTTTGCTTCTTCGGTTCCCTTTTGGATTGCCAAAGGAACTTCCTTTGCCTTTCCGTAACCAAGACCTACGCGACCAGCACCGTCACCGATAACAACCAGTGCGGTGAACGAAAAGCGACGTCCACCCTTCACTACTTTTGCCACGCGGTTGATGTGCACTACGCGTGATTCGCGAAGCTGACCTGGTTCGGTCGTGCGTGCGTTTGAAATGTCAGTCATTAGAACTCCAACCCTGCTTCTCGGGCAGCATCTGCTGCCGCTGCTACGCGACCGTGGTACAAGAATCCACCGCGGTCATAAACAACTTTTGTTACTCCTGCAGCCTTTGCACGCTGCGCAACGAGTGTTCCGATGCGCTTTGCTGCATCAACGTTCGAACCGCCACCCAACTTGCGCTGGTCTGGTTCAACAGTTGAAGCCGAAGCGACGGTGTGTCCGTCGAGATCGTTGATCAACTGCACGGTGATGTGCTTGTTGCTGCGATATACGGCGAGACGTGGACGCTCGGCGGTGCCGGTGATCTTCTTACGTACGCGACGGTGGCGACGCAAGCGACCTGCATGGCGCTGGCTTGATACTGATGTCATAGTCGTCAAATCTCCCGATTACTTCTTGCCGGTCTTGCCTGCTTTACGCAGGACCTTTTCATTGAGGTAACGCACACCCTTGCCCTTATACGGCTCTGGCTTGCGAATTTCGCGAATGTTCGCTGCAACTTGGCCAACAACTTCTTTATCGGCACCCTTGACGATGATTTTCGTCTGCGCAGGAACTTCGAATGTGACTCCTTCAGGAGCATCGATCACCACTGGGTGTGAAAAACCAAGAGCCAACTTCAACTTGTTTGGACTCTGAGCTTCAGCACGGTAACCCACACCGATGATGTCGAGTTCCTTGGTGTAACCCTCGGTAACACCAATCATCATGTTGTTCACCAACGTGCGAACCAAACCGTGACGCGCACGGGAGTCGCGCTCTTCGTTATCGCGAGTAACCACAATGGTGTTTTCTTCGCGAGCGATGGAAACTCCAGTTGGGAACACACGTGACAGCGTGCCCTTCGGACCTTTTACGGTCAGCGAAAGACCAGCGATAGTGACGTCGACACCGTTAGGCACAACGACTGCTGCATTTCCGATACGTGACATATGAGTACTTCTTTCCTCTACTGGTTTCCGCTTACCAAACGAAGCACATGACTTCACCACCCACGTTGCGCTGGCGCGCTTCGCGGTCGGTCATGAGCCCGTGGCTGGTGGACAGGACAGCAACACCAAGACCACCCAAAACGCGTGGTACTTCAGTTGCATTGCGGTACACGCGAAGACCCGGTGTGGATACTCGCTTAATACCTTGAATGGTGCGCTTGCGATCATCGGAATACTTCAGACCGATCTTCAACGACTTACCCGGACCAGTTGGGTTGTCGATAAGACCGAAATCAGTGATGTATCCCTCTTTCTTCAGCACTTCTGCGAGAGCTGACTTCTGCTTTGAGGCAGGCATCAACACTTCGTCTTTCATTGCAGCATTCGCATTGCGAATGCGCGTAAGCATGTCGGCGATCGGATCAGTCATCATGACGCAATCACCAACTTGCCTTGGTCAAACCAGGGATTTCACCGGCATGGGCCATCTTGCGAAGGCACAGGCGGCACAATCCGAATTTGCGATACACAGCACGCGAGCGTCCACATTTCTGGCAACGCGAGTAACCGCGTACCTTGAACTTTGGCGTTGCGTTCGCCTTGTTAACGAGTGATTTCTTTGCCATATGGTCCTCTACTTACTTCTTCTTCTTGGCTGAGCGTTTTGCCGCTCCGCGAGCTTTTTTGGATGATGCTGGTTCTTCGCCCTTACGGAATGGGAAACCAAAAGCATCAAGAAGTGCTTTTCCATCGAGGTCGGTATTTGCGGTGGTGACAATGGTGATGTCCATACCGCGTGTGGTGTCTACCTTGTCGTAGCTCACTTCGGTGAATACCAATTGCTCAGTAAGACCGAACGTGTAATTACCATGACCATCCCATGACTTACCTGGGAGACCACGGAAGTCACGAATACGAGGGATTGCTACCGCGATCAAACGATCGAGGAACTCCCACATACGATCTCCGCGCAACGTAACTTTGCAACCAATTGCTTGGTTCTCACGAAGTTTGAACGATGCGATTGAGGTTCGTGACTTGGTAACGATTGGCTTTTGGCCAGAAATCGCGGTGAGGTCAGCCACAGCGCCGTCAATGAGCGACGACTGCTGAGTTGCGCGACCGACACCCATGTTGATCACGATCTTTTCGAAGGTTGGCACTTGCATGACATTTGCAACGCCGAGTTGCTTAATGAGTTCGGCGCGCACGACGTCGTTGTAATGCGACTTCAAGCGTGGTTGGTAAGCGACTGCAGCAGTCATCAGATTTCATCTCCGGTGCTCTTGGCAACGCGCACCTTGGTGCCGTCTGCCTTGATCTTGTAACCAACACGAGTTGGCTTTCCCTTGTGCACCAACATCACGTTTGAAGCATCGACAGGCATGTCCTTGTCAATGATTCCGCCAGTGTTGGTGGTTTGTCCGCGGGCAGCAGTGTGACGTTTCGCGGTGTTCACACCAGCGACTTTCACTTTGTTGCTCTTTGGACTCACTTCTGTAATTTCGCCCGTCTTGCCTTTATCTTTTCCGGCAATAACGATGACGGTGTCACCCTTTTTCAACTTCATGGTTACAACACCTCCGGTGCAAGCGAAATGATTCGCATGAACTTCTTATCGCGGAGCTCACGGCCAACTGGTCCGAAAATACGGGTTCCACGTGGGGTGAGATCGTCCTTGATGAGTACTGCTGCGTTTTCGTCGAAGCGGATGTAGCTACCGTCTGGACGGCGCTTTTCCTTCTTCACACGAACTACTACGCAACGAACAACTTCGCCCTTCTTAACACCAGCGCCAGGAATTGCGTCCTTAACTGTGCCAATGAAGACGTCACCAATTGATGCGTAACGACGACGTGTTCCACCAAGAACCTTGATGCACAACACTTCTTTTGCGCCACTGTTGTCGGCAACGCGAAGACGGGACTCTTGCTGAATCATTTTGCACGCTCCAATACTTCAACGAGGCGCCAACGCTTTTGCTTCGACATTGGGCGAGTTTCCATTACGCGAACGCGGTCTCCGATTTGTGCATCGTTGGCCTCGTCGTGTGCGTACAACTTCTTGGTGCGCTGAACGAACTTTGAGTAGCGCGGGTGACGCACTCGCTCAACGATTGAAATAACAATCGTCTTGTTCATCTTGTTTGACACCACGATGCCTTCGCGCACCTTGCGGGCGTTACGAAGAGCTTCGTCTGTTGTTGCAGATGTGGTTGTTGTTTCGGTCATGACTTACTCACTTCCCTGCTGATTCAGCAGCAGCGATTTCCTGCTGGCGAATGAGAGTGTTGATACGTGCAATTTGCTTCTTCACTGCACCCAACTCGGCGGTGTTGTCGAGTTGACCCGTCGCGTGACGGAAACGCAGGTTGAGAGCTTCTTGCTTTGACTTACGGAGTTCGTCCACCAAGGTGGCGAGATCCATGTCGCGGAGATCGGCTAGTTCACGTGCCATGTCAGATTGCCTCCTCGCGGCTTACGACGCGGGCCTTGATTGGCAGCTTTTGCACTGCGCGATCTAGCGCTTGGTGCGCAGTAGCTGCGTTTGGGTACGACAATTCGAACATGATGCGACCTGGTTTCACCACGGCAACCCACAATTCAGGATTTCCTTTCCCGGAACCCATGCGGGTTTCAGCCGGCTTCTTGGTCACAGACTTGTCAGGGAAAATGTTGATCCACACTTTTCCACCACGCTTGATATGACGGGTCATGGCAATACGAGCTGCTTCAATTTGGCGTGCGGTGATCCAGCCTGGTTCAAGAGCTTGAATTCCGTACTCGCCGAAAGCGAGTTCGTTTCCACCCTTTGACACACCGGTCATACGACCACGGTGGTGCTTACGGTGTTTTACTTTGCGAGGTGACAACATGATTTACTCCCGACCAAACTTCGGTGTCTCGTGGGTTTCCACGATTCGACGTTGAATGTCTTCTTCTTCCGCCAACAAGCGCTCGAACTCTGGATCGGCTTCCTTCACCAGTGGAACGATTTCGGTGTCAGCAATGTCTGCAACACGCGGACCTGCTGAAGTAACCACCTTCAACGTTGCATCCGAATGTCCAGAGGTTTGACCAACAGCCATTGCAGCTTCACGGGCAATGCGATCGTCGTTAGGGCTCTTGTACGGAAGGATTTCACCCTTGTACAACCACACCTTTACGCCAATGCGGCCTGCTGAAGTTGCAGCTTCACGGAATCCGTAGTCGATGTCTGCACGCAAAGTGTGCAATGGAACACGACCTTCGCGATACCACTCGGTGCGGCACATTTCTGCTCCACCAAGACGACCTGAACACTGAATTCGAATTCCTTCTGCGCCGTACTTCTGTGCGTTCTGCACTGCACGCTTCATGGCGCGACGGAAAGCAATACGATTCAACAACTGATCAGCAACACCCTGTGCCACAAGTGCGGCATCAAGTTCTGCTTGCTTGATTTCGGTGATGTTCAACTGCACTTTGTTGTTACCGGTCATCGCGGTAAGACCTGCGCGTAGTTCATCGGCCTTCTGACCTTTACGACCAATCACAATGCCCGGGCGAGCAGTGTGAATGTCGATGCGGAGCTTGTCTCGTGTGCGCTCAATTTCAATGCGGCTTACTGCTGCATCGGCGAGCTGCACCGTGAGATAGTCACGAATCTTCCAGTCCTCGGTGAGGTAATGACGGTATTCCTTCTGGCTGAACCAACGACTCTTCCAGTCGGTGGTGATTCCCAAA
>JALQUZ010000008.1:42133-48574 GCA_023263695.1 Ilumatobacteraceae bacterium
CGGAAACCGTACGGATTAATTTTCTGGCCCATCAGTTCTCCTCACCAGATTCGTTGGTGCTGTCAGTTGAGTCTTGTGAATCTTGTGCATCAGCCTTCGCGGCGCGTGCGCGACTAGCTGCAACACGTGCTGAACGGCTGACAACTTTGGTGCCACCCTTTGCCTCAGCACTCTGTTCGCGAATTGCCAACATCTTGTCGGTCATAGTGTCGACCACGATGGTGATGTGTGATGTACGCTTCAAAATTTGACCAGCACGACCCTTGGCACGTGGTCGGAAACGCTTCAATGTTGGGCCTTCATCGGCAAAGCAAGCCTTGACATAAAGGTCTTCTGCAATTTTTGAATCGTTGTTTACTGCATTGGCTATAGCCGATGCAAGCAACTTGCGAACGTCGTGTGCCGAGTCGCGCTGAATCAGCGACAGCAAACTGTCAGCTTCCTGCACTTGTAGACCACGAATGTGGTTCAGTACTACACGAACCTTTGAAGCCGACATGCGGACATTCATTGCCTTCGCGCGGGTACCGCTGGATACGCCAACCTTGTTGGTTGCTTCGTTGAGTTTTGGACCGGTCATGGCTTACTTCTGCCCTGCTGCAGCTTTTTCTTGCGCTGCGTGGAACTTAAACGTGCGGGTAGGTGAAAATTCGCCCAACTTGTGGCCAACCATCGATTCAGTCACATATACAGGTACATGCTTGCGACCATCGTGGACGGCAAAGGTATGACCGATCATGTCTGGAATGATCGTGCTGCGGCGTGACCAGGTCTTGATGACCTTGCGATCGCCACTTTCGTTCATGGCATCCAGTTTCTTGAGCAAGTGCTCATCAACGAATGCGCCTTTTTTCAAACTACGAGTCATGTGTTATGCCCGGCCCTTTCCTGAACGACGACGACGAACGATGAGTTGTTGTGATGACTTGTTCTTGTTACGGGTACGACGCTCTGGCTTACCCCATGGTGAAACTGGGTGACGTCCACCTGATGTCTTACCTTCACCACCACCGTGCGGGTGGTCGACAGGGTTCATTACAACACCGCGTGATTGTGGGCGAACGCCCTTCCAACGGTTACGTCCGGCTTTACCGATCTTGATGAGTTCGTGCTCTGCGTTACCAACTTCACCGATAGTTGCACGGCAGTCAATTGGAACACGACGCATTTCAGAACTTGGCATACGCAATGTTGCAAAGTCGCCTTCTTTCGCAACGAGCTGCACAGCCATTCCTGCTGAACGACCAACTTTGCCACCCTGACCAGGGCGCAATTCAATGTTGTGAATGACAGTACCTACAGGCAAGTAACGAAGTGGCAATGCGTTGCCAACTTTGATGTCCGCCTTTGGTCCGCTCTGAACACGCATGCCCACTTCAAGACCCTTAGGAGCAAGGATGTATGCCTTTGATCCATCGGCGTAATGCAAAAGCGCAATGCGGCACGTGCGGTTTGGATCGTATTCAATTGCTGCAACCTTGGCTTCATACTGGTCGTAGTTGCGCTTGAAATCGATGATGCGGTACTGCTGCTTGTGCCCACCACCTTGGTGACGCGAAGTTACGCGGCCATAGACGTTGCGACCACCGGCAGAAGTCTTCTTTGCAAGCAACGACTTTTCAGGCGTGCTCTTGGTGATGTCAGCAAAGTCGGACACCGTTTGAAAACGGCGACCGGCACTCGTTGGTTTACGTTTGCGAATTCCCATAGTTCGTCTCTTTCAGCTCGCTCTAGTTCTCGAACAACGGGATTTCATTTCCCGCTTCAAGAGTGACGATGGCCCGTTTGGTGTTTGGACGCTGACCAAAGCGGTTGGTTCCGCGAGTTTGGCGCATCTTGCCACGACGGTTGAGAGTGTTAACGCGGCGAACCTTGACGTTCCAAATGGCTTCAACTGCGTCACAAATTTCTGGCTTGCTGGAATCTGGGTGCACTTCAAATGTGTACGTTCCCTTATCCATCAATGAGTAGCTCTTCTCCGAGATGATCGGGCGAAGGATGATGTCGCGTGGGTCTTTCACTTTGCGGCCTCCTTGACCTGTGGAAGGCTCGATGTTGTAAACACGAGCCAGTCATTGCAGAGAATGTCGTACGCATTGAGCTCTGGTGTGATGACCACTTGAACATTGCTCAAATTGCGGAATGACTTGCCGGCGACTTCATCATCGCGATCTACAACGATCATGATTTTGCCGTCAAGTCCAAGTGAATTCAATAACAAAGCAGCATCTTTGGTGCTTGGCTTGTCAAAACCAAACTTGTCGACAACAACTACTTTGCCTTCAAGTGCACGGTCAGACAATGCTGAACGCAGCGCCAATGAAATCATTTTCTTTGGTGTGCGTTGTGTGTACTTACGTGGCTTTGGTCCTAGTGCAACGGCACCACCACTGAAGTGTGGGGCACGAATTGAACCTTGACGAGCGCCACCAGTTCCCTTTTGTCCGAATGGCTTCTTGCCACCGCCGCTCACTTCGGAACGGGTCTTGGTGCTCTGTGTACCTGAACGACGGTGTGCCAACTGTGCAGTAACCACTTGGTGCATTACTGGAATGTTTGGCTCGATGCCGAAAAACTCTGCTGGCAAAGTTGCCGAGCCGGTTTTTTCTGCTGCCGCTTTTGGAGCTGCTTTCTTCGCAGCTTTCTTTACTGGTTTTGCAGTTGCCATCGCGTTACTTTCCCTTCACCGCGTTGCGCACGATTACGACGCCGCCGTTTGGACCCGGAACTGAACCCTTTACCAACAGCAGGCCGCGCTCGAGATCGGCTTGTACAACTTCAAGATTCAATGTGGTGGTTTGTGCGTGACCCATGTGTCCAGCCATACGCAAGCCCTTGAATACACGACCAGGGAACGAACACGAACCAATAGAACCTGGCGCACGATGGTGCTTGTGGTTACCGTGGCTTGCACCTTGACCACCAAAGTTGTGGCGCTTCATTCCACCTGCGAATCCTCTACCGCGACTTACTGCAGTGACGTCAACACGCTCGCCTGCAGCAAGAGTGTCAACAGTGATTTCTTGACCAACGGTGAAGCCGTCAACTGATTCGAGACGAAGCTCGACGAGTCGACGACCTGCAGCAACGCTGGCCTTTGCGAAGTGGCCAGACTCGGCCTTAGTTAATTTTTTTGGATCCTTTTGACCGTATGTGACTTGCAAGGCTGCATAGCCGTCACGCTCACCGGTCTTAACTTGGACCACACGGGCTGGTTCAACACGCAGCACAGTCACGGGAATGATGCGCTGGTCATCTCCCCAAATCTGTGTCATGCCGACCTTCTCGCCGACGATTGCTTTTTGTGCCATAACGGCGACCCTTTTCTCGTTCGTGTAGTTCGATGTGTCTGTACTGATTGCATTGTTTAAACAACGCCGTTCACGCAAATGCTCCGCTCGGCAAAAGCCGGCGGAGCACCGAAAACAGTGGTGCTGCAATGTCCCCCTTGCGGGGCTCTTGCAGACGTCGATTGTGACGCCTCAAACTTTGACGATCTTTCCGACTGGATGTCGGACATATCGCTAATGCGGACTTGCAACTCTATCGGCGTGAATTCGGGCTTCCCAACGCCCAAAACAAGGGTTTTGAGCCTGTCGTGGGGGTCGAATTAGTTGCCAGTCCGGGCCACCAATTTGGCCTTCACGGTCATCCGCTTGCCGTCCCGAAGGAGCTCAATGGTCACGGTTTGGCCTGGGGTGGCATCGCGAATGGCTGCCACTAAACCAGCCTGACCGTCAATTGGCTCGCCGTCTACCGACAGCACAATGTCGTTTTCTCTAATGCCAGCAAGGCTTGCAGGGGAATTTGGCTGGACGCTGGAGATAATTGCCCCCTGGCCGCCATCGGTTCGGGCAGCCAATCCGACCCCCAAAAAGCCCTCTTCGCGAGCCTTGCCACTGGCTTGGCTACGAAGCTGGCCCAAAACTGGCACGATTTCGTCGACGGCGATGGAAAATCCCACATTGTTGGCAGCCGAGTTTGCGTCGCTGCGAGCCACGGCCGTATTGATGCCGACCACTTCGCCCCTCAAATTGACCAAAGGTCCACCAGAGTTGCCCGACGAAATTGCGGCATCAGTTTGAATCAGGCCATTCAAGGCGCCGGACTCGGTGATGATCGTTCGCTTCAAAGCGGAAACGATTCCCGACGTGACTGATGGGCCGCCGTCAAGGTTGAGCGCATACCCGATGGCAATTACTCCATCACCAATACGAATGGTTCCTGGTTGAGCAAATGTTGCAGGCTTCAAATCGGTTGCATCAATTTTCAACAGCGCAAGATCGTTACCTGGGTCAGATGCCAACACTTTGGCAAGTCGTGGTTCTGTTTCACCTGCAAATCGCACGTGTACTTCAGTTGCATCAGCGACCACGTGGGCATTTGTCAAAATTTCACCGTCGGCAGTGAGTACTACTCCAGTACCCGTTGCTTCACCGGAATTAATGCCGTCATTAATTGAACTCGAAATCGTAACCACACTGTCGGCCATTGCGTTCGCCACTTGCGCAATGATGGTGTCGCCAACGCTTGCATCATTTGGACCTACTTCACTGGTAACGAGCGGCGAGTTTGATGATTGAACCGAAGTGCCCGAGCCAAAAGACAGATCCCAATTGTTTGAAACTTGCGTTCCTACAAGTCCTCCGATAAATCCAATAATGAGCGTGAGCAGTACGCCAAGTGTGCGGCGTCGCGGCTTATGCGAATCGCCATGAGCGGCAGGAGCTTGAGGCGGAGGCAATGGTGAGCCAAATTCATTGTCTTCAGGGGACGGGGTCATCCAACTAGTCATGACAGTGTTCTATCGCAGAATTGCCATTGCGTGCCAACAGACGCTTGCATTCTTTACCAATTCTTGAAATCACTCGCCTGCATAGCCATAAACCGCTAAGTTCGCCCATGTGCCGGCATCACAAACTTCAATCAAAATTCGCCGCGCTACCGTTGCAGACGCTGCTGCAATTTTGGAAATCTATAACCACGAAGTGCAATTTGAGACGTCGACATTTGATCTTGTGCCACGAACGCTTGAAGCACAAGAAGCGTGGATCAGTGCACGCAGCGGAGCCTTTTCTGTGATCGTTGCGGTGGATGCATCCGATCTCGTTGTTGGCTTCGGAGCGCTGAGTGAATATCGCGATCGCGCCGCGTACAAAACATCAGTTGAAAACTCCGTTTACGTAAAACGGAGTTTCGCACGCTCAGGAATTGGCCGATTGATTCTGACCAATTTGCTCCAACAAGCTGCAGACTCTGGTTTTCACGCAGTGATGGCGCGTATTGAAGCATCAAGCCTGGCTTCTCGAGGGCTGCATGAATCATGTGGCTTCGCGCTAGTGGGAATTGAGCGCGAAATTGGACGCAAGTTTGGTCGTTGGCTAGATGTTGCCCTGATGCAGTGCATACTGCATGAACAGCCAGATTTATAGCAACTAGTTCAAGATTTCGTTGGTAATTGGTTCACCAACAGCAATATCTCGATTTGCTTTCATTCCCGAAATTTTCGAAAAGTCATCTGGTGGCAATCCACCTGCGGGTCGTACAGACCGAACATTGTGCTCTGTAATTACGCCACCGGCCTTAATTGCAGTTACTGCCCGTAACGAACGGCGAAATTTCAGACTGTTCACTTCCGATGCTGATGGGCCAAACCGCGCTGTACCCAATGCACTCGAGGCTTCACGAATATCGCTAATCATCGCAGCAAACTCTTGTGGCTCTAAAGAAAATGCGCCGTCTGGTCCACCATCGCTTCGCCGCATGGTGATGTGCTTTTCAATAATTGATGCACCAAGTGCAACCGCACATATTGCCGTTACCGAAGTCATGGTGTGATCCGAAAGTCCAACTGGAATTCCCCATTTTGCAATCATCGTTGGAATTGCAGCCAAGTCCATTTCAGAACTATTCGCTGGATACGTGGAGTTGCAACGAAGCACCGAAACCTGTGGCGCGCCAGCTCCCTGAGCAGCCTTCACTGCAGCGTCAATTTCATCCAGTGTCGACATTCCTGTTGACATGATCATCGGCTTGCCTTTTGAAGCGACATAGCGAATGAGCGGAAGGTCAACGAGCTCAAACGATGCAATTTTGTATGTTGCAATATTGAACTGTTCAAGAAAATCAACAGCCGAGTTATCAAATGGACTCGACAACCAATCAATACCAAGTTTGTTCGCCTCTGCAACCAAGTCGCTAGTCCACTCCCATGGAGTCATCGCTTCGGCATACAAGTCGGCAAGTTGACGTCCGTCCCACAGTGTCCCACCACTTACTTGAAAGTCAGGGTGATCGGAGCGAACCGTAATGGTTTCTGCTGTGTAGTGCTGAAGGGGTGTATAAACCGCAGGATAAAGACAGTCACCTAAGAATAAAACCTTATCAGGCAAAACGTGAATCACACTCGAGTCATTGGCGTGGTCACCGCCAACATGCCGA
>JALQUZ010000090.1 GCA_023263695.1 Ilumatobacteraceae bacterium
CAAGAAGCTTCAATAATGTTCGACGAAACGCCGATAGTGGTCCAGTTGCGCTCCCCGTCTGAAGCATCCAGCAATACGCGAGTTACCGCGCCAGTTGCCGAACCTGAATCCAGAATTCGCACCTTGTAGTCGGTCAAATGCACACGTGAAAGCTGTGGGAATTTCTGCAACAGTGCAGCGCGCAATGCCGTATCGATTGCGTTTACCGGACCATTGCCTTCAGCGGTGCACACTTCGCGATGGTCGCCCATCCACACTTTCACTGTTGCTTCGGTCGTGAAGGTTCCAGCCGACGATTCATCGGTGATCACTCGCATTGATTCGACGTTAAAGAAACTCTGTTTCCATCCGGTTGCACGACGCATCAACAACTCAAGCGACGCATCTGCTGCTTCAAAGTGGTAGCCCTCGTGCTCGAGTCGCTTCAAGTCTTCAATCACTTGATTTACTGCAGGACCATCCATGGTCAATCCAAGTTCTTCTGCCTTCATGGTGATAGTTGCACGGCCAGCCATTTCACTAACAAGGAATCGCGTGCCATTGCCTACAAGTTCCGGTGCAATGTGCTCGTACGCATCTTTTGCACGCGAGATTGCTGAAACATGCAAACCTGCCTTGTGAGCAAACGCAGACGAACCAACGTATGGAGCTTGCGGATTTAACGGACGGTTGAGCACCTCGGCAACGAAATTGCTGACAGTGGTAAGACGCTCAAGTCGTCCTTCTGGCAAGCATTCGAAACCCATTTTCAATTGCAGGTTTGGAATAACCGTGGTCAGGTTGGTGTTACCGGTGCGCTCACCAAGACCATTCAACGTTCCCTGCACATGTCGTGCCCCACTTTGCACTGCTGCAAGCGAGTTGGCAACTGCGCAACCCGTGTCGTCGTGGCAGTGAATGCCAATTGTCGCGTCGTCACCGATGTGCTTTTTCACTTCGCCAACGATGTGCAACACGTCGTTTGGCAGTGAACCACCGTTGGTGTCGCACAGCACGAGGTGCGTTGCTCCACCGATGATTGCAGCCTCTAATACGCGCAATGAAAACTCTGGGTTCGACTTGAATCCGTCGAAGAAATGTTCCATGTCTACGAGCACTCGGCGATCGTTAGCCGTGAGGTACTTCACCGAATCAGCCACCATGGCAACACCTTCGTCAAGCGTTGTTTGCAAAGCATGTTCAACGTGGTAGTCCCATGCTTTGGCAACAATGCACACAGCCGAAGTTTGCGCTTCAATCAAATTTCGCAACGTTGCGTCATCGTCTACTTTGCCAAGTGGTCGTCGCGTCGAACCAAATGCCACTAATGCCGAAGTAGTAAACGTCAATTCCTTTTTTGCACGGGCAAAGAACTCGATGTCTTTAGGGTTTGCGCCAGGCCATCCACCTTCAATGAAGTGCACTCCCAAGTAATCCAGTTGTTCCGCGATGCGCAGCTTGTCTTCAACGCTCGCCGAGACACCCTCTACTTGCATGCCATCGCGCAATGTGGTGTCGAACACTTCTACAAGTTGTTGCTTTGTCATCTACTGCTCTTCTCTACTGTCGAATTTTGGGGATTAAAAAAGCCGCCCGTTTGGGCGGCTTGGGCGTACGTCGGGTGACGCACGCCTATCGAATAATGATGATCGCAATGCTGGATGTGTTGGCTCCGAACTGATTCACGGCTCCAGTCTGACGCGCGAAATGGCGTTCGCCAACCCGTGCTGCATGAACCTGTGGGGATACCTGTGGATAAAGCCCTGCGGACGATATTCCGCATGTGGAAAGGGCTGTGGATGAACCCGGGGGAAAACCCCGTCAAGTCACCTTCGTGTAATACGAGGCCTGTTATTTCGTGTATTCGAGCCAGTCGATATAACGCGGGTCTTGGCCGCGCACAGCCTTGGCATACGTGGAAGCAATTGCTCGTGTGATCGGACCAGGGCATGGCACCGGACGATCGTCGACTGAATTCACTGAGCCCACTTCTGCTGCCGTTCCGCAAGCAAAAATTTCTTCAGCAATGTACAAATCGCTACGAGCAATGTTGTCTACACGCACTTCGTAACCCAAGTCGCGAGCAATGCGAGTAACGCTGTTTTGCGTAATGCCCTCAAGTGCACCAGCCGAAGTTGGCGGAGTCAAAATAATTCCATTTCGAACGACGAACAAGTTTTCGCCTGTGCATTCCGCAACTAATCCGTTTGGTGCAAGCATGATTGCTTCGTCGTAGCCGGCCTTCAACGCTTCAACTTTGGCGAGCGATGAGTTCACATAGTTACCAACGGTTTTTGCTGCTGGCGGCATGGTGTTGTGGTCGTGGCGCGTCCACGAAGAAATCTTCATGCGCACACCTTTTTCAACAGCGTCATCGCCTAAATATGCGCCCCATGGCCAGCACGCAATGGCAACGTCGGTTTTGCACGGCGTGGTGTTCAGTCCCATTTCGCCATAGCCGTAATACGCAATTGGACGTACATAACAAGCAGGCAATCCGGTTGATGCAACCGTGTCCTTTACGCCTTGAACAAGTTCTTCAAGCGAGTACGGCATTGGCATCGCCAAAATTTTTGCCGAGTTAATAAAGCGTTGCATGTGCTCGGTAAGGCGGAATACTGCCGGACCTTTGTCAGTTGCATATGCGCGAATACCTTCAAACACGCCGGTGCCGTAATGCAGTGTGTGCGTAAGTACAT
>JALQUZ010000091.1 GCA_023263695.1 Ilumatobacteraceae bacterium
TGCACTGTCGTAACCAGGAAATGAATTGGCAATTTCAGTTATGCCGCCCATGTGCACGGCATGGTGGTTGCGACCCGTCAGCATCGCGGCGCGTGTTGGAGAACACAGTGCAGTGGTATGGAACTGGTTATAGCGAAGACCGATGTTGGCAATGCGATCCAGAGTTGGTGTTGGCACTGGTCCACCAAAGGTCCCAAACGAACCAAAGCCCACATCGTCTAGCAAAATCAGCACGATGTTTGGCGCGCCTTCAGGAGCGCTTTGTCGACCCAGTTTGCTTGGCGTGGATTGTGTAATTAAGCGTTCTGCTTTGCCTGCAAACTTCGGCGTTCCTACTGGCAGTTTCTGTGCCATTAGGCAACAAGGCCTTTCACATCGAAGCTGCGAAGCGCATTAACTGCAGCATCTACGTTTCCTGAAATGGTTACCGAACCATCAGCAATTGCTGCACCAAGTGTTGTTGCGCCAGAAAGTACGTTTGTCCATGTATCTAACGAGGTTGCAATTGTTGCGTCGGCATCGTTGCCCGAGTAAGGAACTGCCACGTAGTTTCGAATATGCAAGCCAGTGGTGTTTCCATCAAGTTCAAACTTCAAACGAATGTTAGTTTCACCTACTCTCTCAGGCACTAGCAGCACCCGCAAAATGTGGACTGCTTTTTCATAACCAGCACTCAGCAGAGTTGGCTTACGCAAGTGCACATTCTTTAGTCGCGCAACATTTGCCGTTCCATCCAGCACACGGGCTCGAGTTATGCACCAATTGCGAATGTTCGCAGCGCTGGTGCGCTGGGCAACCATGCGTAATGCCTTGGCAAGTAACGCACGATCTGTATCGTCTGCACCATCACTTCGCACCAACCACGAACCAAGTTCTAAAGCCCAACGTGCATCATCTTGGGCAAGTGCATCTGCCACTTGCTTACGCACCACTTCCCTGCCGCCAAACCCTGCAATGAGTTTTGCTGTTCGTTCACTCGGTGGTGTTGGGAACAAATTGGCTTCGTCACCATCAAAGAATCCGAATAAACCAGTTCGAATTTGTCGAACATGGTGCTCAACCACGCCGTACAACTCTGATGTCAAATAATCACAGTCAAAGGTTTCTGGAAGGTCAACTGACTCTGCAATTTCAGTGCTTGTCATGCCAGCATTTGTGGCACGCACGGTTTGGTCCCACATGAATTGAATGGAGTCGCGATACTTCGTAACTCGAGTTGCAATTTCCTGCGCACCCGAAATGTGAGGACCGTGAGCACCAACAAGATGTGTGGCATTTAGTGACAACAGGTGATCAATGCCCTTCAGCAAAATTCGAGGGTCGCGATATTCTTCACCACGAATTGCGAATACGTTAAATAACACCGGCCACACCAAGTTGTTCACGGCAACACCAAGTGATGGAATCCAGTACGTCACCGAATCATCGGCATCCGAAGGTGCGTGAGTTACTTCAATGTCTAAACCAGCAACGTTGATCTTTGCAAATGCGCCAAACGTATGCGTCGGCTCAATAAACCCTGGGGTAAACGGCGCATGCTTTGGATTGCGGTAAAAGTGGCCTAAACCAACATTGACTCGACCATCTTCACCATCTTCTGGAAGTTGCATGGCGAACTGTTCAACAAGTCCACGCCCATAAGCAGGAGCAATTTCGCTCGCTGTACGGCGACGATTTTCGGCAATCTTCTCGTGGCCCCAAATAGGAACTGATTTGCCACCGTTTTCTGCAACAACCGCCTTCGTGCCATCAACGTAATGGAAGTGTGTATACATCACTGCCACAATCGGGCGTTTTGACACCGTGCGCAACTCCGCAATGGCCTCGTTCATTTCTTCAATAGATTCACCCGTATCGATTGCAATGATTCCTTCTGGGGCATCTATAAACGACTGATTAGACAAACCGTTACCAACAAAACACCACACACCTGGACGCACTTCACTGAATGAACGAGCTAAACGTTGCGACTGTTCAACGTGTAATTCGTGAGCAATTTGGCCGCCGGCAAGCGTTACCGACTTTGACGCATTTGGCTCGAAGCTTCGTGTCCGACGCGCCATGTACAGCTCTTTTTCTGCGCTTACGCGCCTAGTTTGCGGAAGAAATCTGGAGGCGCGACAACATCATCACGCGTGAGTTGGTTGACATGTGACTTGCCAAGGCCGAGCAACGCGGAGTCAATGCCGCCACGAATTACGTCGAGCACATTTTCAACTCCCGCTTGGCCATTTGCGGCGAGGCCCCACAAATATGCACGACCGATCATGACCGCACGAGCACCAAGTGCCATTGCTTTCACCACGTCGCTTCCACGTCGCACACCACCGTCGAGCAATACATCAATTTGCGAACCAACTGCATCGGCAATTGCGGGAAGAGCACGAATAGGTGCAGGCGTTCCATCCAAGTTGTTTCCACCATGGTTTGAAACCGAAAGTGCCGTTGCCCCAAGGTCAACCACACGCTTTGCATCGTCGATACGACTCACACCCTTCACCATGAATGGACCTCCCCACTGTTGACGCAACCATGCAATGTCTTCCCACGTTGGAAGTGTCGTTTGCATCCATTCGTAGTACGCGCCAAAAAATGTTGGAGCATCTTCGCCAGGCTTTTGCATGTTTGGTGCAGTCAGGTCGGGAATGCGACC
>JALQUZ010000092.1 GCA_023263695.1 Ilumatobacteraceae bacterium
CAGGCAATCCTTCTGCGTGCAATGCATCTAAACGATCCAGTTCGTCAAAGTTGTCTACAACAATGTGGTGCACGTCAGCCAGTATCGCCATGCGCAATTCATCCATACTTTTGTTGTTGCCGTGCATGACGCAACTACTTCCGGGCACTCCCGCATTCAGTGCAACGTATAGTTCTCCACCCGTTGCAACGTCGAGCATGAGTCCTTCGTCGTATGCCAACTTCGCCATCGCTGTGCAAAAGAATGCTTTGGTTGCATAGATCACTCTGTTTGCACCAAATGCTTTCACTGCCTCATGGCAACGTGCTCGCAAATGATCTTCGTCGTACACAAACACCGGAGTTCCAAATTGCTTGGCCACATCAACAAGCGAGCAACCACCAATGCTCATGACGCCTTGCTTATCAATTACCGCATTGTCTGGCAACAAGTGTTTGGCTATGGCGCTCACATTTGCTCCGGAGATTCGATACCTAGCAATGACAGCCCGCGCTCCATTACTCGAGCCGTGAAATCACACAAAGCCAGACGACTCATCTTCTGATCTTCAGAGTCGGCGCGCAGAATTGGGCAATGTTCATAGAACGAACTGAACTCGCTGGCCAACTCATATAAGTACGTGCACAAACGATGTGGGCTGTACTTTTCGAGCGTGTCCCATACTGCGGTATCAAACTGCAACAAACGCACCGTCAACGCCCGTTCTGCGTTGTGTCCAAGTGTTGGCGTAATTCCGCGCACCGATGCACGTTCAACACCAGTCCGCCGAAAAATACTGCAAATACGCGCGTGTGCGTACTGCAAATATGGCGAGGTGTTACCTTCAAACGCCAGCATGCGCTCCCAATCAAATACGTAGTCCTTAATACGATCAGTAGAAAGATCGGCATATTTCACGGCACCAATTCCAATTTGGCGTGCAACTTCTGCTTGCTGCTCTACAGGAAGTTCTGCGTTCTTTTCTTTCACTGCTTCTGCCGCACGCTCAACCGACTCGGTGAGCAACGCATCAAGTTTCACCACTTCGCCACTGCGACTCTTCAAAATTTTCCGATCTGCGCCGAGAACATTGCCAAAAGCAACGTGAGTGAGTTCCGTGCTTTCTGGAACCCAACCGGCTTTACGCGATACCACTGCAATCATTTCTAGATGCTGCGCCTGTGGCGACCCAACTACATACAACACCACGTTGGCGCCAATGCGCTCTACTCGATCAATCACGCATGCAAGGTCGCTCGTTGCATAGTTGTATCCACCATCAGTTTTTCTAATGATTAATGGCAACGGCTCGTTTTCGCGGTTCAAAAATCCTTCAGGAAACACCACTTCGGCGCCGTCGCTAATTTCAATTAGTCCAGATGCACGCAATCTGTCCACTACTTGGGCAAGCAGTGGGTTGTATGCGCTTTCGCCCATCAGGTCATCTGCAGTAAGCAGCACTCCAAGGGTTCGATACACCTTGTCGAAATAGCGAGTGCTCTCACCCACCAACAACTTCCACATGCGCAAGGTTTCCTCGTCGCCGCCTTGCAGCAACACCACGCGAGCACGAGCGCGTTCCTTAAATGCATCGTTTGAATCGAACTTGGTGCGTGCTTGGCGATAGAACGAGTCGAGGTCACCAACAGACAATTCGTTGGCAGCTTCTGTTTCGCCCAAGTCGATGAGATGCTCAATAAGCATTCCAAACGGAGTGCCCCAGTCACCAATGTGATTTTCGCGCACGACACTGTGACCAACAAATTCGAGCATGCGAACCAATGCATCGCCGATGACCGTGCTTCGTAGGTGCCCAACATGCATTTCTTTTGCCACATTTGGTGCCGAGTAGTCGACAACCACTTTCAACTTTGCTGGGGCATTGCGCACGCCAAGACGCATATCCGCAGCTGCTGCTACAAGTTCGCTCGCTAAGAACTCATTGGAAAAAGTGACGTTGATAAACCCAGGCCCTGCTATTTCTGTGGCGCTGCACACTCCCGAAAGGTCTGCTGCATCCAACACCATCTGTGCAACCTCGCGAGGTGTCTTGCCTAATACCTTTGCCAAAGCGAGAGAACCATTTACTTGTGCGTCGGCTCGATCACTTCTGCGCACAACCGGGTCGCTGTCTACGCCACCTGCAATGTGCGTAAAAGTTGGCCGTAGCAATTCAGCAACGGTAAGGACCGGGTCAGCCATAGTCCTTCTATTGTTGCCGACCGCACGGCGCTAATTGCACTTAATTCAAAAACTCATTAATCGCGCGAGCGATAGCCTGACGGTAATTAGGCCCTCGTAGCTCAGTGGATAGAGCGTCGGTTTCCGGAACCGCAGGTCGTAGGTTCGATTCCTATCGAGGGCGCGTACTGGTCACCAGCCGACAGGCATGACGGCGTTGGGTTCAGCTGGTTCCATAAATGCGCTGTTATAGAGATCAACGATGTTGCTTTTGCCATGTCTCCAATAATCGTCATTACCTGGATCAAGCCTTACCGTTCCTTGGCTTCCACCCATTAAGTCAGTTGGATCATTTTTAATGTGTCCATAATTTCCATCGCTATTGGGTGAAACGCCAACAGCACCAAAAACATGAAACAATTCGTGAAATGAAGCAAGGCCAGACGTGTTTCCACTTTCAGGAAGCGTTGTTTTGTT
>JALQUZ010000093.1 GCA_023263695.1 Ilumatobacteraceae bacterium
GTCTTATGTAGCTGGGACTATTTCATACTGGATAGGGGCAGTAATTCAAAAAGGCGTAAATTTTGATACGCCAAGAACAGTGTTCACTCAGTTCAAATTTTCCCAATTAGCAGCAAACTTCTTCGGATTACAATTTCTTGCACTCAGTAACCCAGATGACCGAATAGTTGCGTCTTCAACATTTACTTTGCTTCTGTCTCGTTTAGTCTTTTTTGACACACTGTTGATCCCTGTGCTTTTTCTTATTGCAGTTTTTCGACATCCCGAGTTTCTTTACAAACAAAAGATTCTCACCTTCCAGGCATTTTTGTTTTTCTATGGCGTTGTCTCACAAACTTCATACAACTCAACTCGTCAGAACATTCCATTTCTTGCATGCATGGGAGTGCTTGCCGTTGCGGACATTGAGCAATTTCGCAAAATCAAAGCCAAAGCATCTCCAGAACTGTTAACGGCAACCCGCTAACGCCATGCCTAAATTGCATTTTGTTGTTAACGAAGACTGGGCATTTGTCTCCCATTTTTTCGAACGGGCAGTTGCGGCCAAGTCAGCTGGATACAACGTAGATATCAGCGCTCACTGTGGTGAAAAGAAGGCTGTACTCGAAGGTGCAGGATTTACGATTTACCCGCACAATATTTCACGAAGTGGAACAAACCCATTTACCGAAATTCGTAATCTTTTCTCACTTGTCAAAGTGTTTCGAAAATCTCAACCAGACATCATCCACCTCATTGCCCTTAAGCCGATTGTGATTGGAGCGCTTGCAGCTCGAATCTACGGAAAAGCACAAGTTGTCTGTGCGCCAATAGGAATGGGTTACCTCTTTTCATCAAATGATCGAAAGGCGCGTTTACTTCAGCCACTCGTCCGCTTCGTTCTGCGCCGTCTATTAAATTTCAAAAATACTCAAGTGATTATTGAGAACGATGAAGACTGTGAGTCATTGGTCTCCGAGAATTTTGTAAAGATGTCAAACATCCAAGTAATCAAAGGAGCCGGCGTCGATCTCTCCTTGTATAAAGCGAATCCAGAAAACCTTGACTCCCAAGTAGTCACGATGTTTTCTCGAGTTCTTCGCGATAAAGGTGTTCTTGATTACGTCGGTGCCGCCAAAATTGTCCATCGCGATTTTCCGAACGCAGTATTTCAACTAGTTGGTGATTGTGACCTAGGTAATCCAACTTCATTTAGCGAGAACCAAGTCCGAGCTTGGGAATCTGATGGCTTCATCAAGTGGCTTGGATATCGAACTGATGTGCCTGAGTTACTCGCTTCTACAAACATTGTCTGTTTACCCTCATATCGAGAGGGATTACCAAAGACCCTCATTGAAGCATGCGCAGCTCAGAGGGCAATTGTCGCCACAGACGTGACTGGGTGTCGTGAAGTTGTCGAACATGGATTGAACGGGTTTCTTGTGCCGGTGCGTAATCCTGAAAAATTAGCCGAAGCTATTTCACAATTACTTGGCGACCATGTGCAACGCATGACATTCGCAAGAAATGGTCGAGCTCGTGCAGAAAACGAATTTGCATCATCTATTGTGATTGACCGAACCCTCGCCGTATATGAGAAAGTGCTCAGCGTTTGATTACTCCAATTCTCGCTTTCGCCCTTTTCCTGGCTTCGGTATTCACAACCAGGCAACTTGTTGCAAATTCACTCCGTCTTTCAACACTGGACGTTCCAAATGAGCGAAGCTCCCATCTCACCCCCACCCCTCGTGGTGGAGGTATTGCGTTTGTTGCAGCATCAATAATTGGTTTCCTTCTTTTGGTACTCAATGACACTCTTGATCACGCTGATCTTCTTGCCATCTGTTGTGCGGGAGTAATCGTTGCAACTGCTGGTCATCTCGACGATCGACAGAAAATCTCGGGGGCCACAATCCGGCTTGTGTTTCACGCATTCGGGGCAATCGTGCTTGTTGCCGTAATTGGGTTTCCGTCGCAGATTTCCGTATTTGATCGAACTATCAACACAGGCATGATCGGCTCATTACTCGGAGTTGTTTATTTGGTGTGGCTACTTAATTTGTTCAACTTCATGGACGGAACTGACGGCATCGCCGCCAGCGAAGCAATTTTTGTATGTGTAGCAGGGGCAGTACTTAATTTTCACGTCCTTGCGAACATCAATTTCAGTGCAGCAGCAATATTTCTCGCTGCCAGCACCATCGGATTCCTGCTCTACAACTGGTCACCAGCAAAAATATTCATGGGCGATGTTGGAAGTGGATTTTTAGGAATTGTTGTTGGTGGGCTTTCACTCATGGCGGCCAAACAACAGCATGAGCTTTTATGGGTGTGGATCATTTTGCTTGCAGTATTTATAAGCGATGCAACGATTACGTTGATTCGTCGTTTAGCTCGGAAACAAAAACCCCATGTTGCTCACCGAAGTCACGCTTATCAACACCTAGCAATTCGATTCAATTCGCATTCAAAGGTCGCGCTCATTGTTCTTGCAATAAACGTTATGTGGCTTCTACCAATCGCATTCTTTGTGGCCGATCAGCAACTAGCAGGAACGTCAGGTGTTGTTGTCGCCTACGTTCCACTTCTTGTTGCAGCGCTAATTCTTGGCGCTGGCAAAGATCTTGCAACTAACTAATTCG
>JALQUZ010000094.1 GCA_023263695.1 Ilumatobacteraceae bacterium
CCTGCTGGCTGTGGGCTCCACTGCTCTACTGAAATTTGGTCAACCTTTACGTTGTAATCAAACAAGTTGCGTCGTGCATCGGAACACGCTGACGGGTTCGACTCGATGAGTGTGGTCTTGGTGGTGTTGTCAAGCAACGTTGCACTAAACAATCCGCCACCGCCGTATGCATCGACAACCATTCCGAAGCCACCCGACAGCGCGGTTTCACCAGCAGCTTCGTTTACTTCAGACACCAACATTTCGGCAGCAGTTTGTGAAGCCTGAAAGAACGAAGCCATTGACACCTGTAACTTCACGCCGTGCACTATTTCGTGCACAACTGACTTGCGACCAACTTCAACACCGCTTGGCAATCCCGTAATGGTTGCACCGGGAACATCTTCGCCTTCTTCGTCGTGCAGCCACACGCCAATTTCGCCGGTTGCAGCGCCACAGCGCAGCGTTACTTCGCTTGCACCCTTCACGCGCACATCGGCAATGAACTCATTCAACAATGGGTGCGCAACCATGCACACCGGAGTGTTCACAATGTCGTGCGAATTTGCGCGACGGAAACCCAAACGACCTTCGCCATCAACTGCCATGCGCAACGTGGTGCGCGATGCCGTTGGAGCAACGTGTCCACCTTCGCGAACTTCAAGCGTTTCCATTTTCGCAGTGCGACGCAACGCTTCTTTCACAATGCCGATTTTGGCTTCCATGTGTTGCGAGTTGTCGAGGTGTTGCCACGAGCAACCTCCGCACCCGCGTGCAACATGTGGGCACGGTGGCTCCACTCGGTGGGGTGACGCTTCAACAATGTTGGTTACCGACCCACGAGCGAAGTCTTTCTTGCTTTGCGTAATCTGCACATCTACCAATTCGCCTGCAAGCGCACCTGGCACAAACACCACACGGCCATCGGCCAAACGGCCCAACGAATCTCCCCCGGCGACAAGCCGTTCTATACGTACCTGTTCGCTATTCACTGTTATTAACTCTACGAGCCAAACCATGCAGAACTAGGCTGATTGTCGTGACACGGCCAATTCAGATAGCCCCTTCGGTTCTTCCTGTCGATTTTTCAAAGTTGGGCGAAGCAATAGTTGCTCTCGATGAAGCCGGTGTCGACCTCATTCAATGGGACGTCATGGATGGTCAGTTTGTTCCCAACCTCACATTTGGCCCCGACATCATTGCCAGCACGCGTTCGCTCACCAAAGTTCCGTTTGAAGCACACCTCATGGTGCTCACGCCCGACGTGATGGCCAAGCGCTACGTAGAAGCCGGATGTCAGCGCCTCATCGTGCACGCCGAAGCATGTACCCACTTGCATCGCACACTTGGCAACATTCGCGAGCTTGGAGCAACCGCAGCGGTTGCATTGAACCCCAGCACTCCGCCAAGCGAAATTGCACATGTGCTCGACCTTGTGGACTTGGTGTTAGTAATGACCGTGAACCCAGGTTTTGGTGGTCAGAGCTACATCTCCACCATGGAACCAAAAATTCGCGAAGTGCGAAACATGATTCGCAATGCAGGTCTTGATGATGTAGTCGATCTTGAAGTAGACGGCGGCATTGGACCAAACACCATTGCAGGTGCAGCCAAGGCCGGCGCAAACGTTCTTATCGCAGGCAGCGCGTTGTTCAAAGAGCCTCAGGGCTTGAAGCACGCAGTTACGCAATTGCGTGCAGCAGCAACTGCTGCGTTTACTGCTTAAACAGTTTTCGACGCTTCATGGTGCGCGCAATGCCACGCTTTGTGCGCTGCATAATGACCACAGTGGCCAATCCACCAAAAGCAATTGCTAGTGATGCAAGCAGCACCAACGCAATAAGCAATTTGTGTTTCATTAATGGTCGCAATACGCCAGTGTCTACCGAGGTGCCGTCTTCGTGCAAGGTAATCACTGCATCTTCAAATGCTGGGCACGCGTCACCGGTATTGGTTTGACCAACTGCTCCATTTAGCGTTGCAATTTCTGCGCGAACTTTTGAAACAAGAATTGGCGAAAACGGATCAGTTACCGCACCAACCACATACACCGAACCCGTGTCCAAAAACTTTCCATCAGTTCCGTACTGCACTTCCACTCGTCCATCGCTCGACACATAGGCGCTGGCATCGCCGGAAATAGTTTTTTGAATGGAAAAACTCACTGAAGTTGCTGAAACTTTTTCGACCTTGCCCATAAACACCACTTGTGGAATGGTTTGCGCAAAGCAACCTTCAGGAATGGTGGTGGTCGCTTGCGGGTTAATGAGCGAGGTGGTTTGCGGAATTCCCAGTAGTCCACCCTGTTCATCGGGAATGCTGTCGCCTGGCGCAACGGTGTCAACTGGCGGCGGCACCGTTGCGTGAGCAGTTCCTACGACTGGAATGGCGAGCGCTAAACCAACAGCTGCGCACGCTGTGATGAATCGAGGGAAAAGTCTCACTCGCAAATTAGAGCGCATCAAACTCCGTTTTGCGGGCATTCATCCATTCGTCCATTTTGCCGTTCTGCATAATGGCCATCATCTCATTCATTGCAGCCATGTGCGCAGCATCTTGAGCGCCATACATTT
>JALQUZ010000095.1 GCA_023263695.1 Ilumatobacteraceae bacterium
GGATCCAGGATGCAGGACTGGGATCCCTTTCTTTGGACTACCGCTACTTGAAGCAGATTTCGCTTAATGGTGAGGGCTACGACATCGACCGCTACGTGAAAGTAGGTCGGGAAATCGGTGGTTGCGGGCTTTGCGGTGAATTCCATGGGTACCTCCATAAACGCACGTTTATGGCTTATGTGTAATTCTACATAAAAGGTGGGGAACAGATTGAAACAGCCCGGAAATCTAGTATTCGTCTTGTTACCCTGCTCGTGACCGCTGATAGTCGTTTTTGTCTGTTCGAGCCCTGTGAGTTGAGAAACCCATACAGATAAGGGGTTTCTTGACCGTGCAACACCCTCTAGGTAAATTGCATTATGACCAAAAAGCAGACAAGAACTGGTGTTGCAAACAATTACTCATGTGCTATACTCGTCTCTCCGCAAGATACGAAAAAGGAGTTAATCGCAAAAAACCAGCCAAAACCGCAATTTCACGATCCACAGACCGTGAGACAGCAAGTTGTCACTTTAACAGTTATCCAGTCCGACCCGCCAGCTACCACAACCGCAAGTCTCTCGAAAGGGGATCCAATGACCACCAAGCGCAACCATAACAAACCAAGCAACCGCACTATTCAGAACAAAAAGCGTCAAGACGCGTATGTCATTGGGGTGCATAAAGCACTTGCGGCACGTTTCGGCAACCATGCCAAGTACAAGGGGCAAGAAGTTGCAGACGTTATTCAATACACAATCGTCGAACTTCTTGGGCGAATCACATACATCATGGGCAAGTACCCAGACCCTGCGCATTATGTTGGCGCACGTTTGGCAAACGTGGTCATCGACCACAGTCGTCGTCAAGGAGCACAGCGTGGGGAAGGTGCGCGATTTGACCGCACTGTTGGGTCAGCAGACGAGGTGCACACGGCACGGAAACTTCAGCAAGTTGTTTCGGGAGACTCGTTTGATCTCGCAGACCATCTTGACAAAATCGCACTTGTGCAAAAGGTCAAAAAAGTGTTGACCGCAGAAGAGCAGCGCATTTTTGATTTGGTTTTTGAGAAAGGACTTAGCGTCACTGAAGTTGCGAGGATTGTTGGACAGCGTCGCGAAACTGTGAGTCGCAAATTGAGCGATGCAAAGAAGCGTGCACAAAAGTCAATTGGGCCAGCGTCGTAACGGTTCATTTCTCGGGTTTCACTCGTACCATCTCCACAACTCTTGCGCTGTGGCTAGCAAGGTTGTGGCAGGTGGGCGAGTGAGTCACTCGAACATGCAATGTGATCTGGTTATTGCAGCTCGGACATTTCCAGTGAATAGTTCGCTTAGGTGATTGTTCCATGTTGTGCCTCCTTGGCAAGTCGTAATCGACAAGCCGCACAACATAAGGAAAGGTGTGACGCGGTTTCTTGAAATCCTTTTAGGTATTGAAAACGCTTTGAGCCTGGCTAGGTGCAACCAACAGTTGTTTAGTGTGCAGTGCATCAACGGTTTTTGTAACTTTGCTCAACAGTGGCGTGAGACGCACATCGGTCATTTCGCGAAGTGAAATTTCAAGTGGAATTCCATAAGTCATTCCGGAAAGATCAATGGCCTCAGTGTCGGCAGGTGCCAACCGCAACGAAACTACATTGTGTGAACGCACGAGGAGATTCTCTGCGAGTAAGACTCCGTCGTGAATTACCCATCCTGCAGGAACTCTCACGAGCCAGCGCAGCGAAAGTCGGTGGAGCTTCGGGGCAAACTTCCATAATGTTGTAGCGAAAAACAACGAAACGACTGAACCGCCGACCCAGAGTTCCTTTGCGAAAAGGCTGTCTGCAACAACAAAGAGTGCGGAGAGCAGAATCCAAGTAAGGAGTGTTGGAAGCGCAAGGCTGACGGGAATTCGAAGGAGAAACCGGCGTTCGTTTCCGTATGCGCCGGCCTGAACCTGAATATTCCCAAAATCTGACGTATATATAAGGAGTAGTGCCACGAGAGCTGCGGTTGCAACAGCAACAGGAAGAACCCCAAATTCCTCAGAAGGCAGTTGGGCAATAAGGGAGATAAATACAACGGGGCTACTCAATCGAACTGCGGTAAGAGAAATTGGGTGGAGAATCCAGGTGCTTAGTGCCACCACGGTCCACAGCATCCACGTGCCTACCGAAAAACTTTGTTGGAACAGAGCGACGAAAATCCACAGCACCCGAACTGGCCAGGCAATGTGTGTAAGTAGACGCTGAATCACGACACGAGCCTAGAGCCGTAGTGCAGCCCACAAGTAATGTTGCATCTATGGCTGGCGGTGCAAAAGCAACAAAGAAGGACCGCGACCGCGCAGCCTTTTTGCGCGATGCCATCAATCTGCACAACGAACGCTATTTCGCACACGATGCACCAGAAATTAGCGATGCGGAATACGACGAATTAAAGCGTGAACTGCAGGCGCTTGAAGTTAAGTTCCCTGATCTTGTCACGCTTGATTCACCAACACTGCAAGTTGGCGCACCGGCAATCACCACATTTGCGCCCGTTGCACACCGCGC
>JALQUZ010000096.1 GCA_023263695.1 Ilumatobacteraceae bacterium
GACGAGTTGTTGAAGCGCGTAAAGGGCTCAGATGCCATTGTCTCGTTGCTTACTGAAAAGGTAGATGCCGAACTGTTAGATGCTGCTGGCCCACAACTGAAGGTGGTGTCAAACGTTGCAGTTGGTTACAACAACATCGATGTGCCTGCCTGCAAAGAACGCAACGTGTTAGTAACAAATACTCCAGGTGTGCTTACCGAAGCAACAGCCGACATTGCAATGGCGCTTATTTTGATGTCCACCCGCCGATTGGCAGAAGGCGAGCGTGTGATTCGCAAGCAGGAGCCATGGCAGTGGGGACTGTTCTACATGCTTGGCTCTGGAATTCCGGGAACTCAACTTGGCATTGTTGGAATGGGCTTAATTGGTGCAGCGGTTGCGCGTCGCGCAAAAGCATTTGGCATGACCATCGCGTACACGAAGCGGTCACCGCTCGATGCTGCAACTGCCAAAGAACTCGACGCTAAGCACATGTCAATGGACGAGCTATTGGCAACGAGTGACGTGGTGTCGCTGCATTGCCCGTATTCACCAGAAACTCATCATCTGATGAACGCCGAAACCATTGGCAAAATGAAGAAGTCTGCGTACCTCATTAACACTGCACGCGGCCCCGTTGTTGACGAAGCTGCGTTGGTGGACGCATTGCGCAGTAATGCGATTGCCGGTGCAGGACTCGACGTATTTGAGCACGAGCCGAAGGTGCATGAAGGATTGCTTGGACTTGATAATGCGGTACTCATTCCGCATTTGGGTTCGGCAACAGTTGAAACTCGAACAGCAATGGCAAATACTGCGGCAACGAATTCGCTTGCAGTGCTTGCGGGTAAAACCGCACCAAACCTTGTTGGTTAGAAAAAGCTATTGACCAGCAGTGGTCAACGCATCAAGCAAGGTGTTCCAACCAAGTGTTGCGCACTTAATACGCACAGGGAACTTCACCACTCCTTGCAGAGCTTCTAGGTCGCCAAGGTTGAGCGATTCATCGACAGGTGACTCGTCTTCATCAACTGTCATCATGGACTTGAACTTCTTCACGATGGCCTTCACTTGATCGACAGGCTTGCCCTTGATCGCTGACGTCATCATGCTTGCTGAGCTTTGGCTGATTGAACAACCAGATCCGTTGAAGCGAACATCAGTGACTACACCATCTTGAACATCGACGAAAATACGAATCTCATCGCCGCACAATGGGTTATGTCCCTCGGCGCTTACTGCTGGAGCATCTAGCTCACCACGATTGCGAGGCGTGCGGTAGTGATCAAGAATGATTTCTCGATAGAGGTCTTCTAGTCCGGCCATATGTGCTCCTAGGTCTACTCAGAAGATATCTGACGCACTGTCGAGCGCGTCGGCCAGCATGTCGGCCTCTTGATGGGTGTTGTACAAATAGAAGCTTGCACGCGCGGTGGCGTTAGCTCCCAGAATTCGCATCAGTGGCTTGGCGCAGTGGTGACCGGCGCGCACACACACATTTGATTGGTCAAGAACCTGGCTGAGGTCGTGTGGGTGAATGCCGCGGAAGGCAAATGAAAATGTGGCTCCACGAAGTTCTGGGTTTGTTGGTCCGTGAATGGTGATGTCGTTGCCAAAGCGCTCGGTTAGCGAGTTCAACACATAGGTGCTCATCTCAATTTCATGACGACGAATGTTTGCCATGCCGAGATTCTCAAGGTATTTCACGGCAGCACCAAGTGCAATAACTTCTGCGATTGCAGGAGTCCCGGCTTCAAACTTTGCTGGTAATTCAGCAGTAGTGAAGCCATCTAAGCGAACATCGGCGATCATGTTGCCTCCGCCAAGAAATGGTGGAAGTGCTTCAAGAAATGCTTCGCGTCCCCACAACACACCAACACCGGATGGTCCACACATTTTGTGCGAACTGAAGGTAACAAAGTCTGCATCCCACGCTTGAACGTCTGTTGGTTGATGAGGAACCGATTGACAGGCATCAACAATGGCAATCGCTCCAGCTTTATGGGCTGCAGCACAGAGTTGTTGAACAGGGTTAATGGTTCCCAACACATTTGACATTGCAGTGAACGAGAACACCTTTACGCCCTGAAGTAACGAATCAAGATTCGTTAAGTCGAGTTGACCATCGCTGGTAAGTGGGATCCATCGCAATTGAATTCCGCGCTCAGCTACCAGCATGTGCCACGGAACGATGTTGGCATGATGTTCCATGTGCGTAAGCAGCACGGTGTCACCGGCTTTCATGTTTGCGCGACCCCACGACAAAATGACTAAGTTCAACGCTTCGGTTGCATTCTTCGTGAAGATGACTTCGTGAGCCTTAGGCGCATTGATAAATTTGGCTAGCGCTGTGCGAGTTCCTTCAAATAAATCGGTTGCTTCTGCAGCTAGTTGATATGCGCTGCGATTAATTGGCGCATATCCATGTGACATGAAGTTGGAGAGCGCATCAATGACCACTTGTGGCTTTTGCGACGTGTTGGCGCTGTCTAGATAGACGAGTGGTTTGTCATTGATCA
>JALQUZ010000097.1 GCA_023263695.1 Ilumatobacteraceae bacterium
TGGGCATGATTCGCTTCACCAAAATTTCACTTACCGCTGTTGCCGCAACACTTGCACTTTCAGCCTGCAGTAGCTCGGCCACAAGCACCCCGCAAACTCTGCCTGCAAACGTGGCGCTTACCGTGCGCGCAGTTCACGGATTGCACTTCGACAAAAATGCCTACGAAGCAACCGCAGGCGACATCGTTGTGGGATATGTGAACGATGACACCATTCAGCACAGTTTGATTGTGGTGCAAGACGGGAAAAAGGTTGCCGACTTTGCACTAGCCGTTCATAAAAAGAACGACACTGATTCTGGAACTGTGAAACTTCCAGCTGGCAATTACATCATCATGTGCAGTGTGCCTGGCCACCAAAACATGAAAGCCGATCTCACCGTTAAGTGAGACCGGCTTTCGAAAGAAAGTTATTTGCAGGCTGAATTAGCCGAGCAATACCTCTGACAGAGCTACAAGAATCACCCACAAAATTGCGCTGGTGATGAGTGCGTTTTTGTGACTCTCGTACATCCACAACATTTTGTTGCCAGCCTTAATGCCACCGAAGATTCCAATTGCATTCAATTCCAGCAATGCAACAATCGCAATAGCGATCATCATGAGCAGGTTTGCATTTGACTTCGTTGCAGCATCAAATGCTTGGGAGTACATGTGTGCCCCGCCAACCATGAAGAACAACATGCTTACCGAGAAGATCATGTTCTGGCGTGATGCGAGCAAAGCCTTGCGGCCAGCGGTTGGTGCATCGGCATTTGCTTCGCCGCCACCCAACACGTTTGCTGCATTTGCTAGAACTATCTTCTGGTTTTTCCAGATGATCATCCATACGTTTGCTGCCATCAAGATACCGATGGTCATACCAATGGAAATTGCAACGTCATGACCCACATGGTTCACGCCATCAGTGGTTCCCATAAAATCCTGCCAGTAGTTCTTTACTGCACCGGTAATGAGAATTCCGGTTGCAAGCGTTGCGATTGACGCCCAACGGAACCACCACAAGGCGCGACGTGCGACTTTGTCGATGGTGATGTTGCGAGCCTTACCTTCATCGCCATAAGCAGCAAGAGCTGGGACTTGTACCAAGTTGAAGTAATACAACAACCCGATCCAGGTAACGCCAGCAAGGATGTGCAAATAACGGAACAACCCGTCTCCGAGTAAATCTCCACTAAAAAGTTTCATGTATGAATCCCCTTGTATAGGTAGGTGTGAGCGAAAATCGCCACTCCGCTTGGCTTCAAAACTAGCACTGCCCTTCTGCGGCCTGTGGCTACTAGTTTGTAGGCGTCATGGCTGCCGAATTCATCTATACCTGTTACAAACTTGCCCGCTTCTACCCACCCGACCGCACGGTTCTGGAAGACATTTCACTGTCGTTCTACCCTGGCGCGAAGATCGGCGTCATTGGTTCGAACGGCAGCGGTAAATCCAGTCTGTTGCGCATCATGGCCGGCGTTGACGACGGCTACACCGGCGAAGCGCGCCTGACCCCAGGGTTCACCGTTGGAATGCTTGAGCAGGAACCAATTCTTGACCCAAATAAAGATGTGCTTGGCAACGTGATGGACGGCGTAGCACCCATTCGCGATTTGCTGACGCGCTATGAAGAAGTAACCGCAATGTGGGGTGACCCCGATGCAGACTTCGACAAAGTGGGCGCACTACAAGCCGACCTTGAAGCAAAAATTCAGGCAGCCGATGCATGGAGTTTGGAACGCAACGTAGAAATTGCAATGGACGCATTGCGTTGCCCACCAAACGATGCTGATGTCACCAAGCTGTCTGGTGGTGAGCGTCGCCGTGTTGCATTGTGTCGTTTGCTGCTCAGTCGCCCTGACCTGTTGTTGCTTGACGAACCAACCAACCACTTAGACGCAGAAAGCGTTGACTGGTTGGAGCGCTTCTTGCAGGAATACCCAGGAACTGTTGTGGCAATTACCCACGACCGATACTTCCTCGACAACGTGGCGAAATGGATTCTTGAACTTGATCGCGGTCGTGGCATTCCATTCTCGGGCAACTACACCAGTTGGTTGGAACAGAAACAAGAACGACTTGGTAAAGAAGAGAAAGCAAACGATGCACGCAAGCGCACGTTGCAACGCGAACTTGAGTGGGTGCGCATGGCGCCAAAAGCTCGTCAGTCAAAAGGTAAAGCGCGTCTTGCTGCATACGAGAAGTTGCATGCAGAAGCGCAAGCCGCAGACAACGGTGCAGACAAGTTGGAAATTGCCATTCCTGCTGGCCCACGCCTTGGTGACACCGTTATTGAAGTGAAGAACTTGAGCAAAGGTTTCGGCGATCGTTTATTGATTGAAGACCTCACGTTCTCGCTTCCACCGGCAGGCATTGTTGGCATTATCGGACCAAACGGTGCTGGTAAAACCACGCTGTTCCGTATGTTGACGGGCCAAGAGGCACCAGATTCAGGAACCATCACCGTTGGCGA
>JALQUZ010000098.1 GCA_023263695.1 Ilumatobacteraceae bacterium
CGCGCTTTTCGGCGTCAATTTCAATCAAATCGCCAAGGGAACCAAGGGCTCCTTCAACATCGCGAAGCGCAGCAGAACTGGTGCTGTTGGCATCCAGCGCCAATTGCAATGCCTCGGCACGAGCAGCCGAAATGTTGGCGTCGCTTTGTGCGGTGCCATACAAACTCTGCGCGCCATCAAGGGTTACTTCTGCAGAAACGCGAGCCTGGTCGGCTTCAACTAGTCGTTGTGCAAGTTCGGCTTCGTTACGAACGTCAGTTGCTACAACATTGCGCAAACGATCAATATCTTCGTTCAGTCCGCGCACTTGTGCGTTCAGCGCACCAACTTTTTCGGTTGCTTGGCGCGCTTCTTCAAGTGTTGCAGTGTGGTCTCCGCCAACTCCACCGCTTGCACTTACTGCTTCATACGAATTGATCTGTTCAACAACCTTGGCAAGTTCTGTGCGCAAATTTGCCGCGTCGGCTTCAAGGGTGGCAATAACACCAGAGTCCATGAGCTGACCGCGGTCACGCTCTACCGAACGACGACGCTCGGCAAGTACTGCAAGCAATCCGCGTGCACGGCCGCGCAATTGTTCAATGCGCACCAGTTCGTCGTTCACACCGCTGTCGCCTCGTGCGCTCAGTTGCGCTTCGGCCGCCATAACGGTGGTGTCGAGTCCTGAAAGTTTTGCGCGAATGCCGCGCTCGGCTTCTTCACCCGCAAGTTTGTCGGCGGCCAAGTTAGTTAAGCGCGACTGGAAGCTTTGAATTTCGCGACCAGCCAAATACAACTGCAGCGCACGCAACTCAGAAATAAGTGCGCCATGTCGGCGTGCGCTTTCTGCCTGACGCTCAAGTGGCTTCAAGTTGCGGCGTACTTCGCGCAACAAGTCTTGTGCGCGCATTAAGTCGGCTTCAGTGCCTTCAAGTCGACGCTCCGACTTTTCTTTGCGTTTGCGATACTTCAATACACCAGCGGCTTCTTCAATAATCGCGCGTCGGTCTTCAGGACGCGCGTTCAACACCGCATCAATTTGTCCCTGACTAATGATGACGTGTTGCTGACGACCAACGCCTGCATCCGACAACAGTTCTTGCACGTCGAGCAAACGGCACTCAACACCGTTGATGGCATATTCACTTTCGCCACTGCGGAACAAAATACGACTGACGGTTACTTCGGTGAACTCAATTGGCAACAGGCCAGCCGAGTTATCGATGGTGAGCATGACTTCTGCGCGGCCAAGTGCTGGGCGCTTTGCTGTTCCCGCAAAAATGACGTCGTCCATCTTTTGCGAACGCACCGACGACGGTGCTTGGGCGCCAAGCACCCACGCAATGGCATCCACCACGTTGGATTTACCCGAACCGTTCGGCCCCACCACAACGGTGACACCTGGTTCGAGTTCCATCACCGTGGTGTCTGCGAAGGACTTAAATCCTTTGAGGGTCAGCGATTTGAGGAACACGTCAGTCGCCGAGAATAGTTGAATCGGCCCAATTCCAAAGATTCGCCATCCCTCGCTTGGGGATCACTAGTACTGGCAGTGGGCGCAATAACAGGTGGTTCGGCCCGCCACCACTGTGCGCGAAATACGGGCCTTTTTGCACGTTATGCATACTTCGCCCGCCCTGCCATACACCCGGTGCTCGGTCTGAAACCAGCCCTGTTCGCCATCAATGTCTACATATTGAGTGTCATCCAGCGTGCTGCCACCCGCTTCCACCGCTTTGGTCAACACGTGAACAATGGCTTCGTGCAGCCGCACCAACGTGCGCATGGAAAGTGTTGATGGCACGCGACTCCATCGCAGTTTTGCGCGATGCAGAATTTCGTCGGCATAAATGTTTCCAATGCCGGCAATCACGTGTTGATCAAGCAGCGTTGCTTTCAAGTTGCCACGTTTACGTGCAAAACGCTCGCGCAAAATTTCGGGGGTGAATTCATCTACCAGCGGGTCTACACCAAGCTTTGCCAAGTCGGGCATTTCAACATCTAGTCGCGCAGGGTCAAACACCACCACTTCGCCAAACGTGCGCGGGTCGACAAACCACATTTCATTCGCAACTTCACCATCACGTGGTTGCAGGTGCAACACCACATGTGTGTGCGGAGGTCGTTTGCTTCCTGCAGGGGCAACCAGTACTCGCCCACTCATGCGTAGGTGAATCATCATTTCTTCGCCGCTGTCTAATGGGCACAACAAATATTTGCCACGCCGATTCGCCGCAACAACCGTCGTGCCCGACAAACCATCTATCAGCGCTTCACGACTGGTACGTCGCACGGTGCGTTCTCGACCAACTTCAACACGAGTAATGCGTCTGCCAACAACATGGCTTTCAATTCCGCGTCGAACGGTTTCCACTTCAGGAAGTTCAGGCATTACTCAACCCGCAACTACGCAGGAAGT
>JALQUZ010000099.1 GCA_023263695.1 Ilumatobacteraceae bacterium
CTTCATCGAACTTTCAGCTGGGGTCGAGGCGATTAAGTGGTTAAACATCAACGACTCAACTTCACAAATTTGATTTGCTGGTGCTTGTGCGATTTCCATGAATGTTCGTGAAATTTCACTATTCACTGCGACGGTTGTTGGGATCGGTTTGCTAGTCGCAGTTTGTTGATTTCTACGGAGCGAACGAGCGAGTGTGAAGTATCGGAAATCCCAAAACCGAATTGGTGCATGAACAACGGCCACAAGTTTGCCGTGCCCGTACTTGTGCCACGCATAGGTAAACGCAGATTCCCAAGGCTGGTTCTCGCATAAGAACAAGCCGTTCTTTTGCGGAGGAAGCGACTCGAGTGTTGCCTCCTGTTGGCGAAGGATGATCAGGTGTCGAGCAGCAGTGCTACCGCAGAGCGACTCAATCCATTGTTTGGCAAATAGAGCAGTGAAATTAAGCCCAGAACGCGTGTCGACAAAGAATGAAGGGTGGTTATTTGAAGCGCGAGCTACCTGTCTCAGACACTTCAGTTCACGCAATATCGGGAGCACACACGAGGCAGCAAGTCGAGTCTCAAATTGTGCGTGCTTGTTTACAGACTTTGCATTGAGCTTTATGAGTAATTTCTCGGTTGCTCGAATTGAGCGAAACCCTGGAACATAATGATGGATCCAACTGGTTCCGTGGTCAATAGACGACAAGACATTGTCTAGCGATTTCCAGTATTGCGACTCATATCGGCCATCGTCGATAGCTGATTCGTTGAATCGCACAAAGTGGTCAACAATCAACGTGCTTGCTTGATCTGCACTGACAAGAGTTTTGACTCGCCGATGTATGAGAGCAAACTTTCCAATGGAAGCAATTGCACGAAACCGGGGAAGGCGAAGAGCTGGTGGATTGTGTGAACCAGATGCTTTTGCTGTTCCGAGATTCTTGGACGTGCAATATGCCTGGATTACGGCAGAGATCTGTTTATTGGTTAGATGGACGAAAACTTCGGTTGGGGAAACTTGTTCGCAGATTTCAGCGAAGGCCAACAATTTCACAGCATGTGTGATGTTGCTTGTTGGGTCCCACCTAGTGGATGCAAAAAGAGTCATCCACCAATAACTGAAATCTTTGCGAATGAGGAGGAGTTCAGAAAGGGTCCCACCACTAAGGGGAGTTTGAGCGACTTGGTCAACAAATTCAGCAAAATGAAGGCGTAGGCGATCTGCATGAAGTTCTACATATTCTGACAGCGAAAGAACATTTTTCTGTGTGGAGTAATCATCCCAAAGAATGGTGATATCTGCACCATCTCGTACTTGCGACTGGTTAACAACTATGTCAACACGCACAGAGTTCGTCATTGAGCAATTGCACCCAAAGCATGGCGAAATTGTTCTACAAACTCTTCGTTTGGTGGAACCATTACTTTTTCAATCTTCGCCTGTTGGCCAACAGGAAGAATCAGACCAAGCTCTGTAGTGCTGTTCTTTTTGTCTTTCAACAGCGCATTCATAGAAGCATCGAGCGGGATCTGCACATGGGCGAATGACTGATAATTCAACCTCAATGCAGTTCGCATTCGGGCTGACTCACTGTTTGGCAGAAGGTTGCGTGAAGCAGCAATCTGGCATGCAACATCCATGCCCATGGTTACTGCAACTCCGTGTGGAATTCCGAAATTTGTTGCACTTTCAATTGCATGACCGAAACTATGCCCGAAGTTGAAAATGTTACGTATGCCCTCATCAAACTCATCAACTTCGATGTATCGCTTTTTGATAGTGAGTGCGGAGTAAATGAAAGGCTGAAGTGCATCCAGATCGTGTGTTATTGATTCCAGCGAGGAGGCGACTCGATTGAACGATTCTGCTGAGTCAATTGCGTGAACTTTCAGTATTTCACCGATTCCGGAGCGGATTTCGTTTTGGTGCAATGTACGGAGGAAGTTCTGGTCAATATAAATCTTTGTTGGAGGGTAAAAGGTGCCGACAATATTTTTCGCGTCACCAACGTTGATAGAACTTTTTGACCCGATACATGAATCTGCTTGTGCGAGAAGAGTTGTAGGAACAAGTTGCCAGGAAACCCCTCGGAGAAGTGTGCTTGCAATGAAGCACACCAAATCCTGAATAATTCCGCCACCAATGGCTACAAGGTGATGGTTGCGACGTGTTTTTTGCGCGACCAAAGTAGTGATGATTCGAGATGCTGATTCGAGGCTTTTGTTTTGCTCGGTGGCGTCTACGAGAATCACATTCGGGTGACTAAGAACACGATGGAGCTCTGTTGCATAGAGGCGAGCAATATTACTGTCAATGATG
>JALQUZ010000009.1 GCA_023263695.1 Ilumatobacteraceae bacterium
TCGAGATTCGTTCGGCCAATGGGATCCAAAAAATCAACGCCCAGAGCTATGGGGTATCTACAACGGTCGTCACCGCCAAGGCGAACATTTCAGAATCTTTCCACTTTCCAACTGGACCGAGCTCGATATCTGGACCTTCATCGGCGAATACAACATCGACTTACCGAGCATTTATTACGCTCACACGCGACCAATTTTTAGGCGCGACAACATGCTGATGGCAGTTACCGATTTTTTGCCGCCAGACGAAGGTTCGACCGTTGAACAGATGCAGGTGCGCTTTCGAACGGTTGGTGATGCAACATGCACCGCAGCCGTTGCTTCGAGCGCTTCAACAGTTGACGACATCATTGCCGAAACCGCAGTTGCGCGTGTAACCGAACGTGGTGCAACTCGCGCCGACGACCGTATGTCCGAAGCTGGCATGGAAGACCGCAAGCGAACGGGATACTTCTAATGGAACGCTTGCGCTTTGCCACCGTTGGTTCCGTTGATGACGGCAAATCAACGCTTATTGGTCGCCTTCTGTATGACTCGAAGAGCATTTTCGAAGACCAACTTGAACATATTGAGGCAGTCAGCAAACGACGTGGCGACGACTATGTAGACCTCTCGCTACTTACCGACGGATTGCGTGCAGAACGCGAGCAAGGCATCACCATTGATGTTGCCTACCGCTATTTCGCAACTCCGAAGCGATCATTTATCATCGCTGACTGCCCAGGCCACATTCAGTACACGCGCAACATGATTACTGGCGCGTCAAACGTGGACCTCGCCATTGTGCTGATTGATGCCCGCACAGGTGTGATTGAGCAAACTCGTCGACACAGCTTGCTCGTTTCACTCCTAGGCGTTCCTCACTTGGTGATCTGCGTAAACAAAATGGACCTTGTTGGTTACGACCAGGAAGTATTCGATCGTATTCGCGGTGAATTTGAAGAGTTTGCTTCACGCCTCGATTTGCAAGATGTTACCTTCCTGCCAATTAGCGCTCTTGCCGGTGACAACTGCGTAACCAGATCGACAAACATGGACTGGTACGAAGGCCCAACGCTTTTGCACCACCTAGAAAACGTGTACACCGCAAGCGACGACAATCGAATTGATACTCGCTTTCCTGTGCAATTTGTCATTCGACCACAGCGCGCAGATTTTCCTGACTATCGCGGATATGCGGGTCGAGTTGCGGGTGGTGTTTTACGTGTCGGCGACGAGATCATGGTGTTGCCGTCTGGGCTCACCAGCACGATTACCGGAATTGATTCACCCACAGGTCCGCTACAGGAGGCAACGCCGGGCCAAGCAGTCACCGTGTTACTCGCTGACGATCTTTCCATCACCCGTGGTGACATGATTTGCCGTCCAAACAACAGGCCACGTGTATCACAAGAACTTGAAGCCATGTTGTGCTGGATGGACGATGCGGCACCGATGCAGCCAGGCAAGATTTACACCATTAAGCACACATCAAAGATTGCGCGCACAAAAATTACCGATGTGCTGTATCGCCTGAACATCTCCACGCTTAGTCGCGAAACTGGCGTAACTCAACTTGCCATGAACGAGATTGGCAGAGTTACCTTGCACACCACCGCTCCACTGATGTTCGATGATTATCACCAGAACCGCACCACAGGTTGTTTCATCATTGTTGATGAAACAACAGGTCAAACCGCTGGTGCAGGAATGCTGTTGTCCCCTCGCACATGACAAACTCAGCGAATCAACCCGTCTGGCATCAGCCGCAAGTGACTCGCGATCAACTGTGGGACGCTCACAAGTTTCATGGAATGACTATTTGGCTCACCGGTTTATCGGGGTCGGGTAAGTCAACCATTGCTCACGAACTCGCACGCAAGTTAACCGACTTAGGAAAATTCGCCGTGGTCCTAGATGCCGACAATGTTCGCCATGGACTCAATAGCGACCTTGGGTACACCGACGAAGACCGTGCCGAAAATGTTCGACGAATGGCAGAGGTCGCCAAACTATTCGCACAATCTGGTGCGATCACTCTGGTACCTATCATCAGTCCGTTTGCCTCTGGGCGCCAGTTCGCTCGCCTTATTCATGCTTCTGACCATTTGGACTTCGTTGAAGTGCATGTAGCAACTCCCATCGCTGAATGCGAAAAGCGTGACACCAAAGGCCTATACGCACAGGTGAAAGCTGGGGCGAATATTGGTCTATCGGGAGTAAATGCACCTTACGAGGCGCCTGCCGCCCCTGAATTTGTTTTGTGTGCCGACGGTGAATCGCTAGACCAATGTGTTGAAGCATTGTTACGTGACGTGTTGTTGCGTACCGACATGAAAAGATAGTCAACGTGCAATACGACCCGCACCCACAGCTTCCTCTGATGATTGGGTATGCGCTCATTGCCCCGCGCATCAAAGTGATGTATGTACCGACAACCAAGGTTGCCTGCAGCACATTGAAGCTCTTAATCTCACAGATTGAGGGCTCCTATAACGAGCAAGCAGCTCGCGAGATCATTACTCCGAATATTTCACAAGAACAGACCATTCACAACTACCGCGTGCATGGCCTTCGCCGCATGTTTGATCTGTCGCCAAAAGAGCAATGGGAAGTGATTCAGTCACCCGAATGGCTTCGAGTTGCGGCTCTACGTGACCCGTTGAAGCGTGCATACTCCTCTTGGGAAAATCGTGCATTCTTGCGAGCACCCGGTACACCGAAATCAATTCTTGAGGCATGTTCCGACGTTCTCGTTGATGGTCGCGTAGACGTTGCGGCAACTTTTAAAAAGTTTGCCCGTGCAATTCATGCCGATCGCGATGCCTTCTCCATTGATGACCATTTCAGACCACAATTCAATACGTTGTACTCCAACCAATTGGAATACCAAGAATTCGTACGCATTGATCAGCACGGAGAATTGCAACGTCTTGCAGATGTTCTCAATGAGCGCGGTGGAACCAATATTGCTCTTCAGCGCTTAAACAGCGGACTTGGCATCAAAGTTGAACAAGTTTTTGATCGCGAGACTGCCGACCTGCTTGAACAGACATACCACGAAGATTATGAATGGTTTCATTTTGAGCGTCACAATTACGCTGCAACGACCACATCTTTCGTCCTTGACCCTCTTCAGCAAGCGTTCCTCACCAACTTGCGTCAAACTACAGAGCGCTTGCAAACACTTTCGAATGCGGCATTCACTCGCGTCGGTTTCCGATATGGAATGAAGCAAGTATTTCGATCACTTCAGTTGCGACTCACTCGCCCAAGTCGCCGACACGACCCCAAGTTGTTGCAGTGGTAGTCGCGCGAATTGGAGTTGTCACGGTTTCTGACCGTGCGTCTCAGGGCATATACCAAGACTTAGGTGGCCCTGCGATTCGCGAGTACCTTGGCAAACACATCACCAGCGAATGGACAGATGTTTCACGCATCGTTCCCGACGAGACAGACGTTGTTTCGAAAACGCTGATTGAGCTTGCTGATACCGAAGGCTGTTCGCTCATCGTGACTACCGGCGGCACGGGGCCAGCCCTTCGCGACATCACACCTGAAGCCACTGAATCTGTTTGCGAAAAAATGATGCCAGGGTTTGGCGAACTCATGCGCCAAGTAAGCCTGCAGTACGTACCCACCGCAATCTTGTCGCGTCAAACCGCCGGTATTCGAGGCACTTGCCTCATCGTGAATTTGCCGGGAAAGCCAACTTCTATTGCGCAATGCCTAGATGCGGTGCTCCCTGCTATCCCCTATTGCATTGACATCATTGGTGGTGCTCACCTAGATGTAGGCAATGGCGTTGAAGCGTTTCGACCTAAATCGAAATAGCGATTACTTGCTGGCGTCGTACGCCTGACCGGCAGCCTTTGGTGCGCGACTGCGACCCACGAAACCGGCAACAACGATGAGCGTCACGATGTATGGCGCCATCAGCAAGAACTCAGACGGAATACCGGTATCGAGGTTTGACATCTTCAACTGAATAGCTTCGGAAAGACCGAAAACCAATGCAGCGGTAAGCGCTCCGACCGGATGCCAACGTCCAAAGATGACCGCAGCAAGTGCAATAAACCCGCGACCATTCGTGATGTTCTGATCGAATCGACCAACAGTTCCGAGTGGCCACCATGCACCACCAAGACCGGCTACGGCACCAGCGATCCATACGTTGCGATAACGCAATTTAATGACGTCCACACCAAGTGTGCCTGCAGCTTGCGGATATTCACCTATTGCGCGCGTGCGAAGGCCCCAACGAGTTCGATACAAGAACCACGTTGACACCACTACCGCAAGGATAGAGACGTACACAAACAGGGTTTGAGTGAACAGCACCACGCCGATTACTGGAATTTTGCTGAGCAGCGGAACCGCATATGGCGTAAACGGTTTCACGATGTTGTACTCCGGGTGCGGGGTCAGTACGCGCTGCGCCAAGAAACTGGTTAATCCGAGAGAAAAGAAGTTGATCGCGAAACCCACGATCACTTGGTCCACACGGAAGCGAATTGCAAAGACAGCCAAAATTGCTGAAAGCCCAACACCCATTGCCATTGCACCGACTATTCCAACCCAAGGTCCGTACAGCGAACCAAGCACAGCACCGGCAAACGCGCCACCTAACAACTGGCCTTCGATTGCAATGTTGATGACGCCACTTCGCTCACACAGAATTCCCGCAATTGCGCCAAGCGTGATGGGCACGCTGCGGGTCACGGTGTCCTGCAACATTCCGGTGAGGCTGAAAGACCCGCCAGATGCAGCCCACGTGAGAAATGCGATGACGAATGTTCCTGTGGCAATTGCCAAAACAACATTGGTCCATTTTCCGAATCCTCGGAACAATTGAATTGCACCGAGCGCAACTAATGCAACGGCAAGTGCACGCGCAAACGGCTGAGCCGGTAGAAATACCGTGTAACTATCTACAAGTTTGAATCCCGCATTTCCTGGCCGACCTGCCAGCAAAAAAGCAGATACCAATCCAAGAAATACCAGAGAGAACCCTACGTTGCGAGCTCGCTTTTTTTGTTCAAGTGAAAGCAGGGGTGCTGTTGTATCGACTGCGATGCTCATGATCCCCATCCTCTAAATGTTTGACCAGCAGAAACAGTTGCAGACTTCGTGCGCCAAATGGTTTTTACCAATAATGGCGCTGCAATAAACATCACGATGAGTGCTCGAAGCACGACAATAAGGTCAATAGGTACGTCGCTATTTGCCTGCATCTGTCGACCGCCAGCTTGCAATGCGCCGAACAGTATTGCTGCAAACATCGTGCCTAACGGGCTGGATTGCCCAAGCAACGCGATGGCAATGGCGTCAAAGCCAATGTTGCCAGCAAAGTTGGCTGAGGCGTATCCATACGTGCCCAACACTTCTGCGGCGCCAGCCATACCCGCGATTCCTCCTGCGAACACCATTGCCAACACAGTCAGTCGCTTTACATGCATTCCTGCGTACGTTGCTGCATCGGAATTCAAACCATATGCCCGGAACTCAAAACCTGTGGTGCTCTTCTTCAAAAACCACCAGTAAGCAGCAACTACTCCAAGCGCCACAAAAAAACCCGCATGCGCAATGAGATCAGATCGGCCATCTAAAAAACCAAACAATCGCGGAAGTTTTCCTTCGGCTGAAACCAACTTAGAAATCGGATCGGTCCGCTCCTCGCGCTGAAATAGGTTGGTTTTCAAAAGCCATAGAACGAAAAAAGCCATCATGTTGTTCAACATGATGGTGGTAATCACTTCGTGCGCGCCTGTACGGGCCTTCAAAAATCCTGGGATTGCACCGAACGCCGCTCCACCAATAGCGCCTGCAAGAACAGCGAGTGGCACCTGAATGATTCCAGGACCATGCATACTGAAACCCACCCACAAGGACGCCATTCCACCCGCAAGCATTTGTCCTGTTGCGCCAATGTTGAACAACCCAGCCTTGAATGCAATGGCAACCGATATTCCACACAAAATTAGCGGTGTCGAACTATTGATGGTGTTCGAAATTGCCCTAAGGGAGCCAAAAGACCCGACGACAAGAGCCCAATACGCGCTTCCCACTGTTGAGAACGCACCAGCGATGTCGCCACTTTTCAGCTTGTCGACGTCAGAAATAATGATGATGAAAGCTCCAACTACGAGCGCCGAAAGCACTGCAAGCAGCGTCAACTTCATCGAGCTAATACGATTAAGACGCTCTCCAATTTTGTTGAAAAACTTTTTCATGCGACCACCGCACCATCCGGTCGTGAACCCGCCATATACAGACCAACTTCCATTGGTGTCACCTTCTTCGGATCAAGTTCTGCAACCACGCGACCGCGATACATCACTAACAATCGATCGGAAAGTGCCATCACTTCTTCAAGTTCGGTACTCACGATTAACACGGCAGTACCAGAATCTCGTTCTTTCACAATTCGCGAGTGAATGTATTCAATACTGCCCACGTCCACTCCCCGAGTTGGCTGCGCAGCGATAGTAAGCCGCAAATCGCGACTGAGTTCGCGGGCCACAATCACTTTTTGCTGGTTTCCACCCGAAAGCGTTCCTACACCGGTTTCCTTGCTCGGTGTTCGAATGTCGTATTCGCTAATTAATGTGTCCGCAATCGCATCTGCGGCGTCCCAATCGACAATCACGCCATGTGAAAACTGATCATCGTGATAGCGAGTAAGCACCAAATTCTCTGCAACGCTCAACCCGCCAACCAGACCCTGGCGCTGTCTGTCTTCGGGGATGTGTGCCATTCCCATTTGGTGGCGTTCACGCGGGTTTGAGTGCGTGAGGTCTTTGCCATCTAACGAAATAGTTCCGCCTGCAGCTTTACGCAGTCCTGTAAGCGCTTCAACCAATTCAGTCTGACCATTGCCCTGTACGCCAGCGACCCCAACAATTTCGCCGGCTCGAACGTCAAAAGAAACCGATTCAACATGAGTTCGGCCGTCTGCATCAAGCACCGTGAGATCAGAAACTTTCAAGACCACGTCTCCGACAGAAGCAGTGTCTTTATCAACGGTTAATTTCACCGGACGACCCACCATCATCTCGGCAATCTGAGATTCGGAAGCAGCCTTGGGGTCGACTTCTCCAACCACCTTTCCTCGTCTCAGCACTGCAATACGATCTGCAATTTTTAGCGCTTCTTTCAATTTGTGAGTGATGAACACCACACCTCGCCCCGCCGAGACCAGGGTTTTAACGATTTCGAAAAACTCAATAATTTCACTTGGAGTGAGCACAGCAGTTGGCTCGTCAAAGACCACTACTTTCGCATCGCGCAGCAAAACTTTTACAATTTCGACGCGCTGTTGAACGCCAACTGGTAAATCTTCTATCACCGCATCTGGGTCAAGATCGAGGCTGTATTTGTCTGAAATTTCGCGCACCATGCGACGTGCTTCGTCAATATGCAGTCTGCCTAATGCCCCAGTTGGCTCTACCCCCAACACCACATTTTCTGCAACAGTAAAGACTGGCACCAACATGAAGTGCTGGTGAACCATTCCAATTCCGGCTGCAATTGCATCGGCAGGAGAAGTAAATACTTGTGGCGAACCGTCAATCAGGATGTCGCCTTCATCTGGCTTATACATGCCGTACAGCACACTCATCAGTGTTGACTTGCCTGCACCATTTTCACCAATGAGCGAAAGAACTTCACCAGTATTGAGAGCGAGATTGACGTTGTCGTTGGCAACAACTCCGGGAAAACGCTTGGTAATGCCACGCAACTCAAGCTTCATGAGTGAATACTCCCCATGTATCACAGACTAACCAACCACCACACCTTGGCTTCAATGCACAGGATTCGTTGACATAAATGGAAATGGGGGCCGCTTTCGCGACCCCCACTCCTCCTACTGAATCGCTCGTATGAGCGATGAATTACTTGGTGACGATTGACCCGTCGATAATGCCAGCCTTCACTGCATCAAGCTCTGCCTGAAGTTCAGGCGTGATGGTCGATGTGATAGCGATATCAACACCACCATTGGCCAGGGTTCCGAGATAGTCGGTTCCGCCGCCAGTCTTAGCAAGAGCATCCTTCACAGCCTGAAGTACTGCAGCATCAATCTTCTTCAAGACCGAACCTACATACACCTCTGCCTGAGTTGGGTTTGACACTGACATGTCTACGTCAACACCGATGATCTTGACCTTGCCAGCTGAGTCCATCGCGAACTGCGATGCACCAAGGCCTACTGGGCCTGCAACTGGGAAGATGATGTCGGCGCCTTCGTCGGCCATGCTCTTTGCAATGCTGGTTCCCTTGGTCTGGTCACTGAAGTCACCAGAGAAGGTTCCGTCTTGCTTAGCAATGTCCCAACCGAGAACCTTTACCGATGCCTTCTTCTGAGCGTTGTAGTACTCAACACCCTTAGCGAAACCTTGCATGAAAGTTGTTACTGGTGGAATGTTGATACCACCGAATGTACCGACGATGCCGGACTTGGTGGTAGCTGCTGCCATGTAACCAGCCAAGAATGATGGCTGATCAGTTGCGAAGGTCAGACCCTGAACGTTTGGTGCCGAAGTGTTGGAGTCAACAATTGCGAACTGAACGGTTGGGTTAGCTTCTGCAGCTGCCTTTGTTGCGTCTGCGAGCAAGAAGCCAACAGTAACGATGACATTGCAACCCTTGTCAACAAATGACTGAAGGTTTGGTGCGTAGTCAGCGTCTGTTGTTGACTCGAGAAGATCGGTGGTTACACCGAGTTCTTTCTCTGCCTGCAATAGACCTTCGTGTGCAATCTGGTTGAAGCCCTTGTCATCAACGCCACCAGTGTCGGTAACTTCGCATGCCAAGCCTGCTGCACCCGCTGCCACTGTTGTGTCTGATGAAGAGCTAGATGAACCACAAGCGGCCAATCCAACTACTGCAACGAGACCAACAGCAAGACCTTTAAGTGTCTGCTTTCTCATTTTTCTTTTTCTCCCTCTTACGTGCCTCTAGAAACACGTATGTTTGTTGGTCTCACGATCATAGTTCAACCGTTTTACGCGGTTTTACCATGTGTCGATCATTGGGCGTTTTTTGGACGTTTTACGCGGTGGCATCGGACACGCTTCCAAAAGCCCCAAAATACGTTGCCTTGTGGCGGCAGGGTCAATGACATCATCAATTTCGGTGTGACTAGCCATACTGAGAGCACTACCCCTTACATAAGCAGCCTCGATCAGGCGATTTTCCAGTTCCTGGCGTATATCTGGGGTTTTTGCTGCGTCGAGTTCCTTTTTGAAACCCAAGCGCACGGCACCTTCAAGACCCATGCCTCCGAATTCTCCCGTTGGCCACGCAACGATGAGGTCTTTGGCATGGAAACTTCCGCCTGCCATTGCCTGAGCGCCAAGTCCATAGCCCTTGCGAAGCACCACCGTGATCCACGGGATAGTCACACTTGCAGCGGTTACAAACAGCCGCGAGAAATGACGGACTTGCGCAGATTCTTCGGCCTGTGGGCCAACCATAAAGCCCGGTGTATCGCACAGTGAAATCAACGGAATATCGAATGCGTCGCAGAGTTGTATGAACCGTGCCATCTTGTCTGCACTTGGAGTGTCAATTGCACCACCCAGATGCGCTGGGTTATTCGCAATAACACCGACGGGTCTTCCTTCAATTCGTGCGAACGCAGTAACGATGCCCACGCCAAATTCGGATCGCAGTTCAAGCACTGAATCAATATCGGCAAGCGTATGAATTACGGTTCGCACGTCATACACGCGAGTGCGTTGCTCGGGAACGAGATCTCTCAGAGCTTCGTCGTTATGACGGCTGAACCATGTTGTTGCACCTTGAAAGTACGACAAGTATTTCTTGGCAACCGCAACGGCTTCCGCTTCATCGGCAACTCGAATATCGACTACTCCGTTAGCAACTTGAATTCCAATTGGACCAATTTCGGTTGGCTTCACCACTCCGAGTCCGCCGCCTTCGATCATTGCCGGCCCAGCCATGCCAATGTTTGAGTTCTCTGTTGCAATCACTACGTCGCAGCAACCAAGAAGCGCAGCGTTACCTGCAAAGCAATAACCCGATGCAATGCCAACTACAGGCACGAGTCCGGAGAGCTGCGCAAATGATGCAAACGACATAACGTCGAGACCTGCAACTCCTGGTGCGTCAGTATCACCTGGTCGACCACCACCGCCTTCGGCGAACAACACCACTGGAGTCAAGTTTCTTTTCGCAACGTCAAAGATGCGGTCTTTCTTCCGGTGATTAATAAACCCTTGCGTGCCAGCAAGCACTGTGTAGTCGTATGCGACAACTGCGCAATTTGTGTTCTTCGCGCCAAACAGTTCGGAGTTGATTTTTGCAAGTCCAGTAATCAACCCGTCTGCGGGAGTGTTGGCAATAAGGTCCTCTTCACTCCTACGACTACGTTGAGCAGCAACTCCAAAACTTCCATACTCAACAAACGTTCCCTCGTCGATTAAATCGGCAATATTTTCGCGTGCAGTACGTTGACCTCGTGCATGACGTTTTGCCACCGCTTCACTGCGAGACGAATCCAGCAGCAGTTCTTGGCGCCTGTGCAATTGTTCCAAGTCGGCACGACGCCCTGAAGCAGAAACCACGGCGGCATCTGTGTTTTGCGAAACGCTTTCCGCAACGTACTCAACAAGAACTTCGCCTTCACTCACTGTTTTTCCAACAGTCGCAAACAGTGCATAAATTCGACACGATATTTCGGCCACTACAGGGTGCTCCATCTTCATGGATTCAATAATCACCAGTTCTGTGCCTGCTGAAACCACATCGCCAACTGCAACCTTTACGGCGACCACTGTTCCGACAAGTGGCGAGCGCAACGACGAAGTGGTCATGCGCAAACTGTAGACAACGACGGCTTACGCCTTTGCACGGGTGCGGCGCAGAAGCGGGTCTGCAATGCGCAGAGCATGATCGGCAAATCGCATCACACGGCCAGCCGCACCTGGCGTTGAGGAATCGATGAGATTGCCCATTACTGCAAGCGTGATGTCGGCTGCTGTTTGGGAACCAACAGCAACGCGCAAGCCTGGCTTCAACAGCCACGGGTGACCAATGATGAAACTGAATCTTCGACCAGTGCGCAAGAACGCGTCGAACCTCTCACCAACTTGCTTGTCGTAGTCGCTGGTTGCCGTTTCAGGATTGCTCAGGAAACACGAAATGGCGAGCATGCCTGATTCAAGCGCGTAGTCAATGCCTTCGCCATTCATGGGGTTCACAAAGCCCGCTGCATCGCCAACCGCAACCCAACCCGGGCCATGACGGCGCACACAACTCATTGGCAAGCGCCACGCACGAGGCTTATCTATATAGTCACCCAGTGACCATGGCTCACGCACAATTGATGCGTACTGATCGAGCAACGTATTGAGATTGAGTTTTTTGAAACCTTTCATGGTGCTGAGTGCACCAACACCGATATTCACGGTGCCGTCGCCAGCAGGAAACATCCATCCATACCCAGGCACAGGCGTGCCGTGTTCATCACGCAAACTGAGACAAGCTTCAAGATGCCTCTCGGCATGACGAGGTGTTGGCGCATATGCGCGTATCGCGAGACCGAATGTTTCATCTGGGTCGCGAACAGCGCCAAGGATTTTTGCCGCTGCACCTTGTGCGCCAGTTGCTAAAACAACGAGTGAGGTTTTTAGGACCTCACTACCGACTTGCACTCCAATTACACGATCTCCTTCGAGCACGGGCAATGCTTCCGAATCAAAGCGAACTTCAGCGCCGGACGCAATAGCTACATCGAGCAAATGATTGTCAAACTTCTGTCGCGGCCAAACTGCCCCATGACTTGGAAAACGCGAAGTCGTTGGCCATGCCAATTCGCGTTGAGTTTTACCTGCAATCATTCGCAGGCCGTCGATGCGATGCGCAACGGAGTAATCGATCTTTAGTTCATCAAGAGCGGATATTGCACGTGGGGTTAAACCATCGCCACACACTTTGTCACGACCATATGGTCCCTTTTCGACAAGAAGCACTCGCAAACCTGCACGCGCAGCAGTGATGGCAGCCGAGGAGCCTGCGGGACCTCCACCAATTACCGCTACATCAAAATGCATAGTTGCGAGCCTGTCACTCTCGTTCGTTTCATGCCAACACTGGCTCGCTACATATTGGACACAGTGGTGGGCCAGGTGGGGATTGAACCCACGACCAAGGGATTATGAGTCCCCTGCTCTGACCACTGAGCTACTGGCCCGCATTGCATTGCTCACGCGTTGGCGCGCGTGATGGGAGCTTTCGCTCCGAGGGTGGGGATCGAACCCACGACCCACGGATTAACAGTCCGTTGCTCTGCCAGCTGAGCTACCTCGGAAGGTCGGGCGTCAGCCTATCGGGGTTACCTGCGGAGTTCGTCCATTGCAGCGATCACCGAAATGCACTCAGGATTCGCAATTGCTTCACTGTTTCTCACCGGTCTTCCATTGACAGCGTCGGCAAGGGCTAGTTCCACCAACTTATTACTGCGTGTTCGCGGAAGATCGTGAACTTGCACCACGAGGGCAGGAACATGACGTGGTGTGCACGCAACGCGTATGCGTTGCTTTAGGTCAGCTACAAGTTCACCTGAAAGCGATGCGTTATCTGCAAGGCGAACCAGTAAAACAATGCGCACATCGTTTTCCCAATCTTGGCCAAACACCAAACTCTCCACGACATCAGCGTGCTGCTCAACCACTCGATAAATTTCTGCAGTTCCAATGCGCACTCCACCAGGGTTCAAGGTGGTGTCACTGCGACCATGAATGATCATTCCCCCATGCGCAGTCCACGAGGCAAAGTCGCCTTGTGCCCACATGCCATTCAGACGTTCGAAGTACGCCGACAAAAATTTCGGACCTGGCTGAGACTGAATCGGGAAACCAACGTTTCCGTCATTCCAAAAACCGATCGGCATACTTGGAAACGGCTGACGGCACACCAACTCGCCCGGCGTAAGCGGACTGTCGTGCAACGAACGCAATTGTTCGTCAACTACATCAACCGCCATACCAAGCATTGGGCCTTGAATTTCTCCGCGATACACAGGCTTCATTGGATCACCGCCAACAAAACATCCGCACAAGTCGGTGCCACCAGAAATTGATGCAAGGTGCACATCGCTCTTCACCGATTGATACACCCAATCGAAACCTTCTGGCGCAAGCGGAGAACCCGTTGAACAAATAGTGCGCAGCGAATTCAGCGCGTGCGTATCTTTCGGGCGAAGATCGGCTTTGCGCAATGAGTCGATGAATTTTGCAGACACTCCAAGCAGCGTGATTTTTTCGTCATCAACAATGTCGAATAATCGCGACATCGTCGGCGCGGTTGGAGCGCCATCAAACAACACCGCAGTTGCACCCGTTGCCAGCACCGACACCAACCAGTTCCACATCATCCAACCCGTAGTCGTGAAGTACATCACGCGATCGGCAGGCTGAATATTGCAATGCAACTGGTGCTCTTTCATGTGTTGCAACAACACGCCACCCGTGCGATGAACGATGCACTTTGGAATACCTGTTGTGCCTGACGAATACAGCACATACCACGGGTGATCAAACGAGAAGCGTTGCGGGCTAACGGGAGTGTTTGATCCACTGGCGACAAAGTCGTTATATGCGACTGCACCTTCAGGAACAATCGCTCCAATATTGCTGACCACGACAGTTGCAACAACCGTTGGCAATCCTTTGCAAATTTCTGCCAAGCGATCGAGGCAATCGAATTGTTTTCCGTTGTACACATATCCATCAACGGCAAACAGCACCTTTGGCTCAATTTGACCAAAGCGATCGAGCACGCCATTTGCCCCGAAGTCTGGTGAAGATGATGAGAAGACTGCGCCAATGGATGCAGCACCGAGCATGACCTCAATTGCCTCAATGGAGTTTGGCAACCACGCAGCAACGCGATCTCCCGCCACAACACCAAGGTTTTGCAACGCCGAAGCGATTGAGGCAACTCGCTCACGCAGTTCATCCCACGATCGCGTTCGCCTATTCCCCATTTCATCAATGGCGACCAACGCGTCGTGGCTACCAGTCGTTGCCAACATGTTTTCGACCACGCTGATGCGGGCATCGGGGAAAAACTGGGCTGTCGACATTGGCGCACCTGGTTGAGCAGGGACAAAGGACCGCTCCCCCTTGTGTCCAGCCACTCCACATGCATCCCACACCAGTGACCAAAATTGTTCTGGCCGGTTGATTGACCATGTGTATAAATCACCAGATTCATTGACCAACTGAGCAAAGCGATTCATTCGAGAGTTATCGATACTCTCTCCGGTCGGCGTCCATAGGGCTTTGGCTACATCGGGCATCAGCACTAACCTAATGAAGTCGTTACAGGTATTGACAATTAGCGATTTTGCAGACTGCGATCGAAGGGAAAATTATGAACTGGGGAGCATTTATTACGTGCGCGGTCACGGGCTCGGGAGAAACTGCACACAAGAGCGACAAGGTTCCGGTCACTCCAGAACAGATTGCAAACTCATGTATTGAGGCAGCAAAAGCTGGCGCCGCGGTTGTGCACATTCACGTGCGCGACCCAAAGACCGGGCTTGGCTCACGCGATACCGAACTGTACGCAGAGGTAGTTGATCGAGTTCGATCTTCAGACACCGACGTAGTCATCAACCTCACTGCAGGCATGGGTGGCGACTTGGTTCTTGGTGGCGATGAAAACGTATTGCCACTCGCTGCAGGCACTGACATGGTTGGTTCCACAGAACGCCTTGATCACGTCACTCGCTTGCGCCCAGAAATTTGCACGCTTGACTGCGGCACCATGAACTTTTCGAGTGGTGGCGACTACATCATGACCAACACGCCAAGCGTGTTGCGCAAGATGGCAAAAATTGTGCAAGACCTTGGTGTTCGCCCTGAGCTTGAAGTGTTTGACACTGGCCACTTGGTCATGGTGAAAGATTTGCTGAAGGAAGGCCTGCTTGATGACCCCGTAATGATTCAGTTGTGCATGGGCATTGCATACGGTGCTCCTGATGACACGAACACCTTCATGGCAATGGTGAATCAAATTCCAGAAGGCGCTGTGTTCTCCGCATTCTCCATTGGTCGCATGCAAATTCCATTCGTTGCTCAGTCGGTGCTTGCTGGCGGAAACGTGCGCGTTGGACTTGAAGACAACCTGTACTTGAACCGCGGCGAACTTGCCACTAACGGCAAACTCGTTGAACGCGCTGTCAACATTCTCGAGAACATGAACGTGTCCATCATGGGACCGAAGGAAGTTCGCGAAAAACTCAAGCTCACCAAGCACGCGTAAGGACTCATCATGAGCAATATTCCTGGTTTAAAAACTGTTGGCCTGCTCGGTGGCGGAGTAATTGGCGGTGCCTGGGCTGCCCGATTTGTACTTAATGGTGTCGATGTGAAGTTGTACGACATCGATCCGCAAGCTACGCGCAAGATGAACGAGATCATGGTCAACGCTCGTCGTGCATACTCAAAGTTGACGCTCGCTCCTCTTCCACAAGAAGGAACCATCACATTTGTGAACACGCCAGAAGAGGCAGTTACAGACGTTGATTACGTGCAGGAAAGCGCACCAGAACGACTTGAGCTGAAGCAGGAACTGCTCGCTCGAGCCAGCAAAGCCGCATCACCGACCACAGTGTTTGGTTCATCTACTTCAGGGCTGCTGCCAACGCAGATTCAAAAAGACATGGTGAACCCAGAACGTTTTGTGGTGGTGCACCCCTTTAACCCCGTGTATTTGATGCCACTTGCCGAGATTTGTGGTGGAGATTTAACAAGCGAAGCAACCAAGTTGCGCGCGAAAGAAGTGGTGACGGCTGTTGGCATGAAGCCACTCATGTTGAGTAAAGAAATTGACGGCTTTATTGCAGACCGTTTGATGGAAGCGCTTTGGCGCGAAGCGTTGTGGTTGGTAAATGACGGTGTTGCTACCGCTGAGGAAATTGACGACGCCATGCGCTTTGGCCCAGGCCTTCGCTGGTCATTCATGGGAACGTTCTTGGTGTATCGCATTGCTGGCGGCGAAGCCGGAATGCGTCACTTCATGGCGCAGTTTGGACCATCGTTGAAGTGGCCATGGACCAAGTTGATGGACGTGCCAGAACTCGACGATGTACTTCTGGAAAAGATTGTTTCGCAAAGCGACGATCAGGCAGGCACAGCAACCATTCGCGAACTTGAAGCACTCCGTGACGATTGTTTGGTGTCCGTGTTCCAAGCATTGCGTGGCAATAATTACGGTGCTGGAAAAGTGCTTGCCGAATATGAACGTGAGTTGTTCGGTCGTGGACCAGTGCCTGTGCTCGACCCGCTTGCCCCTTCTGTCTCACACGAGATGATCATTCCCGCCGACTGGACCGACTACAACGGGCACACCAACGATTCGCGCTATTCACAACTAGTAAGCGAAGCAAGCGACACGTTCTTTCGCGCCATTGGTTTCACCCCCGAATATTTGGCATCTGGGCGAACGTTCTACACCGTTGAAGGACACACGCGCTATCTCGATCAAACCCATTCGGGCGACAAAATCAAGGTGCTTACCCGAGTCGCTTCATACGACGAAAAGCGCATTCATCTGTGGTCAGAAGTAGTTCGCGAAGATGGTGTCGTTGCATTCACCGCCGAGCACATTTTCTTGCACGTTGATACCAACACCGGGAAATCCTCGCCAATGGGCAACGAAATGATGTCGAAGTTGAAGCCAATTGGTGACGCGCATGCGAAACTTCCTCAACCAGTTGGCATCGGCCGACGTGTTGGCGAAAAGCCCGCGAAGTAGCAGCCCATGTGCGCGGTGGTGTGGACTCCTGGCACTGAAGTTCCCGCCCCACTTAGCTTGTACACCTGCAAGGTTGAACAAGACTGGGTGGACTACAACGGCCACATGACCGAAGCTGCGTACCTGACTGCGATGGGCTGGGGCTCAGATGCGTTGTTTACCTACATTGGCGACAACGATGAGTATCGCGCAGCTGGCAATTCGTTCTACACCGTGGAAACCCACATTGTGTACGAGGACGAAGCATTCCTTGACCAACCACTGCATTGCACCACGCTGGTTCTAGACATGGACCCAAAGCGAATGCACATTTATCACGAGCTATTCAATTCGGAAACTGGCAAGCGATTGTCAAACTGCGAACAAATGCTGGTGCATGTTGACATGAAAGCAGGAAAGTCTGCACCGATTCTCCCCCACGTTGCCGAAGCGCTCACCGCTGTTTACGAAGTACACAAACATGTTCCAACTCCAGAAAATGTTGGACGTGTCATGAAAATTAAACACAAGTAAAGGACTGATATGAATTTTGATCTCACCGATGAACAACAAGCAATTGTTGATACCACTCGCACCTTCACTGAAAAAGAGTTGATCCCTCACGAAGAACGCGTAGAGAAGCTTGGAGACGTACCACCAGATTTGGTGAAGCAAATTAAGGAGCGCTCAATCGCAGCCGGAATCTATGCATGCAACATGCCTGCCGAATACGGCGGAGGCGGACTTGACTCATTTGATTCGACTCTCGTAGACCGCGAATTTGGCGCAACGTCGTATGCATTGCATTACATCGTTGCCCGTCCATCAAACATCTTGCGTGCATGCAAAGACGAGCAAATTCAGGAATACCTCATTCCAACAATTTCTGGCGAACGAGTTGACTGCCTAGCGATGAGCGAACCAGACGCTGGATCGGATGTTCGTGGCATGAAGTGCACCGCGGTAAAGGATGGCAAGGACTGGGTAATCAACGGAACAAAACACTTCATTTCGCATGCCGACCTCGCCGACTACACCATCTTGTTTGCAGCAACCGCCGAAGAGCAGACCTCAAAAGGCCCGAAGAAAAAGATCACCGGCTTCCTCGTCGACTTCGACACACCTGGTTGCGAAAAGGTTGCTGGATATAACTGCGTTTCAAACTCTGGTTATCACAACATGATTATTAACTTTGATAATTGCCGAGTTCCTGAAAGCAAGATTCTCGGCGAACTACACGGAGGTTTTGACGTAGCCAACGAATGGCTTGGCTCAACCCGCCTGCAGGTTGCCGCTGTTTGTGTTGGCCGCGCACGACGAGCATTGAATCTGAGCATTGAGTGGGCGGCAAGTCGTGAACAATTTGGACAACAGATTGGCAAGTTCCAAGGCGTGTCGTTCAAATTGGCAGACATGCAAACTCGCCTCGACGCTGCCGAACTGTTGACCTTGCGTGCTGCGTGGAATGACGCGCACGGCAAGTTTGACGATGCAGAGATGGCAATGGCCAAGGTATTCGCCAGCGAAATGTGCCAGTTCGTGACCGATGAAGCCATTCAAATCTTCGGTGGCATGGGCTTGATGGACGAATTACCGCTCGAGCGCATGTGGCGTGACACTCGCGTAGATCGCATTTGGGACGGCACCAGCGAAATTCAGCGACACATCATTTCACGTCAACTTCTGCGCAAGTACGGCGGCTGATCTCGACCATGCCCGATCTCTCCCGTTTACTCAACCCACGCAGCATTGCCGTTATTGGCGGCTCCCCTGCTGCACGAGTGGTTGAGCAGTGTCAGAAATTGGGATTCACCGGGAATATTTGGCCAGTTCACCCAACGAAGAAAGAGATGCACGGCGTCGCATGCTTTCCCTCGCTTGCAGACATTCCTGGAGTTCCTGACGCCGCATTCGTAGCGGTCAATCGCCATCTCACGCTTGATGCAATTTCCCAACTCAGCGCGATGGGCGCTGGCGGCGCAGTGTGTTACGCATCGGGGTTTGCAGAATCCGGCGATGTCGAACTGCAAGAAGAACTCGTTCGCCGAGCAGGAGAACTTCCTATCCTTGGTCCGAATTGCTACGGATACATCAACTCCTTGGACGGAATTGCGCTCTGGCCCGACGAGCATGGCTGCCGTCCCGTGAAGCACGGCGTGGGAATCATTTCGCAAAGCGGCAACGTTGGCATCAACCTCACCATGCAGCAACGCGGTCTGAACATGGCCTACATGGTGACTGTAGGTAATCAAGCAGGCGGCGGAGTTGAAGATGCGCTGCAATCATTTATTGATGACGACCGCGTTACCGCAATTGGAATGTTTATCGAAGCTGTGCGCGAACCCATTCGCTTCGCCCATTTGGCACAACTCGCATTCAACAAGGGCAAGCGCATCGTCGCACTACAAACCGGCAAGTCTGAAGCAGGCGCATTGATTGCCGCCTCACACACCGCATCGCTTGCAGGAAATCGACAGGCTTATGCAGCGTTGTTCGATCGTTGCGCGGTTGCCACAGTAGAAACCCCAACTGAACTGATTGAAACACTGAAGATGCTGGACAACGGTGGCGTACTCAGCGGATATCGACTCGCTTCATTGTCGTGTTCTGGTGGTGAGGCTTCGCTTATTGCCGACATGTCGGAATTTACGAACTTAAAGTTTGAACCATTTCCCGCAGAGCAGACTGCACGAATTGAAGCAACGCTCACTGAATTGGTTCACGTTGCCAATCCATTTGACTACCACACCTTCATGTGGGGCGATAAGCCAGCGATGACCGCAACGTTTTCCGAAACCATGCGCGGCGATCATGACGCAACGTTGTTATTGCTCGATGCCCCGCCACGCGATGACCAAGACGCAAGCAGTTGGCTCGTTGCTGCCGAAGCATTTGCTGCAGCTGCACAAGCAACTGGCCGTCGGGCAGTGTGTGTGGCAACCATTCCTGAATGCTTTTCAGAAAGCATGCGCTCCTCCATCATGTCGCTTGGGTTAAATGCAGCACAAGGACTACGTGAAACTCTCGTTGCATTGGACCGCGCCGCGTGGCTTGGCACTCATTCACCGATGCCACTTCCTACACCCGTTTCAACACCAGGTGTCACTGCATTAGTTGACGAAGCAAATAGCAAAACCCTGCTCGCTTCGTGGGGTGTGCCCGTGCCTCAAGGTGCTCGATGCACCCGCGATTCCGTGACTACCGAAGCCAAACGCATTGGCTTCCCCATCACACTAAAAGGCCTTGGACTCGCCCATAAAAGTGAAGCTGGCGCTGTAGCCGTTGGTTTGCGCGATACAGATCAGCTCGTTGCCGCACTTAACGCAATGCCTGCAGACATTGGCGAATTCCTCGTGGAACAAACCATCACGGGAATCGTTGCCGAAGTGTTGGTGAGCATTCGTAGGTCTGCCCCGCTTGGTTGGCTCATCACCGTTGGCGCAGGCGGAGTGCTCACCGAACTCTGGCGTGATACCCAATGCCTACTTGCTCCAGCAACAGCCGACGACCTACGTAGTGCACTTCAACGATTGCGCATCGCCCCAATTTTGAACGGCTACCGCGGCAAACCTTCAGCCAATATCAATTCACTGGTCAATGCAATATTGACGCTGCAACAACATGTAGTTGGTTCCAATCTTGCAGAAGTAGAACTCAACCCAGTGCTCGTCACCACCACGTCATCTGTTGCAGTAGATGCATTAATCATCGAGGAGAAATAGCCAATGACCGTTCATGTCACCACTTCACTTGATGGCAAGGTGCTAGAGATCACTCTTGATCGACCAAAGGCAAATGCAATTGATGCGGCCACCAGTCGCGAGTTGAGTAATGCATTTGTTGCGTTTATGGCAGACCCCGTACAACGCGTTGCCATTCTTACCGGTGGTGGAGAGAAGTTCTTTTCTGCAGGATGGGATTTGAGTAGTGCCGCAGACGGCGAATCATTCGAATCCGATTACGGCGCGGGAGGCTTTGGCGGCTTCCCTGAATTACCAAATCGAACCAAGCCGATCATTGTTGCGGTAAACGGTATGGCAGTAGGCGGCGGTTTCGAAATTGCCATGTCGGCAGACTTCATTGTTGCCGCAGAACACGCACAATTCTTTCTACCTGAAACTCGAGTTGGCGTTCTTCCCGATGCCGGTTCAGTGCGTCTTCCGCGATTGCTTCCTCGTCAACTTGCAAATGAAATCATTTTCGGTGGCCGTCGCTTATCGGCACAGGAAGCAATGAATTGGGGAATTGTCAACAAGGTTGCGCCGGCAAATGCTGTCATGGATACCGCGCGGGCTCTTGCAGCAGAAATCTGCTTGTCTGCCCCACTCAGCATTGCTGCAGTGCTCGACATTATTCGTGAAACTGAAGACTTAAGCATCGCAGATGGTTACGCCGCAATGCGCAAGAACGAGGCATACATCACCGCTATTCATTCGCAAGATGCGATGGAAGGCCCAAATGCCTTTGCGGAAAAACGTGACCCTGTGTGGAAAGGTAAGTAAGGCTTACTTCGCCTTCGACATGCACTCATCCAGCACGTCGAGCAGTTCAATTCCGCGACTGTCTGCATTTTCAGACTGAAACTCGCGCATCGCATATGAAAAACTGCCCTGCAAACTAGGCCAAGCGCCATGAGTAGAACCGCCAGCCCCAGTATGTCCGAAGGCAAGCTGATCCATTCCTAGCCGCGAAGGGTTTGGGTTCAGTTCAAAGCCAACACCGAAGCGCAACAGTCGACCCGACAACGGGTCGTTGCCCACCGAACGCTGTTGACGGGCAATCTCGATCGTTTCGGGCTTCAACATTCGCACTCCGTCAAGTTCGCCGCCATTCACCAACATGGCGTACAACCGCGACATGGCATACGCACTGGCTATGCCGCCTCCGCCCGGAAGCTCCGACTTTGCAAACATGGACGTTCCTCGTTCGGCAGGAATCATGCCGTACACGTACTGCAAGCGAGGGTCCACGTCATCGCCTGCCATGGCCGAATAGTTGTAGTTTGCCGCACGTGTGGTTTCACCTATGCGCGGTAACACCGAATCTGGTGCTCCAATGTGCAGATCTAGTTGCAACGGCCCTGCAATTTCTTCGCGCACGAAGGTTCCGATGCTTCTGCCATCGACGCGGCGCAACAACTCACTCGCAATCCACCCGTATGTCATGGCGTGATACGAAGGAATTCCTATTGGCGTAATCGGGTGTTGTGCCGCAACATATTGAGCCATCAAAATTGGATCTGAAATCTCCTCCACACTGATTGAGCGTTCCAAACCAGGCACTCCAGCAACGTGGGCAAGCGAGTCTCCAACCGTTACATGCCCCTTGCCGCCTTCAGCAAACTCAGGCCAAACACTGTCAATAGGTGCTTCCAAATTAAGCAGTCCACGCTCAACGAGCATCATGATTGCAGTTGCACAAATACCTTTCGTGCCTGATGCGATAACGCATACGGTTCCGTCGTCCCAAGGCTTTTCATCGCTACGAACACCGCCCCACAAATCAATGACCTGTTTGCCCTTATGAGTTGCTGCAAACGATGCACCCGCCATTTTCGGACCGTGATATTTGTTGAAAACCTTGGCCACAGGTTCGAATCCAGGCGCTACAAATTGTTCTCGTGACATGCTCACTTGTCTCCTCTTCCGCGTTTACGACGCGAGTCTCGATCGGTGGTGTCAGAAACAGTTGGCACCGAATTGGTTAGTGCACCGAGCGCATTCACGACTTCATCAATACTTGGCACCGAGCCCTTAGTATGGCCATCAATTGCATGACGCATTGATGCCACATGTTCTGGGGAGTTTCCACAACAACCACCAACAATTCTTGCGCCTGCATTAACTGCAAGTTCTGCATAGGTAGCCATCAACTCTGGCGTTCCCGAATACGTAATGGTGGTTCCAACAAACTTTGGAATTCCGCAGTTTCCTTTTGACACCACCGGAGTCGAAAAGCCCGACATTTCTGACACCGACACCACAATGTCCGAAGCTCCGACGCCACAATTAGCGCCAATCGCAAGAGGCTGAGGTTCGATACCCGCGAAAACTTCTTCAAGCGCACCGGGCATGATGCCCATCATCGTTCGGCCAGCAGTATCAAACGACATGGTGCACACATATGGCATGCCCACGCGAATTGCAGCGAGTGCTGCAGCACGTGCTTCCTCTGGTGCCGACATGGTTTCGATCCACGCGACGTCTGCGCCACCAGCCTTTAACCCGTCAATTTGTTCGGCAAATGCATCAATTGCTTCGGCTTCAGTGAGCGCGCCAAGCGGCTCAAATAGTTCGCCAGTTGGCCCAACTGAACCCGCAACCACAACGGGCCGTGGCGATGCATCGGCAATTTTTCGTGCAATCTGTGCTGCACTCTTTGCTAACTCAAATGTGCGCGACTGCGCGTTGTGCAACTTCAATCGATGTCGATTGCAGCCAAACGTATTGGTGAGAATGATGTCAGAACCGGCATCAACAAACTGCTGGTGAAGCGATTCCACGCGATCTGGATGCTCGGTGATCCAGAACTCTGGTGGTTCGCCCGAGGTAAGCCCCATGGCGAAATAGTTTGTACCCGTTGCCCCATCTGCCAATAACACTTTTCCTGAAAGCAGCAACTGCTCCAGCGATGTTTGCATTGAACGAGACTAACCCATCACGTTTCCGGCGGTGTCCGCCTGAGTGCGAAGTCGCGAGAACGCAGAAAGGTTGATTGGCATTCCAGTGAACTCGCCCATAACTTCTACTGGGGTCACATCATGGTCAATGCCCTGCTCTTGCGCTTCAATGAGCGTGCGCATGAACTTACCAACGAGTGGTGCATTCTTGAACTGGTTACCACTTGTGCCACAGGCCATGAAAAACCCAGGAAGGCTGGATTTGTCGTACAGCGGAATCCAGTCGTCGGTCACGTCGTATAACGCGCCGATGCCAAGCAGCTTGTGCGGAATGCCGAAGTCTGGCAATCGACGTGCCAAACGAAGCATGACTCGCTCGAAGAACTCCACTGAAACCGAATCGTTCCAGTTGTCTGCATCGTCCAAGAAGTGCAATGGATCGCATGCTGGCTCTGTAGTGCCCACATTGAGCAAGTCACCCATGTGTGGACGGAAGTACTGACCAAGGTCGAGGTCTGCAACAACCGGCGCGTTGTCTTCCAAGCGGAAGCCCTTTGGTGCTGGTGGCGAAAACACTTCTTGACGCAATGGACGGTGATGCACTTTCATCTCGTCGTATACGCCTGCCATACGGTTGATTGCGGCGGCATGCGGGCCAGCGGCGTTGATGACGATTGGCGCCTCGAAACGCTCACCCGTCTTCAGGACAACGCCACTCACCACGTCTCCATCGCGAGTGATTTCACTGACTTCTTTATGGAACAAGAACTCGGCGCCGTAATGCTTTGCAGCATTAGCCAAGTTGTGTGCAGCCAACATTGGGTCGTCCATGAATCCGCTCAACGGGTCGAACAAAGCCGACAGCTGATCATATGGATCGTCTGCAAACGCAGGGTCTTCAATTGCTTTCGGTGGATAGAACTTGCCCGTTTCAAATGCTGGCCAACGCTTCTTCACTTCTTCTGGGGACAACACTTCATATGGAATGCCGAATTCGTCCCACAGTTCGCGCTGGCGGAGGCCGTCGTACCCTTCGGTAAGGAATACCAAATAACCCGTCTGAATGTACTTGGCCATGCCGTCTGGGTCTTCAATTCCTACAAACTTGTTCCAGTTAAACCAATGCTGAGCATTTTCCCATGCCATCAAAATGGTGTTGAAGTTTGAATACGTAAAGCGAATGATTGCTGACGATGCACTAGTTGACCCAGCGCCTGCGGCACCACCTTTATCGATCACCACAACTTTGCGACCATGACGCGACAGTTCGAGTGCAATGGATGCACCCATAACTCCGCCACCAATGATCACCACATCAGTTTTGGTTGTACTCATACTTGCTGCTCCAAAATTGCATTTGCCCACTGTGCGGTATCTGCAGTGCTGTTGAACGTGAACGAGTGGATTCCCGAAACGTTCAGTTCGTCTGCCTTGACGGCAATGTCATTCAACAATTTCGTTGGGTCATAACCGCCTGGTGCGAACATGAGCGTGAGTGATGCTTTGTTCTTCTTCAAATAACGAAGCGACTGGCCAACGCCAGTGCGTACACCCACCGACATTAAACGTGTGCGGTCAACAACTCCCGGAAGTCCAAGATTAATTGGCGTGGTGAAACCTGCTGCACGCAAGTCCTTCAACCAGCTCAAAATCAATGGCGCATCGAAACACATTTGTGTTGATGCAAGACCCTTTACGCCGTGGCTCTTGAGTAATGCTTCTTTCTCAATAACTGCGTTATGCAAATCGCCCTTACTAATGGTCGCATGACCATCTGGGTATGCACCAAAACCAATGGTGTCAACACCAGGCTTTGCTTCCAGGAAATCTTTCATGAACGGAAGCGCATATTGATAATGAGGCGGAACTTCAGCATCGCCACCAATGATGAACACTTCTTTGATTCCCTTTTCGCGCACCCATGCGGCCAATTTCGCTGCATGCTCTGGACCTTCAACCAATCGAGCAGCAAAGTGAGGAACCACGTTGTGGCCCTTCTCCAGTAATTGTTCACACAATTGCTGAGTAGTGGCAATGCCCTTTGCTGGTGAACAAGTAACTGAAACAGCCGCACCCTTTGGCAAGTCGGCAATGGCTTGGTCAAGTGACTTCAACGGCACCAGTTCGTAGCGCATGTTGCGCACAAGCCGTTGTGCAGCAGGTGTGGTCTTTCCCCCACGCTTACCTTTGCCGAGAAGTGTCGAAATGATGCTCATTAGTGCTCCGTATAGTTTTTTGTGATGGGGGTTGAGACTCAGCCGAACGTATCGGGCAGAACAGCCTTGCGCTTGGCGATGTACTCCTGCAACTCGGCGTCGATTGCATCGTCCAATGCTGGTGGTTGATAGGAAGCAAGTCGCTCTTTCCACAGCTTATTTGCGCGCTGCGAAGCGTCCAGACTGCCGTCATCTACCCACTGTTCATAGCTGTTGTTGTCGGCAGTGTCCGAGCGGTAAAAAGCGGTTTCAAAGTTGGCCAACGTATGCGCTGTTCCCAAGAAGTGATTTCCCGGTTCGTTTTCTCGCATCGCACTCATGGCTTGACCATTTTCAGTGATGTCGAGTCCCTTGCCAAATGTCATCATCATGCCCAGTTGGTCACAATCGAGAACAAATTTTTCGTACCCAATTGCCAAACCGCCTTCCAACCAGCCGGCGGAATGCAACACAAAGTTGGTTCCCGCCATGATTGTTGGAATTAGTGTTGATGCACTTTCGTATGCGGCCTGTGCATCAGGAAGTTTTGATGCGCACAGCGAGCCACCCGAACGGAATGGAACACCAAGACGACGAGCAAGTGCAGCAACGGTGTACAACACCATGGCTGGTTCTGGAGTTCCAAACGTTGGTGCACCAGTAAGCATGGACATTGAGCTGGCAAACGAACCGAAAATCACTGGAGCACCAGGGCGCACCAGCTGACAAAATGCCATGCCAACAAGTGACTCGGCAAGTGTTTGCGAAATAACACCCGAGGAAGTTGATGGCGCCATTGCACCAGCCAAAATGAATGGCGTAATGATGCACGCCTGATTGTTCAGCGCGTACACCTCAGCCGATTCCAACATGGTGGCATCCCACACCAACGGTGACGATGCATTAATCAGGCTGGTCATGACGGTGCGATCTTGCAAGTCGCCACCAAATGCGATGCGTGCCATGTTCACACTGTCTTGTGCACGCTCACCTGCCGTAACCGAACCCATGAATCCTTTGTCGCTGTATTTAATGTGCGCGTACACCATGTCGAGATGGCGCTTGCTGACGGGAATGTCAACTGGTTCGCACACCGTTCCACCTGAATGGTGAATGTACGGCGACATGTACGCAAGCTTCACAAAATTTTGGAAGTCGGCGATGGTTGCGTAACGACGACCATTGTCTAAGTCGTGCACAAACGGCGAACCGTAGTTAGGAGCAAACACTGTTGTATCGCCGCCGATCTGCACGTTGTTCTCGGGGTTACGCGCATGTTGCGTGTACATGCGTGGCGCACTTGCTTGAATGATGCTTCGACACATGCCACGCGGAAAGCGCACGCGAGTTCCGTTAACGAACGCGCCTGCGTTCTTGAAACGCTCAATGGCGCTTGGATAGTCGCGGATCTCGACGCCAATCTCTTCCAAAATCGTGTCGGCGTTGTCTTCAAGAATTCGTAAACCCTCTTCAGAAACCAACTCGTACGGCTTAATCAACCGCGTGAGGTACGCCTCTCGCTGAGCGTTTGAGGTCTTGCGAGAAGATTGGCGAGCTGCGCGGCCGCCTCCCTTTCGATGATGTACTTCTTCGGTCATATTCTCCCCAATTCCTTACTTATTCTTGCAGAACCATTTATGCGCGACGACGCCTGCGCTGACCACCGCCAGCACCATCGCCCGAGTTTTCAATTCGCGGAGGCAGTGTGACCAAAGTCGACAGGTTTGGTGTCGCCGCATATGCATGTGGAAATGCCATCGCTGCCACAAAGAGGTCTTGGAAACGTGGCTCGGTTGCCGTTTCAATCTTGGTTACATGCGTGACGGTGTGTTCCATCTCGCGGCGTTGAGCACGAGAAAGCAGTGCCTTCGCCGCGCCAGTTCCTGCAGAGTTACCCACCGACCGCACTCCCGGCAACGGGCAATCTGGCACCAGACCAAGCACCATTGCATACGTTGGATCGATATGAGCACCGAAAGCGCCAGCAAGTCGAATGTCGTGTACTTCTGGCGAACCCGCATGCTCTACGAGCAAATCGATACCCGCACGCAGTGCAGCCTTTGCCAATTGAATGGCGCGGATGTCGTTTTGCGTGATGAACAATTTGGTGTCGCCGTTTTCGTAGAGTAAATACGAGAAGGTGCGCTCGTCCGCAACGACTCGAGGCGACTTCTCTATAAGTGATCCCTGGATCACCCCGTCTTGCGAAATAATTCCTGCGAGGTACATTTCGGCAATCACTTCGATGATTCCCGAGCCACACACTCCAGTTACCGGGGTGTCTTGCACAGCTTCAGAGAAGCCCGGCTCATCTGACCACATGTCAATACCAATGGCGCGAAAACGTGGTTCAAGCGTGACCGGATCGATACGAACTTTTTCAATTGCACCTGCCGTTGCGCGTTGACCGCAACTCAGCTGAGCACCTTCAAATGCAGGACCAGTCGGCGACGATGCAGCAAACTGACGTGAGGTGTCACCAAGCACGATTTCCGCATTGGTTCCAACATCGATCAGTAGCTGCATGCTTGAACCACGGTGTGGACCTTCGGAAAGAATTGCAGCCGCAGTATCTGCTCCAACGTGACCTGCAATGCACGGACCAACATAGAACGAAGCATTTGGCAAGTGAATATCAAGTTCTTCTGCTGCTCCATACGTTGCTTCGCTTGTTGCCAACACAAACGGAGCCGCACCAAGTGGCGTTGGGTCAATGCCCAAAAGAATGTGGTGCATGATTGGGTTTCCAACCATTACCACTTCAAGAATTTTGTCTGCAGTAATTGATGCCTTCTCGGCCAACTCGTGAACAAGATCGTTAATTGCGCTGCGAATCACGGTGGTGAGTTCTTTTTCGCCACCCTTGTTCATCATCACGTACGACACGCGGCTCATCAGGTCTTCACCGAAGCGAATCTGTGGGTTCATGACACCACTGCTACTCATCACTTCACCCGTTGTGAGATCGATGAGGTGACCAGCAACGGTTGTTGACCCAATGTCGATGGCGATGCCAAAGACGGTTTCAACAAACCCTGGCCAAGCTGCGACGATATTTCCTGCAACACCATCTATTTCAGAACGCTTAATTGCAATGGTTGCTCCGCCGTCACCTTTGTCAATCGCCCGATTCACCTGAGAAAGTGCAGTGATGCTGATAGTTGGACGCGCAATGTTGTGTTGCTGAGCGATTGCGTCGCGGATGATCTGTGATGCTGTTACGTCATCACCAAGTTCTGATGGTGCAACGGCTACGTAATACAAGCTAAATGTTGGGTCAATAACGATGACACCCAAGTCCAAGTCTTTACGCACAATCTGGCGGTGCACTTGACTCATTGCAGGAACGTCAATGACCATGTCGCCACACACTTTGGCCATGCAACCAAGACGGTTGCCTTCAACAAGTGCGCGCTTGCCTTTGTAGTTGATCTCGCCTTCAGAAAGTTCTGTCAATGAAGACTCAACAGCGTCAATTCCCCACTTGGAGAACGAACCAAAACTTGGAGTTATTTGACAGCGACCGCAAATGCCTCTTCCGCCACACACCGAATCGATGTCGGCACCGAGCTTGCGCGCAGCGTCCAACACCGTGGTTCCGGATTCAACGGTGCCGTCTAGACCAGACGGCGTAAAGACAATGCGGTGCGACATTATGAACTATTGCGCTGAACGGCGGCGGCGGCCTTCGCGATCGCCACGTCCACCAGTTGGAGCATTCGGATCGCGGTTCGCCTTAATCCATGCTGCACAGTCCTGGTCGTTTCCGGTCAGTACATCGGCCGCCATAATTGCAGCCTTCACCTCTGGATGAAGTGGGCTCATGATTGCCGACGTCATTCCTGAAGCCATCGCCATACTGAGGAACGTTCCCGTGACTTGGTTGCGGTTTGGCAAACCGAAACTGACATTAGAAGCACCACACGTGGTGTTCACCTTCAACTCCTCACGCAAACGACGAATCAATTTGAAAGCTTGTTGTCCGGCTTGTCCAAGTGCGCCAATTGGCATGACCAACGGGTCAACCACAACATCGGAATAGTGAATTCCGTGATCTGCTGCGCGCTCAACGATTTTCTTGGCAACTGCAAAGCGAACATCTGGATCCATGCTGATTCCAGTTTCATCGTTTGAAATTGCTACTACTGCCGCTCCGTACTTCTTTACCAGTGGCAATACACGTTCAAGCGATTCGTCTTCACCCGTTACCGAGTTAACCAAAGCTTTGCCCTGGTACACCGAAAGTCCGCGCTCAAGCGCGTCGATGATTGATGAGTCGATAGACAGTGGAACATCGGTGATTGCCTGCACCAATTGAATGGCACGTGCGAGTAGTGCAGGTTCATCAGCAAGTGGAATACCGGCGTTGACATCCAACATTTGAGCTCCGGCTTCAACCTGCGCAAGTGCGTCGGCCTCAACACGACTGAAGTCTCCATTTTTCATTTCTTCCGCGAGCAATTTACGGCCTGTTGGGTTGATGCGCTCACCGATCATCACAAATGGACGATCGAAACCAATGACAACTTCTTTGGTTGGCGACGAAAGGATGGTATGGGTCATGACAGTATCTCGTTTCTTTCTTGTATTAAATGTTCGGAGTTTCTTCTTCGTCTTCTTCAAGCTCTTCGAGTGCAGCGAGATCTTTAGCTGCAACCGTAAGTTGCTCAACATCTTTTTCGAACCCACCCGCATAGGCAAGAACACCTAAACGCTGGCGTGTCCACTCTTCTTCCAACCTGTCTGCAACTGATTGGGCAGCAAGCGCCATGTCGCCTTCAAGCGGCAATGTTTCGCGACTCCATTGAGCCACATCTTCTTCGGCGGTATAAATGTTTGCTTTTCGCTTCGCGCGATCGATTGCGCGTTGAAACTTTGCACCCAAAATGACTTGGTAGCGCTCGCGACCCATCTGTGCATTTACTTGCGCAGGAATGTCACGCCATTTAATAATGATTATTGAATTTCCACCACGGGCCATCAGTTAACACTCACATTTCTTTTTGCAGCAGATTGAAACACTACGGGAATTGACTCCCCTAAACCTTGCATACCAACGTGTCGATGTTCGAAGTTGAGCCCCAACATTTCTGCAGCTTCCTTAGCTATTGCAATCAGCGAATCATCACTGACTTGCGAGAAATACATCACTTTTGTGTAATTACCAAAGTACATATCGCGCAATTCAGGATGTGTGTCCAGCCCAAGCCCTTCCCACACCAACGCACGGAAGTGTTTTGCTAGGAAATCGGTGAGGTAAAACGTGCCTGGTTCTGCGTCGTGCACCTCTTTAAACAGTGACGAACCTGCAAAGAACTCGTAGCAATGTGCCCCTGAAATTCGCTCAACACCTGGGTAATCCAACAACATGGCGTCGATCTGCCCACCGGTACCGCAGTCTGCATAACCAACAAATGTTGGTCGGCTGCCACGTGCGTCCAAATGTTCACGCAATACAGGAACGATTCCTTCCGGACGGTTGTGCAAATTGGCCGGCAAGTAACGCACTTCCACAGCGTCAGTTAGTCCATTGCGATTGAGAACTTCGCGCAACTCACTGACGAGTGCACCACACGCAATGATCAGTGGACGCTCGCCCGCCGACATGTGCGCGTTACCAGCTGCGAATCAGGCGACCGACGGGCCAGGAGGCTCGGCTGTTCGCACGCGACGTGCGTTGACCAAAGTCTTTGCGGTCTCTGAAGCAACTGCGGCGTCGCGACAGTACGCATCTGCACCAACAGCCGCACCGAACTCTTCGTTCAACGGAGCACCACCTACCAAGATGATGTACTTGTCACGAATGCCACGCTCTTTCATGGTGTCCACAACAACCTTCATGTATGGCATGGTCGTAGTGAGCAATGCCGACATTCCCAGAATGTCTGGCTGATGCTCTTCGAGTGCTGCAATGAACTTGTCGGCGTCAGTGTTAATGCCGAGGTCAATCACTTCAAAGCCAGCGCCTTCCATCATCATGGCAACCAAGTTCTTGCCAATGTCATGAATGTCGCCTTTCACGGTTCCGACAACAACTTTGCCAATTGACTCTGCACCAGTTTCTGCAAGCAATGGTCGAAGAATGTTCATTCCGGCCTTCATTGCGTTTGCAGCGAGAAGCACTTCTGGCACGAACAAGATTCCGTCACGGAAGTCAACACCAACGATGCGCATTCCTTCTACCAGTGCTTCCTGCAACACTTTGTCTGGGCCCCAACCGCGATCCAACAAAATGGTGGTGCCTTCAACGATCTCTTCGCCAAGACCGTCGTACAAGTCGTCGTGCATCTGTGCCACCAGGTCTTCGTTAGAAAGACTCGCAAGATCAATGTCGTCAAAATCGCTCATAGGTACTCCCGTTACTGAGTGGAGCCGAGATATATCACGGCGAGGGAAAGGCTATCAGGGCGGCCTTACAGCCACCCATTCATTGGCTGACTTTAGTGATGGCGGTAGAAATCGAGGTTTTCTGGCGGCAGCGGGGTCTTGCCCAAAATGATGTCCGCCGACTTCTCGGCAAGCATCATGACCGGGGCGTAGATGTTGCCATTGGTTACATACGGCATGACTGAGGCATCCACAACTCGGAGTCCTTGCATTCCCCTCACCCGCATAGTGGCTGGGTCGATGACCGACATGTCGTCCACTCCCATTCGGCACGTGCATGACGGGTGATAAGCGGTTTCACCGTCTTTACGCACCCAGTCCAACACTTCGACATCAGTTGCAACAGTTGGTCCAGGTGAAATTTCGCCACCGCTAAATGGTGCAAATGCGGGCTGATTCAAAATTTTGCGAGCAGCAGCAATCGCTTCAACCCATTCCTGCTTGTCCTCTTGCGTTGACAGGTAGTTGAAGGTGAAGGCAGGCTTATCACGCACATCGCCTGATGTCACTTTCAAACTGCCGCGCGAATTGGAATACATCGGACCGATGTGCACTTGGTACCCGTGGCCACTTGCAGGAGCAGTTCCGTCGTAGCGCACCGCAATCGGCAAAAAGTGAAACATCAAGTTCGGATATTTCACGGTGTCGTTACTGCGAATAAACCCACCAGCTTCAAAATGATTTGACGCGCCTGGGCCTTTGCGGAACAGCCAAGCCAACCCAATGAATGGACGCCTCCACATTTTCATCATTGGATTCAAAGACACGGGTTGTGTTGCAGAATGTTGAACGTACACCTCGAGATGATCTTGCAAGTTCTCTCCGACTCCCGGAAGATGATGTACCGGAGTAATGCCGACCTTTTGTAGCTCGTCACTGTTACCAATTCCCGAAACCTGCAGCAACTGTGGAGAGTTAAATGCTCCTCCGCACAAAATGATTTCTTTCGCTTGTACCGATCGCTTCCGGCCAAACGGCAATTCGTATTCAACGCCTGTTGCAGTTTTACCGCTGGTCAACACTTTTGTAACCAAGGCACGACATTGAACCGTGAGATTCTTGCGATGCTTCACCGGATGCAAATATGCACGTGCTGCGCTGTAGCGCCGACCACTTTTCACGTTGCGATCAAATGCCGCGAAACCTTCTTGTTGATATCCGTTTACATCTTGCGTAATTGGATGACCAGCTTCCTGCACTGCCTTGAAGAACGCACCGAACAATGGATTCTTCACTGCTCCACGTTCCATATGCAACGGACCCGACTTCCCGCGGAATTTGTCGGAAGGGTCTGCGGCGATACACGATTCCATTTTTTTGAAGTACGGCAAGCAATGCGCATAATCCCACTCGCCCATTCCTGGGTCGGCTCCCCAACGTTCGTAGTCAAGTGGATTTCCCCGCTGAAAGATCATGCCGTTAATGCTGGATGATCCGCCAAGAATCTTTCCTCGTCCGTGAGTAATACGACGACCATCCATATGCGGTTCTGGTTGCGAGGAATACATCCAGTCGTACAACTTGTTGCCAATAGGGAATACCAACGCAGCGGGCATATGTACGAATACATCAAACCAATAGTCGGGACGACCGGCTTCAAGTACCAGAACTGAGTTGTTCGGATCTTCGCTTAAGCGATTCGCAAGCGCACATCCAGCCGAACCACCACCAACAATCACGTAATCAAAAGACTTTTTCACGCGCTCATTCTGCCACGGAATTACAAAAGTGGCGGGGCTTTCGCCCCGCCACTTCGTGATACGTAATTATTTTTTAGTGAGTTATTGGTTCAGCTAAACCACGTAGACCATGTTGCTTCGTTTGCAGCGATCCAGTCGCTTGCAGCTTTAGCTGGTTCTACCTTGTCGATGTCTACTGGTCCAAGGAATGAAAGCTGGTCATCGGTGGTGAGGGCAAACTTCTGGAAGAAGTTAAATACCTTTCCATCCTTTGCAGCCAACTTTGCCGATGCAATCTTGAACAATGGGTCTTCTGGGTAGTCGCCGTCGCACTTTGCGCCATCAGCAGCACAGTCAACTGTTGGTGCTGGCAATGCAATGTTCTTCAGGTTGTACTTGCCTACTGCACCCGATGGGCTCCAGTAGTACACCAACACCGGCTTCTGATCAGCAGAGAGTGCCGAAATTTCTGCTTGTGTTGCTGCTTCTGAACCAGAGAATTGAACTTGGAATGGCAAGCCGAGGTTGGCAATGATTGCTTCGTCGTACTGGCTAAACGATGGGTCCATGCCAAGGAAGCGGCCTTTGTCACCAGTTGCTGCCGTAGCGAATGCTTTAGCAACTGCTGGATCCTTCAAGCCTTCCCACGATGACAACTGTGGAAACTGAGTAAGTGCATAGTCAGAAACGAACCAACCAATTTTCCCTACTGCGCCAAGCGCGCCCATGTTGGTTACTGAGCAGTCGTCGATGAATGCCTGCTCATCGGCAACAACGCCAGATGGCCACACTTCAACGCTGGCATCAATATCGCCAGATGACATACCAGCAAACATTGCGTTCTCATCGATGTCAACGATTTCTACTGGGTTGCCGAGATTCTTTTCGATCAACTGCTTGACGATTTCCACTTCAACAGCCGATGCCGACCAGTTGTTGCGGGCAATCTTGATGGTCTCTGTACCTGTCGCATCGAGGTTTACCTCTGGTGCTGCACAGCCATCCGTTGCGGCGGCTGTGGTATCTGATGTCGTGCTACTTCCACCGCAGGCTGCTCCAATAAGCGACCCAACAGCAACAAGTCCGACGACGAGCAATTTCTTGCTTGAACGCATGTTCTCCCCTTTTGTTATGAATGCACCGTAGGTGCGCAAAACCAGCATAACCAAGCCTTGGTTGCATTGATAGGAGTGGAACTAAGGTGTCGTCTGTGCATGGGGACGCATCGAAGGCCATTGAAGTTCGCAATGTGTGGAAGGTATTCGGACAAGGGTCGCCCGACGAGGCCATAGCCCTAGCCAAAGCGGGAACAACTCGCCAAGACATCATCACGAGCACTGATCAGACGGTTGCCGTACGAGATGTTTCATTCAGCGTTGCTCGCGGAGAGACATTTGTGGTGATGGGGCTAAGCGGCTCTGGAAAATCCACGCTCATTCGCTGTCTCTCTCGTTTGATTGAACCAACCTCCGGCGAAGTTTTGCTTAACGGCGAAGACCTGTTAGCGATGAATGCAGATCAGTTACGCGAGGTTCGGCGCGGAAAAATCAGCATGGTGTTTCAACACTTCGGCCTCTTCCCACATCGCAAAGTCATTGACAACATTGCATACGGTCTTGAGGTTCAAAAAGTTGACAAGGCAACTCGTCATGCACGAGCAACCGAAGTGCTCAATATTGTTGGGCTTGACGGCTGGGCCGATCGATATCCGCAGCAACTTTCTGGCGGAATGCAGCAACGAGTAGGCCTTGCACGAGCACTTGCTGTTGACCCAGAGATTTTGTTGTTTGACGAACCTTTTTCTGCACTTGACCCTCTTATCCGCAAAGAGATGCAAGATGAATTGATACGTCTTCAGAAGTCCATGCAACGAACCATTATTTTCATTACTCACGATTTCGCCGAAGCACTTCGACTCGGCGACCGAATTGCCATCATGAAAGATGGCTCGTTCGATCAGGTAGGCACGCCAGAAGAGATTGTGTCCAACCCCGCCACTCCATATGTACGCGAATTTGTTAACGACGTTCCGCGCGCGAAAGTGCTGAGCGTTCGCTCGGTAACGGTTGCGGGAAATGCACCTGCAGGAGCACGCACGGTGAACGCATCATCTCGAATTGAAACAGTCATTCCTATGTTGTTAGAACGAGACGAAGCCATTCAAGTACTTGACGAGAGCGGCTCTGCAATCGGAGTAGTCAATCGCCACAACGTGGCAAGTATGTTGCAAGCCGAACAACGATGATGAAGCGTTACCGCACAGTTCTTCTTGCGGTACTTGCGCTGCTCATGGGTTTGCAAATTGCCGGTAGCGGCGGGTTTCCTAAGTCGTGGAATATCCATCTATCCGATCCGATCAACACCTGGCAATCGTGGATTCGCTCAAATCGCAGTCATCACTGGCTCTTCACCTACCTGCTTAACCCCATTACCTCGGTAGTTGAATTTGGGCTAAATAAAACCGAGGCATTCATCAGTTGGTTGCCTTGGTTTATTCCCGCCATCATCGTGTTTGCGGTGATTGCACGCACGGGAAAATGGATTGTCGCCAGTTTTGCTGCGTTTGCAGTGATCTATCCGGGAATCGTTGGAGTGTGGCCGCAAAGCATCGAGACCATTTCCCTCATGGCTGTTTCCGTAGTCATTAGCGTGATCATCGGTGTTCCGCTTGGTGTATGGACCGCGCTCAACAAGCGCGTTGAATCGTTTCTTCGTCCAATCCTTGATGCGATGCAGACCGTTCCCGCAACCGTGTACCTCATACCCATCGTGTTGTTGTTTGGTATCGGCAAAGTTCCTGCCGCCATTGCAACTGTCGTGTACGCACTTCCGCCGATGGTCCGACTCACGTCGCTGGGAATTCAACAAGTGCCGCATTCGGCAATCGAAGCAGGACAAATGTTTGGAGCAACTAAGCGTCAGATTCTTGCTCGCATTCAGCTACCGCTGGCGCTTCCATCAATCATTGCGGGTATCAACCAAACCGTGATGATGGCACTCGGCATTGTGGTCATTGCCACGCTCGTTGGCGCAGGTGGACTTGGACAGGAAATCATGCAAACGGTTCGTCAGCTCTCGCCAGGACGAGGCCTTGTCGTGAGCCTTGCAGTTGTCTCAGTTGCATTCGTTCTCGACCGCGTGAGCCTTGCCTTGGTGCGTAACCCAGGCTCCACTCAACACAAGTTTTCGCGACAGCAGTGGCTTGCTTTCACCGGAGCTCTTGTTGCAGCAACCATCGTTGGACGATTACTCGGTTGGCATGAGTTTCCATTTTCGTGGGGAACCTCGTTCGCCGACCCCGTAGATACTGGAGTGATTTGGTTCCGCGACACCTTTTCATTCATCACACATCCATTCAATGATTTCATTGTTCGCGAGGTTCTCGTTCGTTCACAGAAATTGTTGAACAACTCACTGTCATGGCAGTTCATCGTTGTCGCAGCATCGGCAATTGTCTATGTAATTGCCGGATGGAAACTTTCGCTCACTACAGCTATCGGTATCGTTCTGATCGGGCTCACCGGAAGGTGGCCAGATGCAGTTGACACACTTTCTCAGACTCTTGTTGCTGTTTTGATTTCAATTGTGATTGCACTACCAATTGGAATTTGGCTTGGGCGACGACCTCGTGCCGAAGCAGCACTCTCGCCCATTTTGGATTCACTACAAACCATTCCACCGCTGATTTATGCAATCCCTTTTGTCATGATCTTTACCGTTGGACCTGTGCCTGGCGTCATTGCAGCTGTGGTGTATTCAATTCCGCCCGGCATACGCCTCACCTCGCTTGGCATCCGACAGGTCAACGCAGAATCAATTGAAGCTGCGCAAACTTTTGGCGCTACCGACAGACAAGTGCTGTGGGGGGTACGCATTCCACTGGCCATGCCAAGCATCATTTTGGCAATCAATCAAATGGTCATGATGGTGCTCGCCATGGCGATCATTGCCGGAATGGTTGGTGGTGGTGGATTGGGTTATCGCTCCATCGAAGCACTTACTGGTCCGAACAAAGGCCTTGGCGCAGAAGTCGGTATAGCAATTGTGATTATGGCGACCATCCTGGATCGCCTTACGCAGTCAACTGCGAAACGCTTACAAGCGCCAGCGGCTATGTAGTTTCAGTTACTTGGTTGGAAAAGCGCCGAGCATTTTTGCTGCGGACAACGTATTTTCCAATAAGCATCCAATGGTCATCGGACCAGTTCCACCAGGCATTGGTGTAATTGCGCCAGCAACAGCCTGAACTGCATCGAAATCGACGTCACCAACAATTTTTGCTTCTTCACGAGATACACCAACGTCGATCACCGTTGCACCAGGCTTCACATGATCGGCAGTAATGAGTCGTGCAATACCAACGCACGACACGATGATGTCGGCTTCGCGGCAATATGCCTTCAAGTCTTCAGGTGAAGTATGCGAGTGAGTACATGTTGTTGTTGCGTCGCCACCCTTGCGCAAGAACAGTACTAATTGAGGAAGTCCTGTCAACGTTGAGCGACCGATAACGACGACCCGCTTACCCTTGGTAGGAATTTCGTAGCGCTCGAGCAAACGCATCACACCAAGTGGCGTGCATGGTGCATGTCCAGGAAGACCCCGCAAGAGACGACCCATGCTTCGCTCCGTAAGTCCATCAACATCTTTTTCTGGCGGCAACAGTGCAAGCACTGGTTCGGCATCAAGGTGTTTTGGTAAAGGCAATTGCACCAAAATGCCGTGCACGGTTGGATCTGCAGCAAGCCTGCGTACCTCTGCTTCAACTTGTTCCTGAGTTGCATCTTCTTCAAGGTGCACGCCAACAGAAATCATTCCTGCTTCTTGGGCCTTCTTGTGCTTACTCGCAACATAAATGTGGCTTGGCTTATCGCCACCCACCAAAACTGTTGCCAAGCACACCGCTGGAGAACCAGCAGCTTCGATTTCTTTTCGCAAGCGTGCAACCGTTTCGTCGCGCAAGTTATTGCCATCCATCAAGATGGCGCCACCAGGCGTGCGCTTGTAATCAGTGCTCATGAAAGACCGACGATTTCGCCGTTCTCATCAAAGTCGATGATTGCTGCAGCTGGCTTGGTGCCAAGACCAGGAAGCGTGCGCATGTCGCCACAAATTGGATACACAAAGCCTGCACCAACTGATGCACGAACTTCGCGCACGTTCAGAGTGTGGCCCTTCGGTGCACCCTTCAATGAAGCGTCACCCGAGATGGACAAGTGAGTCTTAGCAATACACACTGGCAGGTGACCAAAGCCGTTGTCGGTGTAGTTCTTCAACTGCTTGGTTGCAAGTGCCGAATACGTAACGTTTGCTGCACCGTAGATGGTCTTCGCAACAGTCTCAATCTTTTCCTTGAGTGATGCCTCGTCCTTGTACAGCATGTGGAAGTTGTTCTTCTCGTTGCAGGCCTCTTCAACTGCCTTTGCCAACTCAACCGCTCCAGCGCCACCATCTGCGAAGTGCGTGCACAATGCAACACGTGCACCGGCAGACAACGCAATTTTGCGAATCGCTTCGTGCTCTGAGGCATGGTCAGTTGGGAATGAGTTAATGGCAACCACTGGAACTACGCCGTGCGCCTTGACGTTTTCGATTTGTGCGCGCAAGTTCTCGCCACCCATTTCAACGTCTGCTGGGTTTTCTGCGAGCAAGTCTGGAGGCAATGCTTTTCCTGCCACGATCTTGTACTTACCGGAGTGAGCCTTCAATGCTCGCACTGTTGTTACCAACACCGCGGCGTCTGGGGTCATGCCCGAGTAACGGCACTTGATGTTGAAGAAGCGCTCTGCGCCCATGTCGGCGCCGAATCCTGCTTCGGTGATGAGATAATCGCCACCGTGAATACCGATCATGTCGCCAATGATTGACGAGTTTCCGTGTGCAATGTTTCCAAATGGTCCTGCATGCACGATTACGGGGGTGTTCTCCAGAGTCTGCAAAAGGTTTGGCTTAATTGCGTCGCGCATGATGACGGCCATCGAACCTGCTGCGCTCAGTTGCTCTGCTGTTACTGGCTGCCCCTTGGTGTTGTAACCAACAACAATGCGAGCGAAACGGTTACGCATGTCTTCAAGCGAAGTTGACAAGGCAAGAATCGCCATCACTTCAGAAGCTGCGGTGATGTCGAATCCGGTTTGGCGAACTACTCCGTCTTCCTTCGTGCCAAGACCAACAATGATGTTGCGCAAGGAGCGATCGTTTACGTCGATCACTCGACGCCAGGTGATGTTGTCCATATCGAGATCGAGTTCATTGCCCTGGTGTAAATGGTTATCCACCATTGCTGACAGCAAGTTGTGCGCGGCAGTTACTGCGTGGAAGTCGCCCGTGAGGTGCAAGTTGAGCAATTCCATTGGAATAACTTGGCTGTAGCCACCACCTGCTGCACCGCCCTTAATTCCAAACGTTGGTCCCATTGATGGCTGACGCAAGCTGATGACAGCATTTTTGCCAATGTGCTTAAACGCTTGACCGAGACCAACCGTTGTTGTGGTCTTTCCTTCACCCAGTGGGGTTGGAGTGATTGCAGTAACCACGACGTACTTCGCCTTTGGACGCGACTTCAACTCGTCGATTGCATCGAGACTGATTTTTGCCAGGCTCTTGCCGTAAGGCTCAAGCAGATGTTCGCCGATACCCATCTGGGCAGCGATGTCCTTCAACGGCAGTGGCTTGCCCTGGCGCGCAATTTCAAGATCTGATGGAAACGACATAGTGGAGACTCCCCGTTCAATTGCCACCTCGTGGCGATTTGGTCGCACCACTATATAGGAGTCGGAGCGCCTGATATATGACACGCCCCATAAGGCTCCGCGCGCTGATATAGGTTTGGGCCATGCCCGAGAGTTTGCCCATTATCGATATCGCACCGCTGCGTGACGGGACGATAAACCCCAACTACAGCAAGGCTTCCCAAGAACTGTTTACCGCACTCTCTGAAATTGGTTTCGCGATCGTGGTTGGACATGGTGTCAGTCCTGACATCACTGCAGACATGCGCACCGCGGTGAAAACGGTCTTTGACACTCCGAGGGAAACACTGTTGCGCAACATGGTGGTGAAGGGCAACTACCGCGGCTTTGTGCCGCTTGGATATTTCACACCTAATTCCGGAAAAGGTAAGGCTGATCAATACGAAGCGTGGAAGTTGCATTTCGAAACCGATGCACACGACCCCATTCGCACAGAATGCGATTTGTATGGTCCAAACATTTGGCCGGAAATTGAAAGCGATGTTCGCACGCCAATCATGAAGTATTGGCACGCGCTCGATGCAGTGAGCGAAGTACTGATCGTTGCCTTATGCGAGCAACTTGGCGTTGACCCGAATGTGCTGTTGTCGTGCATGTCTATGCCGCTTACCAACATGACCTTGTTGAACTACCCACCTGTTGAACCACAAGCAGACACATGGGGAATTCACCCACATAAGGATTTCAACTTGCTCACGCTGCTTGCACATGATCCCATCGGAGGACTTGAAGTGCGCAAGCGCAACGGTGAGTGGATCAATGCAGATTGCCCAGAGAACGGCATGGTGCTCAATGTTGGTGACATGTTGGAGCTCTGGAGCGGTGGACGACTTCTCTCTACTCCACACCGCGTATTCAACAAGTCGGGAAAACCGCGACAATCGTTTCCGTATTTCTCAAAGCCACGGTGGGATGTTGTTGTTCAACCACTTGTCGCACCACTCGATGGATTTGATCGTGTGCCGCTTCACGTCGGCACATCGGCGGCCGACATTTGGTATTCAAATTGGCCAGATACTGCGAGCACAGACCCTGCGCAGGTGCTGGGAAAATTTGAATAGTTATTTTGGAAGCGGCGAACTCAGACGCTTACGCACTGCCTGATTCATTTCATCATCAAAACCACGTACGTGCTTTTCGCACAACTCTGCAGCGGTATCACCATCGCCCGCTGCAAGTCGTTCAAACATTTCGCCATGCTCTTGTACAGCGTGCTTCATGTCGGCAACATCGGCAATATACAAATGCCACAAGCGATCACTCTGCGCGTACATCATGTCGAGCGTTGCAGTAAGAAAACGATTGCCAGCTGCATCCCACACAATTTCGTGACACCGGCGGTCGATCTTCATGAGATCATCGTTTGTGGCGCCAGGCGCTTCTGCGCGCGCAAGCACGCGAGCCATTTCGTCCCAATGTTCTTGTTTTCCTCGCTTGGCAGCAAGTCGCATTGCATAGGGTTCAAGTAGTGCACGGGTCTCGTACAACATGCTCAGTTCCATGACGTCAATACCTGACACCAACATGCCTCGGCGCGGGATGACCGTGACGAACTGGTCACGGGCTAACCGCTGGAGCGCCTCACGAATTGGGGTGCGGCCGATGCCGAGTTGACCCTGAAGGGTCTCCTCTTTAATCACGTCGCCGGGGGCCAATTCGAGGCGGACAATTTTGTTCCGAATCTCGAGATAGGCCTGCTCGCTCAACGAAGTACTCACGCAGGGCATCATATCCCGATTTTTACGTGATGATATTGCGCTGATATACTACCAAAATTCAATTGTGGCCTCGCCCAACGGGGGTGTGGTCCTCTTTTTGGGGGTATCTCGTGAGTGAATTTCCAAGCCGCGCAAAGTGTGTCGTTATTGGCGCCGGAATCGTGGGCAACTGTCTTGTTGGCCACTTGAGCAAGCTCGGCTGGACCGACATGGTGCTCATTGACAAGGGGCCATTGCCAAACCCAGGCGGTTCAACCGGTCACGCGTCCAACTTCATCTTCCCTACCGACCACAACAAAGAGATGGCACTACTCACGCTTGCATCACAGCAGCAGTACATCGAGCACGGCATGAACAACACCTCTGGCGGTATTGAAGTTGCTCGCACTCCAGAGCGCATGGAGGAATTCAACCGCCGCATGACTTCGGCAAAAGCATGGGGCATTGATGCAAAGTTGCTTACCCCAGCTGAAATCAAAGAACTTGTTCCGTTCATTAACGAAAAGATTTTGCTCGGTGGTTTCTACACACCAAGCGTGTCGGTTGTCGATTCGCTACAAACGGGTACTTTGATGCGCGAAAGCGCACTGAAGGCCGGCCACTTGCAAGTGTTTGCAAACACAGAAGTGCTTGACCTCGAAACTAAGAACGGTCAAATCTCTGCTGTAGTTACCAATAAGGGACGCATCGAAGCTGAATACGTCGTCATTGCTTGCGGCGTGTGGAGCCCACGCATCGCAAAGATGGCGGGAGCAAACATTCCACTTACACCAGCTGTTCACCAGATGGCAGACGTTGGACCAATTGACGTATTGCAAAAGACCAATGCCGAAGTTGCATTCCCAATCATTCGCGACATGGACACCTTCTGCTACGAGCGTCAATCAACGGGCTCGATGGAAGTCGGTTCGTACGCTCACCGTGCAATCTTCATGCACCCAGACGACATTCCGTCAAACGAAGCATCGGCACTCTCCCCAACCGAGTTGCCACTCACCATGGACGACTTCGATCCGCAGATGGAACAAGCAATTGAGTTGATGGAAATGCTCGGCGACGCCGAAATTAAATACGCCATCAACGGCTTGCTTTCACTCACACCAGACGCAATGCCAGTACTTGGCGAAACCGTTGAAGTAAAGAACTTGTGGTCTGCTGCTGCTGTATGGATTAAAGAAGGTCCAGGCATTGCACAACTCGTTGCCGAATGGATGACGTATGGCTACCCACACTTGTGTGACCCACACTCGTCAGACATCAGCCGTTTTTACCCACACGAAAAAACTGAGCACCACATTTACGCACGTTGCGATGAGCACTTCAACAAGACATACGGCATTGTGCACCCACGCGAACAGTGGGCTTCGCAGCGCAATATGCGTCGTAGCCCGTTCTACCCACGCGAAGAAGCACTTGGCGCAACATTCTTCGATGCCCGCGGTTGGGAGCGTCCACAGTGGTTTGCATCGAATGCGAAACTCGTCGACAAGTTCCCAGCAGTGTGCGCACCTCGCGAACATGAATGGGATGCACGCTGGTGGTCACCAATCACCAACGCAGAGCACATGCAAATGCGCGAATCAGTTGGCATGGTGGACCTCACTGCGTTCAACGAATTCGACTTTGAAGGCCCAGGCGTCGTCAATTTCTTGCAATACGTATGCGTCAACAATGTTGACGTGCCAGTTGGCCGTTCGGTCTATACACCACTCCTCACTCCAGGTGGCGGATTCCGTGGCGACCTCACCATCATGCGACTCGGCCAAGAACACTTCCGTGTAATCACCGGCGCATTTGACGGTGGACGCGACAAATACTGGTTCAAGAAGTACATGCCAACCGATGGTTCGGTCACCTTCACCGACATGAGCCAAGCACTCTGCACCATTGGTGTGTGGGGACCAAACGCTGAAAAGACCATGGCGAAGGCAACACAAACCATCGATGCCGAAGGCAAGTTGATTCCATTCGATGTGTCGCAAGCAAACTTCCCATACGGATCAGTGCGCGACGTGTTGATCGACGGTGTACCTGCAACCATGTTCCGCATTTCATATGTGGGAGAAAATGGTTGGGAGGTGTACACACGCATGGAGCACGGTCTGCGTATGTGGGACACCATTGCAGAAGCTGGAAAAGAATTCGACATCATTCCTGTAGGAATGGGCGTATACGCAGTAACTGGTCGCATCGAAAAGGGCTACCGCCTCATGGGTGCAGAACTTGAAAGCGAATACACACCAGTTGAAGCAGGTTTGGCACGTCCGAAGGTGAAGTCGGCCGACTTCATTGGTAAGGCCGCATACATGAAGGCACGTGAAGAAAAGCCAGCGGCAATTATGTGCACGCTCGAAATTCTTGACCACACGTCGAAGTCAGGTATCAAGCGTTACCCAACGGGAGGCAACGAACCAATCCTCACCAAGACTGGCGAGCGAATCGTTGACGCTAAGGGCCGCGTATCACGCGTCACCACCGCTGGTATGGGACCGTCGCTCGGCAAGTACTTGCTCCTCGCCTACCTCACACCAGAACATGCTGTTGAAGGCAACGAACTGCGCGTGATGTACATGAACGAATTGTTCCCAGTAAAAGTCGCTCGAGTAGGCAGCCAACCGCTGTTCGACCCAACCGACGCTCGCATGAAGAGCTAAGTAACTCGTCATGAACATTCTCGTTTGCGTGAAACGTGTGCCAGCTCCTGGTGCACGCATCAACATCACTGAAGATGGCCAAGCAGTAGACACTGCATTCCTTGGATTCACGGTTAGTCCGCACGAAGAGTGCGCCGTGGAACAAGCAGTACAACTCGTAGAGAAGCACGGCGGCGAAGTCACCGTACTTACTCTTGGGCCAGCAGAAGCCGAAGAGCAGTTACGCACCGCAGTCAGCGTTGGTGCAGCTAAAGCGGTACTTGTTCCGATCACCGAATCGGACTGGGACCCACAGCGAACTGCGCAAGCAATTGCTTCGGTGATTACCGATCTTGAAAACGCAAACGGCAAGTTCGACTTAGTGCTATTCGGTAACGAATCAGCAGACTCATGTGGTTATCAAGTTGGTATTCGCGTAGCCCTCAAGCTCGGCCGCCCAATGGTGAACGGTGCAAAAGGTCTCGACATCGAAGGAACCATTGCCAAGGTTCGCCGTGAAAGCGACGCAGGTCAAGAGATCTACATGTTGCCAATGCCTTCTGCAGTTGGCGTGAAAGAAGGAATCAACCTTCCCCGTTACCCAACCATGAAGGGCCGCTTGGCGTCAAAGAAAGTCGATGTCACACGAACAGAATCGACCGGTTCAGTTGGCGGGTTAAAGATGATTCAACTTCAACGCCCACCAGAGCGCGTAAGCAATACGCAAATTTTGGGAACAGGACCAGAAGCAGCTTCAGCAGTAGTTGACTTGCTTGAAGAACTAGGAGTGTTCAAATGAGCGTTCTTGCCGTAATCGAACACGATCGCGGAACTATCGCTCCAGCATCACTTGGCGTGTTAACCGCAGCGCGCAATCTTGCAACACAGATGGGCACTTCGCTCGAAGCAGTGACCGTTGGCGCGAATGCCGATTCACTTGCAACGATTGCTGCTCAATACGGAGCAACCGTTGTTCATCAAGCACACCATGCAGCACTCACCGACTTCGGACCAGAAGCGTGGGGCGAAGCGATTGCGCAAGTTGTTCGCGCAACTACGCCACAAGTGGTGATGGGAACTGGAACTGAACGCGGTCACGAAGTGATTGCACAAGTTGCAGCACGACTCGATTTACCAGCATCAATGAACTGCATCGAATTTGACACTGCATTTACCGGCGCACAACCTTTGAAGGTGGTTCGCGCACGTTGGGGCGGATCACTGCTCGAGCAAGCCGAAGTTGATGCACCAATGAAGTTGGTCACGCTTGCAAACCACACAGTTGAAGCAAGTGAATCTCCAGCAGCTGCCACCAACACGGTGCACAATGTTGAACTGAACGATTCGGTGATGCATTCATTTGTCCAAGACCGAGTTGAACGCGTTGCAGGTGTCACGCTCGCAACCTCGCCAGTGGTAGTAAGCGGTGGTCGCGGTGTTGGTTCGGCAGAAGCATTTGCTCCACTAGAAGAGCTTGCAGGTCTACTGGGCGGAGTCGTTGGCTGTTCGCGCGCAGTTACGAACAACGGCTGGCGCAATCACACCGACCAAGTTGGCCAAACCGGCACCCGAATTGCTCCGGACATCTATATTGCCTGCGGAATTTCCGGGGCCATCCAACACTGGGTTGGCGCAATGGCTTCGAAAAACATTCTTGCCATCAACACTGATAAGGAAGCCAACATTGTGACCAAGGCTGGCTATGCCGTTATTGGCGACCTGCACAAGATTGTGCCCGCAATCTCCGAAGAAATTCGCCGCCGGCGCGGGTAAATCTCTTTCACAAATGCCTTAATGCCATATGCAATATGGCGAAAATCAGGTGTTGGTTGTAGTGTTTCCTCCTTGTGTGGTCCGAATTTTCGGGCCCGGAAACCAAATTGAGGGACATCGTGACCGAAGTCGAAACTGGTGGGCCGCGTCGTCGCGGACGTGAACGTCAAGCAGCAGGTCCACGCTCCCGACTCCCCGAGCAAAAGGCTTTTCGTCAACCTCGAATGAAATATGCCCCAACCAAAGTCATCAGCGATGACGAGGTTGAAGCCATTCACCATGCATCACTGCGCGTCCTCTCCGAAATCGGCATTGACTTCTTACTCCCCGAGGCGCTCGAGCTGATCGCTAAATCTGGCGGAGCAAAAATTTCCGATAACCGAGTGCGCTTCGACCCAGCTTTTGTTGAAGAGACCATCAAGACGTGCCCAAGTGAATTCAAACTGCATTCGCGCAACCCAAACCACACCCTCAATATTGGTGGTGACTGGATGGCATTCGGTTCTGTTGCAAGCCCACCTAACTTCATGGAGCTTGACGGCACTCGTCACGCAGGAAACCGACAGAACTTCCAAGACCTACTCAAGCTGACTCAAAGCTTCAACATCGTCCACTTCACTGCTGGCTACCCAGTTGAACCAGTTGACTTGCACTCCTCCATTCGTCACTTGGAATGCACTTACGACATGCTCACCATGACCGACAAACCGATCCACTGCTACAGCCTCGGTCGTCAGCGCAACCAAGACGTATTGGAGATGTCGCGCATTGCACGCGGTATCGATGATGCAACTTTGGACAAAGAGCCATCGGTGTTCACCATCATCAACTCGTCTTCACCGTTGCGTCTTGACATTCCGATGTTGCAAGGCATCATGGAATATTCAGCTCGTAATCAGATCATCGTCATCACTCCGTTCACTCTTGCCGGTGCAATGGCTCCAATCACACTTGCTGGCGCACTTTCACTGCAAAATGCTGAGGCACTAGCTGGAATGGTGTTCACACAACTCGTTCGCCCTGGCGCTCCAGTGATGTACGGCGGATTCACGTCAAACGTGGACATGCAATCAGGAGCACCAGCATTTGGAACACCTGAATACATGCGTACCGCAATGGCTGGCGGACAACTCGCACGTCGATACAAAGTTCCGTTCCGTTCAAGCAACGTATGTGCAGCAAATGCTCTAGATGCTCAGGCGGCCTACGAAAGCGTGTTCTCACTATGGGGCGCAATTCAAGGTGGAGTGAACTTCTTGATGCACGGTGCAGGCTGGATGGAAGGCGGACTACACGCTTCACTCGAGAAGTTTGTGCTCGATGCCGACTTGCTCGCAATGGTTGCCGACTATTTAGAACCAATCGTTGTTGACGAATCTACGCTGGCATTCGAAGCCATTCAAGAAGTTGGACCAGCCGGACACTTCTTTGGCACGCAACACACACAAGACCGTTTCCGTGATGCGTTCTACAAGCCGTTGATTTCCGATTGGCGTAACTACGAGTCGTGGGAAGAAGCCGGCAAACCAACTGCTGACCAAAAGGCAAAACAACTTGCGCAGGCTTACGTTGAAGAGTTCATTGCTCCAGAACTCGACTCCGCAATTCAGCAAGAACTGTTGGAGTTCAAGCAGCGTCGCGTCGCCGAGGGCGGCGTGGCAACCGATTTTTAAGTAACCGATTTACGTTATATACGGAAGGACATCAACCATGAAATCATCAGCACGCGTAGTAGTAGTCGGAGGTGGAGTTGTTGGAGCCTCAGTGCTCTATCACCTCACCAAGGCTGGTTGGTCCGATGTTGTGCTTGTAGAGCGCAAAGAACTCACCGCAGGATCCACCTGGCACGCAGCAGGCGG